>NZ_MUKA01000398.1 GCF_002150735.1 Streptomyces africanus
GGTGCCCGTCGGGGACGACCAGGTCGAACGGGTCGTCGAGCAACGGCTGCTGGTCGAACCGCGTGTCGCTCAGCGGCGGGTTGTGCGGGGTCGACTCGACGATCGCCAGGTCGATGTCACCCTCGAAGAGGAGGTCGAAGCTCTCCGGGACGCCCGCCTCGGTGATCCGTACGGACAGCCGGGGGTACCGCTCCCCCAGCCGGGCCGCCATCGGCGCCAGCAGGACCGAGATGGCCACGGGGAAGCCCGTCACGCGCAGCACACCGGACGGCGCCCCGTGGTCGGCCCGCAGATCGAGTTCCGCCTGGTCCCAGCGGGCCTGGATGGCGTCTGCATGCGCCAGCAGGCTCTCGGCGGCCGGAGTCAGGCGGACCCCGCGTCCCTGCGGCTCCAGCAGGTCGACGCCCAGGTCACGGGCGAGCTGCCGGATCTGCTGGGAGGCGGCGGACGGGGTGAAGTGCAGGGCTCGGGCGGCCGCGGTGACCGTGCCGTAGTGGGCGACCGCCCTCAGGACATGCAGCCGGCGCAGGTCAATCATGAAGGCCACGCTTCACAATGACGTCCACAAAGTCAACCTGGACGTGTACGGAGTCTCGGACGCACCCTGGCTGTGTCGCGACGGTCCACCAGCCACGGAACACGAGGAGTCAGAGACATGACCAGCACCACCGGCACCGTCTGCCCGCACTGCGGCTGGCCGGACGGAGGCGAGCCGTTCCAGGTGCTGTCCCGGCACGCCACCGCGACGGGCCGCACGGAGTGGACGCGCTGCGGCTGCGGCTCGCTGCAGGTCCGGGTCGTCGACGGCTGCGGCATGCGCGTCGTCTCGCGCAGCAGGCCGCCGTCCGGGTCCGCTCCGGCTCGGTCCGGCACGGCGCGCCACTGAGCGTTCAGGCCGGGCCGTGCCGGGCCAGCCGCTCCCCCAGCGGGCTGCGCCGGTAGAGGACGTGGCGGCCGTCGCGGGCGCGGGTGACCAGGCCCGTCGCGTGCAGGACCCGCAGATGCTGGGACACGGCGCTCGGGGTCACGCCGAGGCGCCGGGCCAGCTCCACTGTCGCCAGGGGCTCGGCCAGCAGCCGCAGGAGGGTGCTGCGGGGTGCGCCGAGCAGGGCGGTGAGGGCGGAGGCGTCCGGCTCGGGCTCCGGTTCCCACAGGGTGGCGGCGCCCCGGCCGGGGTAGGCGAGCATCGGCGGTTCGGCGGCGCTGACCGGGGGCGCCGGCTGGTGCGCGAACAGCGACGGCACCAGACGCAGGCCGCGACCGGAGCCGTCCACGTGGTGGCGTCCGCGCATCCGGTCGACGCGCAGGACGCCGTCGTCCCAGCGCAGGTTGCGGTGCAGGTCGGCGAAGAGCAGCCGGGCACCGCCGGTGGCCAGCTGACGTGCCCGGTGGGTGATGTCGGCCTCCAGCACGAGCCGCATCCGGGGCCAGTACGGCAACAGCGCCGACTCCCAGTAGCGCCGCAGGAGGGCGCACAGCTCCTCCAGCAGCTCCGCGACGGCTGCGTCACCGGGCGCGGTGACCGCCCGCAGGGCCGGCGGCAGGGGCCCGGGCGCGTGGGCGGCGAGCAGGTCGCGGCGTACGGCCTCGGCGGGTGTGGCGCGTACGACGGCCAGCTGCTCGTCGAGAGCGGGCGCGAAGGACTCCGGCCTGGGGGTCAGGAAGTCGGGCAGGGCCAGGGTGTCCCCCACCAGGGCCGCGAGCAGCCGGGCGTCGGCCGGGTCGAGGTGCTGGAGCACGGCGGCGCGCCACCGGACGTGCAGGGGGTAGAGGGCGGGGGCGCGCAGGGCACGCAGGCTGCCCATCACCTCGCGCAGGGGCGAGATCGCGAAGCGGGTGTCGGCGAGGTCCGCGGCGTCGAGCCGGAAGCTGATCATTGAGGCCCTCGCTACATCCTTTGGCAACCGCCCTGCCATGGCGTGGACTTCGGCCCATGACGGATCACGATCGACGGCAGCCTACCGCGCACCCGGGCGCGAGTCCCCGGGTGATCCTCGCCCTGGCGCTCGTGTGCGGCGCGGCCGTGGGCAATGTCTACTTCCCGCAGGCCCTCAGCCCGCTGATCGCGTCCGGGCTGCACGTCTCGCCCGACGCGGCCGCCGGTGTCGTCACCGCGACGCAGTTCGGCTACGCGGCCGGGATCTGCCTGCTCGTGCCCCTCGGCGACCGCCTCCCGTACCGCCCGCTGCTGGTCACCCTCCTCACGCTCACCGGCCTCGGGCTGTTCGCGGCGAGCGCCGCGCCGGGGCTGGTGCCGCTGGTCGCCGCCAGTGCCCTGGTGGGGGTGACGACGGTGGCGGCGCCGCTCGCCGGGCCGCTGGCGGCCGGTCTGGTGCCGCGGGAGCGGCGGGGCGTCACCGGCGGAACTCTGCTGAGCGGCTCCCTCGCGGGCATGCTGCTGTCGCGCACCGCCGGCGGCGCGCTCGGCGAGTGGCTGGGCTGGCGGGCCCCGTACGTCCTGGCCGCCGTGCTGTCCCTGGCGGTGGCCGCGCTGTCGGCGCGCCTGCTTCCCCGGACGTCCCCGCCTTCCTCCCAGGGCTACGTCGCGCTCCTGGCCGAGCCGCTGCGGTTGCTGCGCACGGAGCCCGGACTGCGCCGGTCCTGCCTGTACCAGGCCCTGGTGTTCGCCGGTTTCTCCGCCGTGTGGACGGGTGTGGCGCTGTTGCTCACGGGTCCGGTGTACGGCAGGGGCGCGGGGGCCGTGGGGCTGCTCGCCCTGGTCAACGCGGTGACCATGGTGTGCACGCCGGTCGCGGGCCGCCAGGTCGACCGGCGGGGGCCGGACGCGGTCAACCGGGTGTGCTTCCTGGTGGTGGGCGCCTCGGCCGCGGTGCTGGCACTGGGCGGTCTTGGCGGTGCGGCGGGAGTGACGGCTCTGGTCGTGGGCACGCTGCTGCTCGATGTCGGCATGCAGTCCGGGATGGTCGCCAACACGGTGCGGATCCAGGCACTGCGTGCCGAGGTGCGCAGCCGGCTCACCACCGCCTATATGACCTGCGCGTATCTTGGGGGCGCCGTCGGCTCGTGGCTGGGTGTGCGGGCGTACGGCGGCTTCGGGTGGCTCGGGGTGTGCGCGCTGGTCGCGGCGCTCACGGCCGTGGCCCTCGCCCGCCACCGGTGTGCCACCCGCCGTACGGCGGGGAGGTTCCGCCGGACGGCGGCGCCCGGGTCCGGTGCGGCCGGACCGATCATGGCAGCACGAGCCGCCGCGACCTCGCCCGAGGAGACGTCATGACGCATGTTCCGCCCCCGTTCGACCCGGAACTCGCCGGAGCCCTGGAGCTGATCAAGGACATGATCAGCCCGGGTCTCACCCTGGACGAGATCGCCGAGGTGCGCCAGGGCCCTGGGATCCAGCTGCTGGCCGATATGGACCTGACGATGGGCGGGACGTTCGAGGTGGAGGACCGGCAGGTGCCCGGGCCGCAGGGCGAGCCCGACATCTCGCTGCTGATCTGCCGGCCGCCCGCTCCGGCGAGCGCCGGGCCGCGCCCCGTCATCTACCACGTGCACGGCGGCGGCATGGTCATCGGGAACAACCGGGTCGGCGTCGACGTCCCGCTGGCGTGGGCGCAGGCGCTGGACGCGGTGGTGGTGTCGGTGGAGTACCGGCTGGCGCCCGAGCATCCGCATCCCGCGCCGATCGAGGACGTGTACGCCGGGCTGCTGTGGACGGCGGACCACGCCGCCGAGCTCGGTGCCGATCCCGAGCGGATCGTCATCGCGGGCGCGAGCGCCGGTGGCGGGCTGTGCGCGGCCCTGGCCCTGCTCACGCGGGACCGCAAGGGGCCGCAGCCCATCGGGCAGGTCCTGCTGTGCCCGATGCTCGACGACCGCAACGACACGCCGTCGACGTACCAGATGGCGGGCCTCGGGGTGTGGGACCGCACCGCCAACGAGACCGGCTGGACGGCGCTGCTGGGCTCGCGGCGAGGCGGCCCCGACGTACCGGCGTACGCGGCACCGGCCCGTGCGGAGGACCTGACCGGGCTGCCCCCGGCGTTCCTCGACGTCGGCTCCGCGGAGACCTTCCGGGACGAGGTCGTCGCCTACGCCTCGCGCATCTGGCAGGCCGGCGGCGTGGCCGAGCTGCACGTCTGGCCCGGCGGATTCCACGGCTTCGACGGCTTCGCACCCCAGGCGGCGCTCTCCCAGTCGGCGCGGGCGGCGCATCTGAAGTGGCTGCGGAGGCTGCTGAGCGCGTGACGGGCGGGGCCAGGTGCGTCGGCCACGGCCGGAGCGCTC
The DNA here is from genome assembly GCF_002150735.1 of Streptomyces africanus. Classification (GTDB taxonomy): domain Bacteria; phylum Actinomycetota; class Actinomycetes; order Streptomycetales; family Streptomycetaceae; genus Streptomyces; species Streptomyces africanus. Next base: position 4,246 of record NZ_MUKA01000398.1, read on the forward strand.
GGGCCGCCACCGGCGATCGGGGCCCGTTCGGCGGCCGGATGCCGCACCATGGGCCTATGAAAGAGCTGGCCGGGCGCCTGACCGCGCTCGATCCTGATGCCGGTGCGGCGGTCCGGGTCATCGCCTACTTCGATGGCCTGGCCGAGTCCAGGGCCGGTGTGGAGGCACTCGTACGCGGTGCCGCCGTGCTGGCCGGCTGCCCGGCCCGGCTGGTCGACCCCGAACGGCGCGTGCACGTACGCGTGGAGCCCGACGGCACGCGACGGGACACGGAGGCGCCTCCGGACCCCACCTGGCCGTCCGCCCGGCTGTCCCCGCACGGCACGGCGGCCCTGTGGCTGGAGCGGGCCGGTGCGGCGCGCGGCACTGTGCCCGTGCCCGCGAGCCGTACCGGGTCGGCGTCCGGCGCGGCGAGCGCGCACGCTGGGGGGTCGGCTCCGGGCATGGTGGAAGCCGACCTTGGCGCGTCGGCACCGGGCGTGGGGAAAGCGGACGTTGGCGGGCCGGCATCGGGCATGGGGAAAGCCGACCTTCGCGCGTCGGCACCGGGCGTTGTAAAAGCGGACCGTTGTGGGTCGGCGCCGGGCGCCACGACAGCGGACCGCGCTGGGGCGGCGTCCCAGGTGGCCGACACCGACCGTGGCGGGGTGGCGGCCCACGTGGCCGACATCGACCGCGCCGGAGCGGCGTCCCACGCGACCGACACCGACCACCCCCGAACGGCACCCCACACGACCGACACCGACCACCCCGGAACGGCGCCCCACGCGGTCGAGACCGAGCGTGGCGGGGCGGCTGCCTACGCCGAGGACATCGACCGTGGCGGGGTGACCTACGGCGTGGCGGGGACCGGCCGTACCGGGGCGGCGCCCGACGGCGTGACAGCGGACCGCGCCAGGGCGGCATCCCACCCGGTCGACACCGATCACGCCGGGGCGGCGGCCCGCAGGGGTGGCGGCGGGCACGCCCGGGTCGCGTCCAGTGTGGTCGACGCGGTGATTCTCGAGCGGGCCGCCGGCGCGCTGCGGCTCGTGCTCGACCGTACCCGCGGTCGGGTCCCGGCCGACGATCCGGCGCTGGTCGAGACCCTGCTCGACGGCACGGCCACGGAAGCGGCCCGGCTGCATGCCGCCCGCCGCCTCGGCCTGGACCCCGCCCTCCCGGCCCGGGCTCTCGCCCCGCTGAACGAGCGGCCGCGGGTCGTACCCGCCGGGGCGGAGGCCGACGGGGTCGTACGGCTCGGCGTGGGGCCCGCCGTGCCCGTGCTCGAACTCCCCCGGTCGTGGGCCGAGGCCCGTACCGCCCTGCGGTTCACCGCCGACGGCACCCCGCGGGACCCCGGGCCGCGCGTCGTGTACGCCGAGGAGCTGGGCGGCATCGCCCTCCTCGCCGATCTCGTCGTGCCCGGCGCCGAACCGCCGCCGGACGTGCGTGCCCTGGAGGCGGCCGCGGCGAGCACACCCTGGCTGGCGGCGACCCTGCACGCGGTCGCGTCCACGGCGAGCTTGCGGGCGGCCGCCTCCGAGATCAACGTCCACCACTCGACGCTCCAGGACCGGCTGGCCCACGCCGAGCACCTGCTCGGCTGGCCGGTGCGCACCCCGCAGGGCCGGCTCCGGCTGCAACTGGCGCTGGCGATGCGGCACCTGGCCCGGCCGTAGAGCCCGGCCTCAGCCGCCGCCGTCCGGCTGGGAGAGACTGTCCGGGCGCCGTCCGGTACGAGGTTCAGGAGCATGAGGCATGAGCGTGCAGCGGTATCCCCTGGCCGGGGTCACGGTGGTCAGCCTGGAGCAGGCCGTGGCCGCGCCCTACGCCACCCGGCAGCTCGCCGACCTCGGCGCCCGTGTCATCAAGGTGGAGCGGCCGGGCGGCGGCGACTTCGCCCGCCGGTACGACACGACCGTGCACGGCCACTCCAGCTATTTCGTGTGGCTCAACCGCTCCAAGGAGTCCCTCACGCTGGACCTGAAGGATCCACGGGGCCGCGAGATCCTGCACGAACTCCTCGACGGCGCCGACGTGTTCGTGCAGAACCTCGCCCCGGGCGCCGCCGGCCGGCTCGGTCTGGACGCCGCCACCGTCACCAGCCGCCGCCCCGGTCTGATCCCGTGCACGATATCCGGCTGGGGCACGACCGGCCCCTGGGCCGACCGCAAGGCCTACGACCTGCTCGTGCAGTGCCAGACTGGTCTGGTGTCCCTGACGGGAACCCCGGAGGGGACCGCCCGGACCGGGATCTCCGTCGCCGACATCGCCGCCGGGATGTACGCCTACAGCGGCGTCCTCACGGCCCTGTACACCCGCGCCGTCACCGGCGAGGCCCACCCGGTGGACGTGTCCCTGTTCGAGGCGCTGGCGGAATGGATGGGCCAGCCCGCCTACTACACCCGGTACGGCGGCACCCAGCCCCCGCGCCTGGGCACCCAGCACGCCACCATCGCGCCGTACGGGACGTACGAGGCCGCCGACGGCAAGGAGGTGCTGTTCTCCATCCAGAACGAGCGGGAGTGGGCGGCCCTGTGCGCCGAGTTCCTCGGCCGGCCGGAGCTGGTCGGCGACCCGCGCTTCGCCACCGCCTCCGACCGCGTCGCCCACCGCGAGGAGCTCAACGCGATCGTCGCCGCGCGCTTCGCCCGCTCCGGCTCCGCGGAGATCCTCAAGGACCTGGAGGCCATCGGCATCGCCTGCGCCGGGGTCAACGACGTCGCCGCGTTCCTGGACCACCCGGTGCTGGCCGCCCGCGGCCGCTGGACCGAGGTCGGGGTGCCGGGGGCGACGGTGGAGGCCCTGCTCCCGCCGGCCGACCTCGCGGGGCTGTCCGCCCGGATGGACCCCGTACCGGCGGTCGGTGAGCACACCGGGGCGATCCTCGCCGAGCTGGGCCGCACCGACGAGGAGGTGTCGGCCCTGCGCGCGGACGGCGTCGTCTGACGCCCCGGCCGGCAGAACCTACCGGGACCCGGTGACCCCCTCCGCCTCCTCGGCCTCGGCCTCGGTCTCCTGCTTCTTCGAGGCCCGCAGGCTGGTGAACGTCGTCACGGCCAGCACCAGCACGATGAAGCCGAGCGAGAAGGGGATGCTGATCTCGGGGACGTGGACGCCCGACTCGTGCAGCGCGTGAAGTACCAGTTTCACGCCGATGAAGCCCAGGATGATCGACAGGCCGTAGCTCAGGTGGACCAGCTTCTTCAGCAGGCCGCCGATGAGGAAGTACAGCTGGCGCAGGCCCATCAGGGCGAAGGCGTTCGCGGTGAACACGATGTACGGGTCCTGCGTCAGGCCGTAGATCGCGGGGATGGAGTCGAGGGCGAACAGCACGTCGGTGGAGCCGATCGCGAGCATCACGACCAGCATCGGCGTCATGATCCGCTTGCCGTTCTCGGTGATGAACAGTTTCGTGCCGTGGTAGCGGTCGGCCACGCCGAAGCGCCGCTCCGCCATCTTCAGCAGCTTGTTCTCCTGGTACTCCTCCTCGTGGTCCTGCTTGCGGGCGTCCTGGATCAGCTTCCAGGCGGTCCAGACGAGGAACGCGCCGAAGAGGTAGAACACCCAGGAGAACGCGGAGATGATCGCCGCGCCGGCCGCGATGAAGCCGGCCCGCAGCACCAGGGCCATCAGGACGCCGACCATCAGCACCCGCTGCTGGTACTGCGAGGGCACCGCGAACTTCCCCATGATCAGGACGAACACGAAGAGGTTGTCGACGCTCAGCGACTTCTCCGTGATGTAACCGGCGAAGAACTCGCCCGTAGGCCCGCTCCCGCCGAAGTACCACAACCCCAGCCCGAACAGCACGGCCAGGACGATCCACACCACCGTCCACGTCCCGGCTTCCTTCACGGACACGTCGTGCGGCTTGCGGCCAACGAGGAAGTCGACGGCGACGAGCAGACACAGCGCTGCCACGGTGAGCAGCCACACGGTGGTCGAGACGTTCACTGATGCTCCTGTGGCAGGTGTGGGGAGGGGACATCGTTGTCCGTCGTGGCTGATTTCCGCCACACCTGACAGGTGAACAATGGATCACAGTTGCGCGTGCAGCGCTTCCAGGACGTCCTGGTCCGTCAGCTGGTCGAAGTTCTCGTACCAGAGGCCCACGGCCATGAACGCGGCCGGCTGGTACAGGCAGATCACCTCGTCGGCCTCGGCGCGCATCAGGTCGGCCGCCTCCGGGGAGCACACCGGCGCCGCCAGCACCACCCGTTCGGGCGCCTGACGGCGGACGAATCGCAGCGCGGCCCGGGCCGTGGAACCGGTCGCCAGGCCGTCGTCGACCACGATCGCGGTGCGTCCGCGCAGGTCGGGTGCGGGGCGGCCCTGCCGGTACAGCCGTTCGCGGCGGCGCAGCTCCGCGCGCTCCCGCTCGATGACGGGCGCGAGGGCGGCCTCCCTGAGGCCCAGATGGCGCATGGTGTCCTCGTCGAGGAGCGGCACCTCGTCCCCGGCCATGGCGCCGACGCCGAGCTCCTCCTGGAAGGGCGCCCCGATCTTCCGTACGACGAGGACGTCGAGCGGGGCGTCCAGCGCCGCGGCGACCTCGCGCGCCACGGCGACCCCGCCGCGGGGCAGGGCGAGGACGAGGGGATCAGGCAGCGCCCCCTCCCTCTGCCGGGCACGCAGTGTTTCGGCCAGTTCCCCGCCGGCCTGCCGGCGATCATGGAACCGCATGACGGTCACCTCTGCTTCCCGCACGGAGAGGGCCCTTCGCCGATCCGGCTCCCGCGTACCCCCGGCCCACCGGACAATGCGCACCTTCCGGGCCTCGGTCACACTCGGAACGCGGGGTGTTTCCGGCCGTGCGGCGCAGGCAACCCGGGGCCGTGCACGGCACGGACCGTACGCACGGGCACCGCCCCCTCCGCACCACCGGTGCAGCGCACCGGGGCACTGAGCAGAATCCGACGCGACGGGAGCACCCGGATGACCACTGCCCCTCCTCATCCGCAGCCCGCCCGGCCGGGCCCGCGCATCGGCGTGCTCGGCTCGTACGGCGGCTTCAACATCGGCGACGAGTCGATCCTGACCTGCGTCCTGCACTGTCTGCGCGCCCAGCGGCCCAACGCCCGGCTGGTCGTCTTCAGCCGGAACGCCGAGCACACCCGGGCCCATCACCCGGGCGCCGACGAGGTGGTGGACTGGGAGGGCGTCAGCCGCCACCAGGTCCTGGACGCCCTGGCCTCGCTCGATCTGCTGGTCCTGGGCGGCGGCGGGCTCCTCTTCGACGGCGAGGCGCGGCGTTATCTGCGCCTGGTCCGGGCCGCCCAGGAGCGCGGCATCCACACCTTCGCCTACGCCATCGGCGCCGGCCCGCTGCGCGAGGCCGACGACCGGGAGGCCGTGCGCACGGTGCTGGCGGACATGGACGACATCGTGGTGCGGGACGAGGAGTCCAAGCTGGTGCTGGAGGAGGTCGGTGTCGAACGCGACGTCGTCGTCACCGCCGACCCGGCACTGCTGCTGGAACCGGAGCCGTTCACCGACGAGATGATGCGCCACGAGGGCGTGCCCACCGACTCGCGTCTGGTGGGGATGTCGGTGCGGGAGCCGGGCCGGGCGGCCG
>NZ_MUKA01000399.1 GCF_002150735.1 Streptomyces africanus
GGGCCGCGCGGCCCCGACCGGACCCGGGCTACACCGAGGGCGCGCTGGTGCCCCGCAGCTGTCCCACCAGGTCCCGCACGACCGCCGCGCCGCCCAGCGTGAGCACCGACTCCGGGTGGAACTGCACCCCCGCGAATCCCGGCCCCCGCAGCGCGTGCACCTCCCCGTTCGCCGCGCGGCTGACCTCCACGCCGTGCGCGGCCAGCTCCTGACGGGCCCCTTCGTCGCAGCGCGCCACGAAGCTGTTGTAGAAGCCGACCGTCTCCGGCCGCCCGAACAGGTCGATCGTCGTCTGCGCCCCCTGGTACGGCACTTCCTTGCGTACGATCTCCAGCCCCAGCTCGGCCGCGATCAGCTCGTGCCCGAGGCAGACGCCGAGCACGCCGTGCGGGTGATCACGGATGATCTCGGAGGCAAGGTTCCGCAGGAGGCGCATCTTGGGATCGGTGAGATCGGAAGGGTCACCGGGGCCCGGGCCGAGCACGACCGGGCCCTCGTGCGCGAGCACCGCCTCGCGGAGCCCGTCCTCGTCGTACCGCCGGACGGTCACCTCCAGCCCGCCCGTCCGCAGCACATGCGCGAGCATCGCCGTGAAGGTGTCCTCGCCGTCGACGACCAGGGCGTGTCCCGTGACCTCCTCGGACGGCTCCTGCATCCGCAGCCAGAACGGCGCGAGCGAGGCCCGGCGCCCGTCGAGCGCGGCCCGCACACGCGGGTCGTCGGCCAGTCGCGGCCGTACGGACTCCTCGCGCGGCCGGCCCGGGCGTACGCCCAGCGCCGTCAGCACGCCCGCCGCCTTCGCGTGCGTCTCCGCGACCTCGCCCGCCGGGTCGGACCCGCGCACCAGCGTGGCGCCCACCGGCACCCGCAGCCGGCCGCCGGCGTCGATGTCTGCCGTGCGGATGAGGATGGGGGAGTCCAGAGTCTGGGCCCCGCCCGAATCCCGTCCGAGGAGGGCCAGCGCACCGGCGTAGTACCCGCGCCCGCCGACCTCGTGCCGCTCGATGACCCGGCAGGCGTTCTGCACCGGCGAGCCCGTGACGGTCGCCGCGAACATGGTCTCCTTCAGGACCTCCCGCGCGTCCAGCGAGGATTTGCCGCGCAGCTCGTACTCGGTGTGCGCGAGGTGCGCCATCTCCTTCAGCCGGGGCCCGACGACGACCCCGCCCATGTCGCCGACGGTGCACATCATCTTGAGCTCCTCGTCGACGACCATCGACAGCTCCTCGATCTCCTTGCCGTCGGCGAGGAAGTCCAGCAGGTGCTCGGGCGTCGGCCCCTCGGCGGGATAGCGGTACGTCCCGCTGATCGGGTTCATGACGACCGTGCCGCCGGACATCCTGACGTGCACCTCCGGGCTCGCCCCCACCAGCGTCCGGTCCCCGGTGTGCACGACGAACGTCCAGTACGCGCCCCGCTCGCCCTCCAGCAGCCGCCGGAACAGCGCCAGCGCGTCGGCCCGGCCGAACCCGGGGATCTCCCCCTCGTACGTCCGCCGGATGACGAAGTTCGCGCCCTCGCCCCGCCCGATCTCCTCCCGCAGCACGCGCCCGACGATCTCCGCGTACTCCTCGTCACCGACGTCGAAGCCGCCGCCCTCGACCCGCACGTCGTGCACCGGGAGCTGCTCCAGTGCGTCGGCGAGCGGGACGACGTAGGACTCCACGGGGGTCAGCACCGACAGTGGCGTGCCGTCGTCGCGGACGTCGAAGCCGCGCTCGCGGATCTGCCGGAAGGGGACGAGCGCCAGGCCCTCGTCGGGGAGGTCGGCGAGGCGGTCGTAGGTGGTGACCGGGCCGATGAGGACCTCGATCAGGTCGTGGTCGTGGCCCGGGGTGCGGCGGCGGAGCAGGGCGAAGGGGCGGGGCTCATGCAGCAGCTGTGTCAGGTCCATGGTTCCTCCGTGGCTGTCGATCGACGTCGATCGATGTCGGTGAGGAACGGACCCCGGGAAACGCCGAAGGCCGCCCCTCGGGCGGCCTTCGCGAAGTCGGTCGTACGCGCAGTCAGTGGGCCGCCGGATGAGCGGTCCACCACCAGGTCTGGATCGAGTGCGCGAACATGGCAGGCACCCTACCCCATGTCCGAGTCGTGTACCCCGTGTCTCAATTGCTGGGCATGGGCCAGGACGCCCGACACGACCCCGTAATGTTGAGGCCGTGACCGTGAACGCTAAGACCAGCACGAGTGCTGGCAACACCTGGCGAGACCTGCCCGCGGCGCAGCAGCCCGAGTACCCCGACACCGAGGCTCTGCGCGCAGTCGTTGCGGACCTCGAGTCGTATCCGCCGCTCGTCTTCGCGGGCGAGTGCGACCAGCTGCGCGCCCGGATGGCAGCCGTCGCCAAGGGAGAGGCGTTCCTCCTCCAGGGCGGCGACTGCGCCGAGGCGTTCGACGGGGTGTCCGCGGACCACATCCGCAACAAGCTCAAGACGCTGCTCCAGATGGGCGCCGTGCTGACGTACGCCGCGTCCGTGCCGGTCGTGAAGGTCGGCCGTATCGCCGGCCAGTACTCCAAGCCGCGCTCCAAGCCGACCGAGACCCGCGACGGCGTGACGCTGCCGACGTACCGGGGCGACTCCGTCAACGGCTTCGACTTCACCGAAGAGGCCCGCATCCCGGACCCCGAGCGGCTGAAGCGGATGTACCACGCCTCGGCGTCCACGCTGAACCTGGTGCGGGCCTTCACCACCGGCGGCTACGCCGACCTGCGCCAGGTGCACGCCTGGAACCAGGACTTCGTGAAGTCGTCCCCGTCGGGGCAGCGCTACGAGCAGCTGGCGCGCGAGATCGACAACGCGCTGAACTTCATGCACGCCTGCGGGGCCGACCCGGAGGAGTTCAAGACCGTCGAGTTCTACTCCTCGCACGAGGCGCTGCTGCTCGACTACGAGTCCGCCCTGACCCGGGTCGACTCGCGCACCGGGCAGCTGTACGACGTCTCCGCGCACATGGTGTGGATCGGCGAGCGCACCCGGCAGCTGGATCACGCGCACATCGAGTTCGCCTCGAGGATCCGCAACCCGATCGGCATCAAGCTGGGTCCGACGACCACGGCCGAGGACGCGCTGCAGTACATCGAGCGCCTCGACCCGGAGCGGGAGCCGGGCCGGCTGACCTTCATCGTCCGCATGGGCGCCGACAAGGTCCGTGACAAGCTTCCCGAGCTGGTCGAGAAGGTCACCGCCTCGGGCGCCACCGTCGCCTGGGTCACCGACCCGATGCACGGCAACACCTTCGAGGCGGCCTCCGGGCACAAGACCCGCCGCTTCGACGACGTGCTCGACGAGGTCAAGGGCTTCTTCGAGGTCCACAAGGCGCTCGGCACCCACCCGGGCGGCATCCACGTGGAGCTGACCGGCGACGACGTCACCGAGTGCGTGGGCGGCGGCGACGAGATCTTCGTCGACGACCTGCACCAGCGCTACGAGACGGCCTGCGACCCGCGGCTCAACCGCAGCCAGTCGCTGGACCTCGCGTTCCTCGTGGCCGAGATGTACAGGGACCAGTAACGGGTCCGCCTGTTACGCGGGCATGGACTGGGGCGCGGATCACACGATCCGCGCCCCTCTCCGCTTTTCTGCCTCCCACCCGGCGGGTAAGGTTAGGTTAGCCTCACCGATCAACGGGGACGGCGCCAAGGATCGAACCCGCCCTGGAGGTGAACCGCGTGTACGTCTGCAGTTGCTTCGGGATCACCGAGCAGCAGGTCAAGCAGCACGCGGACGGCGGCGCCTGCACTCCTCGGCAGATCGCGTCCGCCTGCAAGGCGGGCACGGACTGCGGGTCGTGCGTACGCCGCATCCAGGCGCTCCTCGGCAGGGGCTCGTGCCCTCGCCGTGAGCTGGCGGACCGGGGCGAGCCGGTGCTCGCGGAACTGGAAGACGCCGCCTAGGCCGCCTGGAGCCGCAGGGATCCGGCTAGCTCGGCTGCTCGATCTGCTGCGCGATGTACAGCGCCTCGCCGATCTTGTCGATGAGCTCCAGCTGCGTGTCGAGGTAGTCGATGTGGTGCTCCTCGTCCTCGAGGATCGACTCGAAGAGGTTCGCGGACGTGATGTCGCCCTTGCTGCGCATCACCTCGATACCGCGCCTGAGGCGGTCGATCGCCTCGACCTCGACCTGCCGGTCCGCCTGGAACATCTCGGTGACCGTCTGACCGACCCGGACATGGAAGAGCCGCTGGTAGTTGGGCAGGCCGTCCAGCATGAGGATGCGTTCGGTGATCTTGTCCGCGTGTTTCATCTCGTCGATGGATTCTTCACGCGTGTACTTGGCGAGTTTGGTCCAGCCCTTGTTGTCCTGGATCCGGTAGTGCAGCCAGTACTGGTTGATCGCCGTCAGCTCGCCGGTCAACTGCTCGTTCAGGAATTCGAGAACCTCGGGGTCGCCCTGCATCGCAGAGGCTCCTTCCGCGCGGGGGGAACTGGCAGGTTGCGCCGCATGATTCCACCGGCGACGAAGATCGTCCAGTAAGTCTTCACTTAGTAAGTAAGGGCATGCTTAGTTCTCATTGCCCTGTTTTGGGGTTGCCCCGGTCAGGGGCATCACCGGGGGTCTGTCAGGATGGAGTCATGGGTCAGCCGGTGGGACACGAATCGGGAGAAGGGCGCGATCCGGCAGGAGCGACGCAGCCCGGGCTGCCGCCGGGACAGCGGATGCAGCGCGGCTGGCCGGTCACGCACTACGGCCCCGTCCCCAAGTTCCGGCCCGAGCGCTGGGAGTTCAGGGTCTTCGGCGCCACGGCCGACGGCGGCAAGCACTGCTGGACCCACGAGGAGTTCACTGCCCTGCCGTACACCACCGTCGTGGCCGATCTGCACTGCGTCACGAAGTTCAGCATGCTGGGCGCCGAGTGGGGCGGAGTCCCCGCGCGCACGATCCTCGACATCGCGCCGCCCGCGGACGACGTCACCCATGTGATGGTGTGGGCCGAGTACGGATTCAGCTCCAACCTCCGGCTGTCCGACTTCGCCTCCGAGCACGTCCTGTTCGCCACCCACAAGGACGGCGAGCTGCTCACCGCCGAGCACGGCTTCCCGCTGCGCCTGATCGTGCCCCACCTGTACGCCTGGAAGGGCCCCAAGTGGGTGCGCGGTGTGGAGTACATGACCGCCGACCGGCGCGGCTTCTGGGAGGAGCGCGGCTACCACAACATCGGCGATCCATGGCAGGAGCAGCGCTACTCGTACCAGGAGGAGCCGGGCGACGGCCCCGACCTCTGAGGTTTCAGCAGTCGCGCAGCTTCTTCAGGCGCTCCACGTCCGCCGCGTGCCCCTCCTTGCCGCCCGGCGTCTCGATGATCAGCGGCACGCCCTCGGTCGCGGGGTGCGTCATCAGGGCCCGGAACGGGTCCTCGCCGATGTGGCCGACGCCGATGTTCTCGTGCCGGTCCTTGTGCGCGCCCACCACGTCCTTGGAGTCGTTGGCGTGGATCAGCTTCAGCCGGCCCTCGCCGACCGTGTCCACCAGCAGGTCCAGCGTCTGGTGCATGCCGCTGGGGCCGGTCAGGTCGTGCCCGGCGGCGAAGATGTGGCAGGTGTCCAGGCACACGCCCAGCCTGGGATGCGCGTCCAGCGCCTCGAAGTACGGGCCGAAGTCCCAGGTCCGTGAGCACAGGGAGGCGCCCTGGCCGGCGGTCGACTCCAGCAGCAGATACGGGTCGTCGTCGTGGGTCAGCTCGTCGAGCAGCGGCAGCAGATGCTCCCGGACCTGCTTCAGCGCCACGGACCGCTCCCGGCCGCCGGTCGCGCTGCCGGTGTGCACGACCACGCCCAGCGCCCCGATCTCCCGTCCGCGGCGCAGCGAGTGCCGCAGCGACTCCACCGACCGCTCCACGGTCGCCTCGGTGTGCGAGCCGAAGTTGATCAGGTAGGGGGCGTGCACGTACGCCGGGATCGACTCGGCCTCGCACGCGGCGCGGAACGCCTCGTCCTGCTTCGGGTTGCCGGCCGGAGTGGCCCAGCCGCGCGGGTTGGCGACGAAGACCTGGACGGTCTCGGCCTTGAGGTCACGGGCGTAGGTCAGGCCGACGGAGTGGAGGCCACCGGCCACGGGGACGTGGCCGCCCACGGGGTTGCGGGAGGGGCCGGACAGCTGATGGTTCACCCGTTCAGGGTGTCATGCGCCTGGCCCCGCCCCGTCCACGGGTTCTGTCCACGGGTTCCCTGCCCGCAGCCGTCACCTGATCTTGATGGTGATCGTCGATCCCTTGGGCGCGGTCTCCCCGCCCTTCACGGACTGGTCCTTCACCGTGTCGCCGAACAGGCCGAGCAGTCCGCGGTCCTCGTCGACCTGGAACCCGGCGCTCTTCAGCTCCCGCGTGGCGTCGTCGACGCTGTCGCCGACCACGTCCGGGACCTCGATCATCTCGGGGCCCTTGGACACCGTCAGCGTCACCGTGTCGCCCTCGGCCGCCCGGCCGCCGGGGTTCGGGCTCTGCCGGGCGACCTGGCCCTTGTCGAACTCGGAGGAGGTGACCCGCTCGGTGGCGACCTTCACCTTGAGGCCGGCGTCCGTCAGCTCGGCCCTGGCGTCGGCCAGGTCGTCACCGGTGACGTCGGGGATGTCGACGGGGCTGCCCTTGCTGACGACGAGCGCGACCGCCGAGCCCGCACGCACCTTCGTGCCGTCCGCCGGCCGTGCGGAGACCACCGAGCCCCTGGGCACGTCCTCGCTGAACTCCCGGGTGACCATGCCCGGCTCCAGCCCGTCCTCCTTCAGCAGCGACCGCGCCTTGTCCAGCCGCTGCCCCTCCAGGGCGGGCACCCGCACGTTCCGGGGGCCGTCGGAGATGGTGACGGACACCGAGTCGTTGCCGCGGATGCGTGTCCCGGCCTTCGGGTCGCTGCTGATGACCGTGCCGCGCTCCACCGTGTCGCTGTAGGCGTGCTCCACCTTGCCGAGCTCCAGCCCGGCGTCCGCCAGCCGGTCCTCGGCCTGCGCCTGCGTCTTCGCCAGCAGCGGGGGGACCTCGGTGAACTGGCCCGAGTTGATGTACCAGATGCCGGCGCCGAGTCCGAGCACGAGCAGGACGGCGGCGACGATCGCCATCGGGCCGCGCCGGGGCCCCGAGCGGCGCCGGGACGGCGGGGGCGGCGGGGACTCGAAGCGGCTGGTGCGGTTGAGCGCGGCCGCGGAGCCCTCCTCCTCGTTGACGGGCAGCGGGCGAGGTGTGGCCAGTGCACGGGGGATCACGCTCGTACGGTCGTCGGCGTTGACGTGGTCCACGGTGAGCGCCTGCGGCGGCACCGCGTCCAGCTGTTCCGCCGTCAGCCGGCCGCGCCCGTCACGGACCTGCGCGAGCAGCGCCACCGCGTCGTGCGGGCGGATGTCCGGGGTGCGGGCGGTCGCCGAGGCCACCATCTCGTCCAGCTCGTACGCCAGACCGGGCACGGCGGCCGAGGGCGGCGGGACGTCCTCGTGCAGATGCTTGTAGAGGATCACGGCCGGGGAGTCCCCGTCGTGCGGCTTGTCGCCGGTGAGCATCTCGTAGAGCATCACGCCGCACGCGTACACGTCGACGCGGGGGTCGGCGGTGCCGTTCTCGATCTGCTCCGGGGCGAGGTACGAGACCGTGCCGAGGACGGTGCCGGTGGTGTTCGTCACCGTGTCGACGGCCCGTACGAGGCCGAAGTCGGCGACCTTGACCCGGCCGTCGTCCCCTATCAGGACGTTCTCCGGCTTCATGTCCCGGTGCACGAACCCGGCGCGGTGCGCGGCGCCCAGCGCGGCCAGCACCGGCTCCAGGATGTCCAGGGCGGCGTGCGGCTGCAGGGCCCCGCGCTCGCGCAGCACGTCCCGCAGGGTGCAGCCCGCGACGTACTCCATGGCGAGGTAGACGTAACTGCCGTCGGTGCCCTGGTCGAAGACCTGCACCACGTTCGGGTGCGCCAGCCGGGCCACCGACTTCGCCTCGCGGATGAACCGCTCGACGAACGAGCCGTCGACCGCGAGCGAGGGGTGCATCACCTTGAGCGCGAGGACCCGGTCGAGCCGGGTGTCCACGGCCCGGTAGACCGTGGCCATCCCGCCGACCGCGATCCGCGCGTCAACGCGATACCGGCCGTCGAGCACCTGCCCGACCAAGGGGTCCTGAAGGGTCGTGTCCACGCAGGCGAGTGTACGAGCCACGACTGACAGCTCCGTCCCCCCGTCAGATTCGGAGCGCGACTGAAGCGGACCTGTGACGTGCGTCCCACCCCCGCTGCTTGCACTCACTGAAAAGCAGGCCGCTCCGGGTCCAGCACAGCCATGCCGTCAGCCGGCGAGGACGCCTCCGCGAAGTGCCGCCGGGGAATACGCCCCGCCCGATAGGCCAGCCTCCCCGCCTCGACCGCGTGACGCATCGCGTCAGCCATCAGCACCGGCTCCTGCGCCCGCGTCACCGCCGAGGCGAGCATCACACCCGCACATCCCAGCTCCATCGCCAACGCCGCGTCCGACGCCGTACCGGCCCCCGCGTCCAGAATCACCGGCACGCGCGCGTGCTCGACGATCAGATGGAAGTTGTGCGGATTGCGAATGCCCAGCCCGGAGCCGATCGGCGAGCCCAGCGGCATGATCGCCGCGCAGCCGACGTCCTCCAGCTTCCGCGCGAGCACGGGGTCGTCATTGGTGTACGGCAGCACCGTGAAACCGTCGTCGACCAGCGTCTCTGCCGCCTCCAGCAGCTCGATCGGATCCGGCAGCAGCGTGCGCTCGTCGGCGATGACCTCCAGCTTGACCAGGTCCGTGCCGAGGGCCTCGCGTGCGAGACGGGCCGTGAGGACGGCCTCACCGGCGGTGAAGCAGCCCGCCGTGTTGGGCAGGACGCGAATGCCGAGCTTGTCGAGGACGGACAGCACCGAGCCGTGCACCGAGGCGTTCACCCGGCGCATCGCGACCGTCGTCAGTTCCGTCCCGGACGCGACCAGCGACCGCTCCAGCACGTCGAGGCTGGGCGCCCCGCCCGTACCCATGATCAGGCGGGACGTGAAGGACATCCCACCGAGGACAAACGGATCGTCGGCCATGATCAGCCTCCTTGGACGGCGGTGAGGACTTCCACGCGGTCCCCCTCGGTGAGGGGCGTGGACGGCCACTGCGCGCGCGGGACGACGGTTTCGTTCAGGGCGGCGGCCACGCCGGACGGCGCGGCGGTGAGGGACTTCACGACGGCGTCGAGAGCCGTGCCGGGCCGGACGTCCCGGGGCTCCCCGTTGACGGAGATGTTCATGCGGGCTGCTCCGTGAGTGCGGTGGCGGTGCTGAAGCGCCTCGGCGTGAAGGGGCGGGCCTCCTCGGGGAGTTCACCCGTCGCCAGGGCGTGCGCCAGGGCGTCGCCGGTGACCGGCGTGAGCAGGACGCCGTTGCGATAGTGACCGGTGGCCAGCAGGAGCCCTTCGAGACCGGTCGGGCCGAGCAGCGGCGCGTTGTCGGGGGAGCCGGGGCGCAGTCCGGCCCGGGTCTCGGTGAGGGGCAGCTCGGTGATGCCCGGGACCAGCTCGTGCGCGTCGCGCAGCAGCTCGTACACGCCGCCCGCGGTCACGGTGGTGTCCCAGCCCAGTTCCTCGCTGGTCGCCCCGATGACCAGCTCGCCGCTCTCGCGCGGCACCAGGTAGACGTGGCTGCCGCGCACGACCGCGCGTACGGTCCGGCTCAGGAACGGCCCGTGCCGCTGCGGCATGGTCAGCCGTACGACCTGCCCCTTCACCGGCCGCACGGGTGGCAGCACCTCCTCGGGGACGCCCGCGAGCCGCCCGCTGAGGCTGCCCCCGGCCAGCGCGACCTGCCCGGCGTCCAGCGGGGTGCCGTCGTCCGTGACGACGCCCGTGGCGCGGTCCCGTACTACGGTGAGCCGCTCGGCCCACGCCCGGTGGAAGACCACACCGGTCCGCTCGCACGCGGCGACCAGCGCCCCGGCCAGCCGCCGCGGGTCGATCTGGTGGTCCCCGTCGACCCGCAGCCCGCCGCGCACGCCCGGCGCCAGCATCGGCTCCAGGCGACGGCACTCCCGCCCCGACAGCCACTGCGACTCCAGGCCCGACTGCTGCTGCAGGGCGTGCAGTTCGCGCAGATGGGCCCGGTCGTCGGCGTCCAGGGCCACGGCGAGCGTGCCGCACCGGCGGTAGCCGAGGTCGTGGCCGGTCTGCTCGGTGAGCTCGGCCGCGAAGTCCGGGTAGCGCCGGGCGGAGGCCAGATTCAGCCCGAGCAGGGTCTGCTCGCCGTAGTGCAGTTCCGTGACGGCGGCCAGCATCCCGGCCGCCACCTGCGCGGCTCCGCCGCCCGGCTCCGGGTCCACCACGGCCGTGGCGAGCCCGCGCTGCGCGGCCCGCCACGCGGTGACCAGGCCGATGATCCCGCCCCCCACGACGAGGACGTCTGACGTTCGCGTACGCGACATGGGCGTCCAGCCCCTCCCTTCGCCGGCATGACCCGGATCAGGTTCGTACGGTCGGAGGCCGCCAGCCTCCCTCTCAGCCCGGTGCGTCCGGGCTCCCGCGAGTGCCTTACGTTGGCCACCCACCCTAGCCCGATGCCGTATGCCGCAGTAAGGGAGCCACCGCCCATGGCCCGATCTCTCGACGGTCTCGTCCTCGCCCCGGTCGCCGATCAGGCACCCGGCCAGGTGGGGACCCGCACCCGGTTCACGTACCACGAGAAGGACGGCGAGATCTGGGCCGAGTACACCGGTGGCGACGTCGTACGCGGGCATCTCGTGGGTACCCGGGAGGGCGACAGGCTGGATTTCCGGTACGTACAACTCAAGGGGGACGGGGCCACCTCCTCCGGGCACTGCGTGTCGACGGTCGTGGAACTGCCCGACGGGCGGGTGCGGCTGGAGGAGAGCTGGGAGTGGGAGTCCCAGGTGGGCAGCGGAACGAGCGTTGTGGAGCAGGTCACTGCGTATGAGCACTGACTGACGAAATGTCAGTTGTCTATGGTGATCAGGTGAGCGAGCAGACGCAGGAACCAGGTTCGTCCGCGCCGCGGCGCGTGGTCGTGGCGGGTGCGGGCATGGCCGGTGTCCAGACGGCGGTCGCCCTGCGGGAGCAGGGCTTCACCGGCACCGTGAGCCTCATCGGCGCCGAGCCCCACCAGCCCTACGACCGGCCCCCCTTGTCCAAGGCCGTCCTGCTCGGCAAGGCCGAGGGCTCCGCCTTCGACGTCGACTTCGAGGCCCTCGGCATCGAGCTGCGGCTCGGCTGCGAGGTGCGGGGGCTGCGTCCGGGCGACCACGAGCTGGACACCGAGGACGGGCCCGTGCCCTACGACGTCCTGGTCGTCGCGACCGGTGCCGAACCCATCCGGCTGCCCGGGGCGGAGGGCGTGCCGGGCGTGCATCTGCTGCGCACCCTGGACGACGCCGAGCGGCTGCGGCCGGTGCTGGCCGCACGGCGCGACATCGTGGTCGTCGGCGCCGGCTGGATCGGCGCGGAGTTCGCCACGGCCGCGCGCGAGGCGGGCTGCGCCGTGACCGTCGTGGAGGCCGCCGAACGGCCCCTCGCCGGGGCGCTGCCCGCGGAGGTCGCCGCGCCGATGGCCCGCTGGTACGCCGACGCGGGTGCCGTGCTGCGGACCCACGCACACGTGGAGCGCGTGGAGCCCGGCACGGTGGTTCTCGACGACGGCTCCCGGCTGCCCGCGGACGCGGTCGTCGTCGGCATCGGCGCCCGTCCGGCCACGGCCTGGCTGGCCGGCTCCGGGATCGAGCTGGGGACGCACGGCGAGATCGTGGCCGACGAGCACCTGCGCGCGTCGGTGCCCGACGTGTACGCGGTCGGCGACTGTGCCTCCTTCCCCTCGGGCCGGTACGGCGAGCGCCTGCTGGTGCACCACTGGGACAACGCCCTCCAGGGGCCGCGCACGGTCGCCGTGAACATCGTCGGCCGGGCCTCGGGAGAGACCCCGGCGGTGTACGACCCCGTGCCGTACTTCTGGTCGGAGCAGTTCGGGCGGTTCGTGCAGTACGCCGGGCACCACGCGGCCGCCGACACGACCCTGTGGCGCGGCGACCCGGCCGGACCGGCCTGGACGGTCTGCTGGCTGCGCGGTGACCGGCTGGTCGCGCTGCTGGCGGTGGGCCGTCCCCGGGACCTGGCGCAGGGCCGCCGCCTGATCGAGTCGGGCACGCCGATGAATCCGGCCCTGCTCGCGGACCCGGCGAGGCCGTTGAAGGCGGCGACGGCGTAGCTCGGCAGGAGCGCGTGTCCGCCCAGGTGGGCGGTCCCGACTTCCGACTGTCAGTGGGGGATGGCAGGCTGGTTTCCGTGACCGAGATTGACGCAAAGATCGATGCTCTCGTCCCTGCCTGGCTCACCCTCCCCGACATCGCCGAACAGTTCGGCGTCGAGGTGACGCGCGTGCGGCAGCTGGTCAAGGAGGGCCAGCTCATCGCCGTACGCCGCGGTGAGAACCGCGCGCTGCACGTCCCCGCGGCCTTCATCGACGGGGACAAGGTCGTCAAGGGCCTGTCCGGGACCCTGACGCTCCTGCGGGACGACGGCTTCACGGTCGAAGAGATGCTGGAGTGGCTCTTCACCCCCGACCCGAGCCTGCCCGGCACGCCGGCCCAGGCCCTGAGCGAGAACCGCGGCACGGAGGTGAAGCGCCGCGCCCAGGCGCTCGCGGTCTGACCCGACCACGACCGAACAACGGTCCGGTTCCGTACCCGCGGGGCCGGACCCGAACAACCGCCCGGTGTGCGGGCCGGGACCCGTGGGGTGACCCATGGGGTCCCGGCCCCGGGGTGGCTTGTGCCCGGCACGGACGCGTGCGCCCGGTGCCTCGTAGTGTCACGGGCACGGCTGCACCCCGCACCCGTACGCCACCGACACCAGGGGGACGACACGCATGGCCGCCACCACCCGCACCACCGCCCGCGCCCAGCTCGCCGACGCCCGGCTCTACCTCTGCACCGACGCGCGCAAGCGGCAGGGCGATCTCGTGGAGTTCCTGGACGCCGTCCTGGCGGGCGGGGTCGACATCGTGCAGTTGCGGGACAAGGGCATGGAGGCGGCCGAGGAGCTGGAGCACCTGGCCGTCTTCGCCGACGCCTGCGCCCGGCACGGCAAGCTGCTCGCGGTCAACGACCGCGCGGATGTCGCCCACGCCGCCGGCTCCGACGTACTGCATCTCGGCCAGGGCGACCTCCCCGTCCCCGCGGCCCGCGCGATCCTCGGCGACGACGTCCTGATCGGCCGCTCCACGCACGCCGAGTCCGAGGCCGCCGCGGCCGCCGTCCAGGACGGCGTGGACTACTTCTGCACCGGCCCCTGCTGGCCCACCCCCACCAAGCCCGGCCGGCACGCCCCCGGCCTGGACCTCGTCCGGTACACCGCCGCCCTCGGCACCGACCGGCCCTGGTTCGCCATCGGCGGCATCGACCTCGGCAATCTCGACCAGGTCCTCGAAGCGGGAGCCCGGCGTGCCGTCGTCGTACGGGCGATCACCGAGGCCGACGACCCGGGCGCGGCGGCGGCCGAGTTCGCGAAGCGGCTGCGGGAGCGGCAGGAGACCGGTTTGTAGGCCGGTTTGTCCAAGGGGTGGACAACAAGCGCACAAATCAGGCAAAAGTCCGGGGCCCGGTTGGGGGACCGAGCGCCCCTGGCTAACCTGCCGGTATGGCCCTCGGCACCGCATCCATCAGGTCGGACCACGCGCGCACCGTCCGCGACATGCTCGCGACCGGCAAAACGACGTACTCGTTCGAGTTCTACGCCCCGAAGACCCCGAAGGGCGAGCGGAACCTGTGGAACGCGCTGCGCCGGGTCGAGGCCGTGGCGCCCGACTTCGTCTCCGTCACCTACGGAGCGGGCGGCTCCACCCGCGCGGGCACGGTCAAGGCGACCGAGGCGATCGCCTCCGACACCACCCTGACGCCCATCGCGCACCTCACGGCGGTCGACCACTCCGTGGCCGATCTGCGCAACATCATCGGCCAGTACGCCGACGCCGGGATCCGCAACATGCTCGCCCTGCGCGGCGACCCGCCCGGCGACCCGATGGGCGAGTGGGTGCCGCACCCGCGAGGCCTCGCCTACGCCGCCGAACTCGTCGAGCTGATCAAGGCGTCCGGTGACTTCTGCGTGGGCGTCGCCGCCTTCCCGGCGATGCACCCGCGCTCCACCGACTGGGAGACCGACGTCCGCCACTTCGTCGACAAGTGCCGTGCGGGCGCGGACTACGCCATCACGCAGATGTTCTTCCACCCGGAGGACTACCTCCGGCTGCGCGACCGCGTCTCGGCCGCCGGCTGCGACACCCCGATCATCCCCGAGGTCATGCCGATCGCCAGCGTGCGCTCGCTGGAACGGATCGGGTCCCTCACCAACGCCGCGTTCCCGGCCGCCCTGAAAGAGCGGATCCTCACAGCAAAAGACGATCCGGCCGCTGTACGCTCCATTGGTATCGAATTCGCCACGGAGTTCTGTGCGCGGCTGCTCGCCGAGGGAGTGCCCGGCTTGCACTTCATCACGCTCAACAACTCCACGGCGACGCTGGAAATCTACGAGAACCTGGGCCTGCACCACCGACCGCAGGCCTAGACCGTTCGCACCGGTATACGACACACTGCGTAGCGGCGACTGGGAGAGGGGCGTACATGGGCTGGGCGGTCCTCTACATCGCGTTCGGCATCGTCGCGCTGTGGCTGCTGGGCGAGGTGCTGCTGCAGTACAAGGCGCGGCTGCGCTGGCGGCTGCTGGCCTTCGCCGGTTTCCTCGGTGTCGTCGTCGGCGTGCTGATCCCGTCCGTCATCGTGATCGGGTTGGGCGCGGCCGCCTTCGCGGTCGGGCAGACGTACGTCACCCTGTCGTTCCGCAGCGGCTTCTCGGCCGGCTGGGCGATGAACGCGCCGATGCTGGGCGGCAAGAGCCGCCGCGGTGAGCGCGGCCGTCAGGAACCGAGCCTGGAGGTCTCCGGCATGGAGGCGGCCGACGGCGGCTACGGCGACGAGGGCGGCGACTACCGCCGCGACGCCCCCGCCTACGGCCAGGACGACGACTACGACCGCGACGACGTCTTCACCCCGTCGCGCCCGGTGCACCCGACGGCCGCCGAGACCACCGCCGTCTACGAGCCGCAGCCCGTGCCCGACGACACCGGCTCCTACGGCGTGTACGGCGACACCGGGTACCAGCCGGGCCCGCCCCACGACCAGTACGCCGCCACGGCCCAGGGCACCGACCAGCCCTACGCCTACGACTACTCGGGTTACGGCCAGCAGCAGGGCTACGACGCCACGGACCAGCAGCAGTACGCCGCCTACTCCGACCCGTACATCGGCACGCCGACCTACGGCGGAGCCTCGTACGACACCTCCTACGGCGACCAGCAGTACTACGCCCAGCAGGGCTACGGCCAGGACCAGTACGCCGGCACCTACGGCGGCGAGTCCCCGCCCGACGGTGTGTGGGTCCCGCAGCAGCGCACCACCGACGAGTACGGCCAGGAGCTGCCGCCGGAGCAGTCGTACCCGTACCAGGGCAACGGGCAGCAGCAGACGCCCGGGAACGGCTTCGACGAGCAGTACCGTTTCTGAAGCCTCAACGCCGCTGGGGCGGCGAACTCACTGAGAGCCCCGGAACTCCGGTCCCTCCACGATCAGTCCCGCCACCAGCGCGCCCGACATGCCCGCGTGCGGCAGTCCGCCACCGGGATGGGCCCAGCCACCGACGGCGAACAGGCCGGGCACGCGCGTGCTGTTGGACGGATGCAGCAGCCGCCCGCCGTCCGCCGCCAGGGCGGGCACCGGCACCGCTCCGCCCTCCGCGCCGGTCGCCTCGGCGATGTCGGCCGGCGTGCGCACCTCGTGCCAGAGGAGGCGGTCGCGCAGGTCGGGCAGGGCGCGTTCGGCGACCGTGATCATGTTCTCGGTGAGGGCGTCACAGGGCTCGCCGGGCCGCGCGGGCACCACCGTCGTGAGGGTGACCGCCTCGTGGTCCGGGTCCGGGACCAGTGCCGGGTCGTCGGGCCGCAGGACCGTGACCGTAGGACGCGGGTTGTGCGCCGCCGTGCCGAACAGGGCGTCCAACTCGGCCTCTCGGTCCGCCGCGTGGACCACCGTGCGGTGTGCCGTGCCCTCGGGGCGGGCGCCGCGCAGGGCGAGCAGTACCGTGACCCGGCTCGCCGCCGCGGGCTGCGGCGGCACGTCGCCGTCGCCCCGCACCACGGCCTGGGCCGACAGCCGGTCCAGCGTGCCGGGCGCGACACCGGCGACCACGAAGTCCGCCTCCGCGACCGTGCCGTCGGCGAGCTCGACCCCCGATGCCCGGCCGTCCTTCTCCAGCACCCCGGTCACGTCGGCACCGAAACGGAACTCGACCTTTCGGGCCACACACCGCTCGTACACCGCGCGGGCCAGCTCGCGCAGGCCGCCGCGCACGTACCAGGTGCCGAAGGCGTGCTCCAGGTACGGCAGTACGGCCGCGCTCGCCGGGGTGGTCCGGGGGTCCAGGCCGTGCGCCAGGGCGTGGCTCTCCAGGAGGGCGGTGAGCCGGGCGTCCCGCAGCTCCCAGGCGCCGACCTCGGCGAGCGTGGCGGCCCGGCGGGTGCGCAGCAGCCGCTTGTGGGGCACCGCCGGGTACGGCTCGCGCTCGGCCAGCACCTGCCAGTTCGGCCACAGCGGCTCCTCCAGGAGGGGCCGGCGCGTGCGGTCCCAGGCCTCGCGGGCCCGCACCAGGAAGTCGCCCCACCGCTTACCGGCCCCGGACCCGAGCGCCTCGTCCAGGGCCGTCACGACGCCCGCGCGCGAGGCGTTCGGCAGCGAGACCCCGGTGCCGTCCGCGAACACGTGCCGGGACGACGGGTCGACCTGGACCAGGTCGACGCAACGCTCCAGCGGCTCCTTGCCGGTCTTGACGAACAGGTCGCGGTAGACGGCGGGCAGCGGGAGGAGGCCGGGGCCGGTGTCGAAGGAGAACCCGTCGCGCTCGAAACGGCGCAGTGCTCCGCCGTATGTGTCCGTCCGCTCGTACACCACCACCCGGTGGCCCGCGACGGCCAGCCGGGCGGCCGCCGCCAGCGCGCCCATCCCGGCGCCGATCACCGCAATCCGTGCCATGCCAGGGACTTTATCGGCCCCCACTGACAGCCCTCGCGCGACCGCCTCCGAGTACGGGCGCGGAGGTGATCGTGACCAGTCGGCCACGGAGCGTTGTGGGCTCGCGTGCGCAGGGCTGAGTACCCGTACCTAGGGAGGGAGTTGAGTACGCGCGCGGATGGGAGACGACCGGCGAGAACGAGAGAGTGGAGGCACGGAGAGGGGGCACGGCCCCGGTACCGGCGACACGGGGCGCCGGAACGGGACCGGGCCCACGATCCGCTCCTTCCGCCGACGGAGTCGGCGGGAGCGAGCGGATCG
>NZ_MUKA01000400.1 GCF_002150735.1 Streptomyces africanus
GCCGGGTTGCGGACCCACCCGGCCCCGGCATCGACGCCGGTCAGCCCTTGACCGCCCCTCCCAGGGCGAAGCCCCCTCCCAGGCGTCTGGCGATCAGGACGTACAGAAGGATCACCGGTGTCGAGTAGACGACCGAGAACGCCGCCAGTTGCCCGTACGCCACCATGCCCCGGTTCCCGAAGAAGTCGTTGATGCTGACGGACGCCGGCATCTGGTCGGGCGTGAGCAGGAGCATGAAGGGGACGAAGAAGTTGCCCCACATCATGACGAAGGAGAAGACCGTCACGACGGCCACGCCCGGGCCCATGAGGGGCAGGATGATGCGGACAAGGGACTGGAGGGACGACGCCCCGTCGGTCCAGGCCGCCTCCTCCAGTTCCTTCGGTACGCCGTCCATGAAGTTCTTCATCAGCCAGATGGCGTACGGAAGTTGGGACGCAGAGAAGAAGAAGATCGTGCCCTGCATGGTGTCGATCAGGTCCACCCGGACGAACAGCGCGTAGACCGGGACCATGATCGCCGTGATGGGCAGGCTCGTCGCGAAGAGGATCGTCAGCAGGAACGGGCGGTTGAAGCGGGAGCGGAACCGGGAGAGCGGATAGGCCGCCAGGGCCGCGCAGACGACCGTCAGGAGTGTCGCGCTGCCGCAGAGGATCAGGCTGTTGAGGAGGGGGGTGAAGGTGATCTCGGGGGTCAGGATCGCGTCGAAGTTGTCCAGGGTGAGGCCGTCGGGTGCCTTCACCCGGAGGTCTGCGTGGGGGTCCAGGGAGGACAGGACCACCCAGGCCAGGGGCAGGACGAACGCGGCGGCGACCACCAGGAGGCCCGCGTCCGCCGCCAGGCGTCGGGCCGTGCGGCGGGAGGCGAGGGTGAGGGCCATGCGGGTCAGACCTCCGTCCGCAGCAGGCGCAGGTAGAGGAGGGAGAAGAGGGAGCCGACCAGGAGGAGCAGCAGGGCCACCGCCGTGCCGTAGCCGATCAGGCTGTTCTGGAAGGCCTGTTCGTACATGAAGAGGGGGAGTGTCTGGCTCTTGCCGCCCGGACCGCCTCTCGTCATCACCCAGATCAGGCCGAAGACCGAGAGGGTCTGGAGGGTGTTGAGCATCAGGTTCGTGGCGATGGAGCGGCGGATCATGGGGAGGGTGATGTGCCACATGCGGCGCCAGCCCCCGGCCCCGTCCACCTCGGCGGCCTCGGTGATCTCCTGGGGGATCTCGTTCAGCGCGGCCGAGTAGACCAGCATCGAGAAGGCCGTGCCGCGCCAGACGTTGGCGAAGGACACCGCCAGGATCGGGAGGGTGAACAGCCAGTTCTGGGAGGGCAGGTGGAGCCAGTCCAGGAGGGCGTTCAGGGTGCCCTCGCGGCGGAAGAAGGCGTAGAGGAGGAAGCCGGCGACGACCTCCGGCAGGACCCACGCCGTGACGACGATGCCGCCGGTGAGCGTGCGGACCGGTTTCGACGCGCGCCGCATCAGCGCCGCCAGGGCGAGGCCCAGCGTGTTCTGCCCGACGAGGGACGACAGGACCGTGAACACCAGGGTCAGCCATACGGCGTTGAGGAACGCCTCGTCGCCGAAGGCCCGGGTGAAGTTCTCGAAGCCGACGAACGAGTCCTCGGCCTGGCCGGTGAGCTGGAGGTCGGTGAAGGCGATGAAGACGCAGTAGGCGATCGGGCCGGCCAGGAAGAGGAGCAGGAGGACGACGGCGGGCGTGAGGGGCAGGGCCCGCAGCGGCAGGCGGGGGCCGCGTCGCGGGTGCGTGGCCTCGGGTGTCTTGGTGAGCGGCGGGGTGGGTGCGGTGGCGGTCATGCGCGGCTGCCCTCGCTCACCGCTCGACCACCTCGTCGTCCGTCGCGTCCCTGAGCGCGTTCGTGTAGGCGCTCGTCGCCTCGTCCACCGACGCGTCGCCCGTGGTCACGCTCTCCATCGCCTCCTGGATGGCCGTGGAGACCTTCGGGTACGCCGGGTAGGCCGGGCGGTAGTGCGTCGAGGCCACCAGGTCGGTGAAGAACCTGATGCCCGGCTGGGCGGTGGCGTACCCGGGGTCCTTCGCCACGTCCTCGCGGACCGCGATGCCGGAGTTGGCGACGTACCACTTCTGCGCGTTGGCCTTGGTCTGCATCGTCTTGATGAACGCGAAGGCCAGGTCCGGGTTGCCGGCCTTGGCCGGGATCGACCAGGTCCAGCCGCCGGACATGCTCACCTTGCCGGGCGCCTGGCCATGCTGGGTCGGCATGGCGGCCAGACCCAGCTTCTTCGGCCACTCGGGCCATGCGTGGCCGCTGCCGGGCAGCCAGTCCTGCGGCAGCCAGGAGCCGTCGAGGGCGATGCCGAGCCTGCCCTGCGGGAGCCACTCGCCGCGCACCCGGGTCATGACGTTCGGGTCGAGCGCGTCGGAGACGTCCGGGCCCAGCTTCTCCTTGTAGACCGTCTCGACGAACGCGAGAGCGTCCTTGAAGCCCTGGCCGCCGGCGATCCACTTCTTCGCGTTCTTGTCGTAGAGGGGGTCCGTGCGGCCGTCGTTCGTGCCGTAGAGGAGCATCTCGAAGGTCTGCATGGTGGCCGCCTCGCCGACCGGCTTGCCCGTGTAGACGTTGAGCGGGATGACGCCGGGGACCTTCCGTTTGATGGTGCGGGCCGCGGTCAGGACGTCTTTCCAGGTCTTCGGCTGCCAGTCGGCGGGGAGGCCGGCCTTGGCGAAGATGCCCTTGTCGAACCAGAGTCCGCGGGTGTCGGTGCCGTCGGGGACGCCGTACGTCTTGCCGTCCTCGCCCTTCGCCGCCGCCTTCGCCGTGTCGATGAACCGGTTCCAGTCGGGCCACTTGGCGAGGTACGGGTCGAGGGGCTTGAGATAGCCGCTGGTGATGTCCGAGTTGATGAGGAACGTGTCCTCGTAGACCAGGTCGGGGGCGGTCTTGGGGGAGCGGAGCATCTGCTGGAGCTTGGTGTAGTACTCCGAGTCCGGGGCCTTGATCGGGACGAGCTCGACCTTCTTGCCCGGGTGGGCCTTCTCGAACTGCTTCTTGATGTCCGCGAGATAGGTGTCCATCACCTTGATGGAGTTGTCCGTGGACTGTTTGAAGGAGACCTTGACGGTGTCGGGGTCGCTGCCGGAACCGCCACCGCAGGCGGTGAGGGCGGTGGCGGCGAGGGCCAGGACGACGAGAGGTGTGAGAGCGGCGGTGGGGCGCACGGCACGAACCTCCTACGGGCGCACTTCGTTGTGGCCGGGACGGCTGCGTGGTGAACGTAAGTTGAGTGGTCTAGTCAGGTCAATGCGTGTGCGCGGGTTCGCTGGTTGCCGCTCGTGGCTGACGGGCCGTCAGTGGCCCGTGACCCAGCGGTACTGCAGCTCCGGCCGCCCCACCGTGCCGTACTGCGGGCGGCGGGCCGCGCGGCCCGCGTCCACCAGGTGTTCCAGGTAACGCCGGGCCGTGATGCGGGAGATGCCCACGGTCTCCGCCACACCGGCGGCCGTGAGGCCCTCCGCGCTGTCGCGCAGGGCCACGGTCACCCGCTCCAGCGTCGGTGCGCTCAGGCCCTTCGGCAAGGCGGCCGGGCCCGGGGCGCGCAGGGCCGCCAGCGCCCGGTCGACCTCGTCCTGGCCGCTCGCCTCGCCGACCGCGGCATGGAACTCCGCGTACCGCACGAGGCGGTCCCGCAGGGTCGCGAAGGTGAACGGCTTCAGGACGTACTGCACGACGCCGAGGGAGACGCCCTCGCGCACGACCGCCAGATCGCGCGCCGACGTCACCGCGATCACGTCCGCGTGGTGTCCCGCCGCCCGGAGGGACCGCGCGAGGTGCAGCCCGTGCACGTCCGGCAGGTGCAGGTCGAGCAGGAGCAGGTCGACGGGGGTGCGCTCCAGGGCCCGGCGGGCCTCCGCGCCCGTGTGCGCCTTGCCCACCGCGACGAAGCCGGGGACGCGGCCGACGTACAGCACGTGCGCGTCGGCGGCGACCGGGTCGTCCTCCACGACCAGGACGCGGATGTCCCTCTCGGGGGTGCTGTCGCTCGTCACGCGTTGCCTCCAGCGCCTCTGGACACCGAGGTCCTGGATGTCACGCCCCCGGCCACCGCCCCCGACTCCCGCAGCGGCAGCCGTACCTCGAACTCCGCCCCGCCCTCCTCGGCCTCCGACACCGACAGCGTCCCCTCGTGCCGGTGGACCGCCTGCCGTACCAGGGCCAGCCCCAGGCCCCGGCCGCCCGGCCCCGCCGGCTTGGTCGAGAAGCCGCGCTGGAAAACGGCCTCGGCGTGCTCCGGGTCCACGCCCGGGCCCGTGTCCGAGACCCGCAGCACCAGCTCGGGGTCCCCGGGGTCCGACGTGTCCTGGGTGTAGGCCGCCACGGTCACCCGCGCCCGCGCGCTGCCCTGCGCCGCGTCCACGGCGTTGTCGATCAGGTTGCCCAGGATGGTCACCAGGTCCCGCGCCGGCAGGGACTCCGGCAGCAGGCCGTCGTCCAGGCTGCTGTCCTCCGACACCATCAGCTCCACGCCCCGCTCGTTCGCCTGGGCCGTCTTGCCCAGCAGCAGTGCCGCCAGCACCGGCTCGCTCACCGCCGCCACGACCTGGTCGGTCAACGCCTGTGCCAGTTCCAGTTCGGCCGTCGCGAACTCCACCGCTTCCTCCGCCCGGCCCAGCTCGATCAGCGAGACGACCGTGTGCAGCCGGTTCGCCGCCTCGTGCGCCTGCGAGCGCAGCGCCTGGGTGAAACCCCGCTCGGAGTCCAACTCGCCCATCAGCGACTGGAGTTCGGTGACATCGCGCAGGGTGACGACCGTACCGCGCCGCTCGCCGCCCGACACCGGAGACGTGTTGATCACCAGGACCCGCGACGCCGTCAGATGCACCTCGTCCACCCGCGGCTCCGACGCCAGCAGCGCGCCCGTCAGCGGGGCGGGCAACCCCAGCTCCGCCACCGACCTGCCCACCACGTCCCCGGCCACGCCGAGCAGCTCCCGCCCTCCGTCGTTGATCAGCGCCACACGGTACTGCCCGTCCAGCATCAGCAGCCCCTCGCGTACGGCGTGCAGGGCGGCCTGGTGGTAGTCGTGCATCCGGCTGAGCTGGGCCGCGTTCATGCCGTGGGTGTGGCGGCGCAGCCGGGCGTTGACGACATAGGTGCCGACGGCGCCCAGGGCCAGCGCGCCGGCCGCGACGCCGAGCAGGGCCGTCAGCTGGTCCTGCACCCGGTGGGTGATCTCCTCGACCCGGATGCCCGCGCTGACCAGGCCGACGATCTTCTTGCCGTCCTGGATCGGGGTGACCGCGCGGACGGAGGGGCCGAGCGTGCCGGTGTAGGTCTCGGTGAAGGTCTGGCCCTTGAGGGCCTTCTCGGTGTGGCCCTGGAAGGGCTGGCCGATCCGGTCCGGGTCGGGGTGCGTCCAGCGGATGCCGTGGGGATCCATGATCGTTATGAAGTCGACCTCGGTGTCCCGCATCACGCGCAGCGCGTACGGCTGGAGCCGGCCGGTCGGGTCGGAGCCGCGGGCCGCCTCCAGCACCGAAGGGGAGTCGGCGACGGATCGCGCCACCGCCCTGGCCTGGCGCCGGGCCGCCTCTTCGGCCTGGCTGCGGTCGCTGACGTAGGTGAACAGCGCGTATCCGGCCACGACGACCGCAATCAGGACGGCCTGCATGGCGAAGAGCTGGCCCGCCAGGCTGCGGGGACCGGGTACGGAGAAGCGCATGCCGTCAGTCTGCCTCGTGGCTGATTGTGAACTAAATGAACGGAAGGGTGACCGCGCTCACAGAGCAGGACATAGTCACGGCATTCCCCAATACGCATCCCCGGGAGTTCCCCGCTCCCTGTCCCGGACGTGAGCCGCACGCCGGTGATGCCGACGACGTCGTCAAGGAGGGCCGCCGTGACCAGCGCAGCCGATACGGCACCTGCCGCACCCAAAGCCAAGCGGGACCGCACGCACTATCTCTACATCGCGGTGATCATCGCGGTCGCCGCCGGTATCGCGGTGGGTCTGGCCGCACCCGACTTCGCTGTCGAGCTGAAGCCGATCGGGACCGGCTTCGTGAACCTGATCAAGATGATGATCTCGCCGATCATCTTCTGCACGATCGTGCTGGGCATCGGCTCGGTGCGCAAGGCCGCCAAGGTCGGTGCCGTCGGCGGCATCGCCCTGGGCTATTTCATGGTCATGTCGCTGGTCGCGCTGGGCATCGGCCTGGTCGTCGGCAACATCCTGGAGCCGGGCTCCAGCCTCGCGGTGACGGACGCGGTCAAGGACGCCGGTCACGCACAGATCGACCCCGAGGCCACCAGTAACACCGCCGACTTCCTGCTGGGCATCATCCCGACCACGATGGTGTCCGCCTTCACCAACGAGTCGGTCCTGCAGACCCTGCTGATCGCCCTCCTCGCCGGCTTCGCGCTGCAGGGCATGGGGTCGGCGGGCCAGCCGATCCTGCGCGGCATCGAGCACATCCAGCGGCTCGTCTTCCGCATCCTCGCCATGGTGATGTGGGCCGCCCCGATCGGTGCCTTCGGCGCCATCGCCGCCGTCACCGGCTCCGCCGGCGTGGACGCGCTCAAGAGCCTCGCCGTGCTGATGCTCGGCTTCTACGTCACCTGTTTCCTCTTCGTCTTCATCGTGCTCGGCATCCTGCTGCGCGTCATCGCCGGACTGAACATCATCACGCTGTTCAAGTACCTCGGCCGTGAGTTCCTGCTGATCCTGTCCACCTCCTCCTCCGAGTCCGCGCTGCCGCGGCTCATCGCGAAGATGGAGCACCTGGGCGTCAGCAAGCCGGTGGTCGGCATCACCGTCCCGACCGGCTACTCCTTCAACCTCGACGGCACCATGATCTACATGACCATGGCGTCCCTGTTCATCGCCGACGCGATGGGCACGCCGATGTCGCTCGGCGAGCAGATCCCGCTGCTGCTCTTCCTGCTGGTCGCCTCCAAGGGCGCCGCCGGTGTCACCGGCGCCGGTCTCGCGACCCTGGCCGGTGGTCTGCAGTCGCACAAGCCGGCCCTGGTGGACGGCATCGGCCTCATCGTCGGCATCGACCGCTTCATGAGCGAGGCCCGCGCCCTGACCAACTTCGCCGGCAACGCCGTGGCCACCGTGCTGATCGGCACCTGGACGAAGGAGATCGACAGGGAGCGGGTCGACCAGGTCCTCGCCGGTCAGCTGCCCTTCGACGAGAAGACGCTCCTCGACGACGAGCACGGCGGCCCGGCCGAGGGCCAGGCCGAGGTGCCCGAGCAGGGCGGCGACAAGGAGCTGGCGAAGGCCTGACGGCCGCGCGCCGCGCCCCGCGAGACTCCGGGCGGCTGGGTGTCCCCCCGTCGCTCAGCCGCCCGGTCCGTACAGAGACACAATCAATCGTTCAGCTTCGCCACCAGTTCGGTGGCTTCGGAGGCGGGCACGCCCGCCGCGGTCAGTACCGTGACCGCGGCGCAGCGGCCCGCCTCTCGTGCTGCCACGAGTCCGTCGTTCACCGCCTCCATCAGCGCGACCAGCATCTG
Organism: Streptomyces africanus; assembly: GCF_002150735.1. Taxonomy (GTDB): domain Bacteria; phylum Actinomycetota; class Actinomycetes; order Streptomycetales; family Streptomycetaceae; genus Streptomyces; species Streptomyces africanus. Next base: position 7,494 of record NZ_MUKA01000400.1, read on the forward strand.
CTCGTGCACGTACGCCAGGGCCGGCGCGGGCAGCGGTGAGCTGAAGACGCCCTCGTCGAGGCCGCGCCGGAGCACCCCGGTGGCGGCCTCCCGGACGGGGGCGAGCCGCTCCCGGATGCCCTGCATGGTGACCGTGCGCTGGGCGAGCGCGATCAGCAGCCGGTAGCGGTCGGCCAGCTCCCACACCGCCAGCACCGAGCGGGCCACGGACTCCGCCGGGTCCTCCACCCCCTCCCGGCCCGCCGCGTGCGCCACCGACAGGGACTCCACCGCTTCGTCGACGAGGGTGCTGATCAGCGCCTCGCGGCTCGGGAAGTGCCCGTACACGGTCCGCCGTACGACGCCCGCGGCGCGCGCGATCTGGTCCATGGACGCGTCGGGGTCGCGCAGCAGCTCGGCCAGAGCGACGTCGAGGATGCGGCGCCGGTTGGCATCGGCGCGGCTGGTGGTGCCCGTGGTCATGGACGCCATTGTGCCCCTCCTCCATCGACTTGCACAGTGCTGTGCAACGGCGTACATTGCACAGTGTTGTGCAAATGCACACCCATGTGCAAGTCTGAGGAAGGCGATCTCCTGCCATGCGACTCGTCATGACCGAACCGGCCGAGAGGATGGACCGCCCCTACGCACGCAGCTGGTGGGCGCTCCTCGTGCTCTGCCTGAGCCTGCTGATCATCGTGATGGCGAACACCGCCCTCACCGTCGCGGCGCCCGCCATGACCGAGGACCTCGGCCTGTCCAGCGCCGACCTCCAGTGGGTCATCGACGGCTACACCGTCCCGTACGCCGCGCTGATGCTGCTCCTCGGCGCGATCGGCGACAAGTACAGCCGCCGGGGCGCGCTCGTCCTCGGGCTGGTCGTCTTCGGCGGCGGAGCCGTCTCCGGCTACCTCGCCGGCAGCGCCACCGCCGTGATCGCGGCGCGTGCCGTGATGGGCGCCGGCGCCGCGATGATCATGCCCGCGACGCTGTCCCTGCTCGCGGCGACCTTCCCGCGCGCCGAACGCGCCAAGGCCATCACCCTGTGGACCGCCACGGCCGGACTCGCCATCGCGGCCGGTCCGCTGGTCGCCGGGGCGCTGCTGGAGCACCACGGCTGGTCGTCGACGTTCCTCATCAACGTGCCCGTCGCCGCCCTGGCCGTCGTCGGCGCGCTCGTCCTCGTACCGCCGTCCAGGTCCGGCCATCAGGGGCGGATCGACTACGGCGGCGGGCTGCTGTCGGTGCTGTGGATCGGCGCGCTCGTCTACATGATCATCGAGGGTCCGCACTTCGGCTGGGGCGTCAAGGCGGTCACGGCGGCGGTCGTCGCCGGCGCCGGACTCGTGGCCTTCGTGCTCTGGGAGCTGCGCCACCCGCGCCCCCTCCTCGACGTGCGCCGCTTCACCGACCGCCGCTTCGCGGGCTCCAACCTCGCCGTCGCCCTGTTCTTCCTGGCCGTCTTCGGCGCCTTCTACTACCTGACCCAGCACCTCCAGTTCGTCCTCGGCTACGACGCCCTGGACACGGGCCTGCGGATGCTGCCGCTGGCCGGTGCCGTCTTCGTGGGCGCCGCCCTCACCGGCTACCTCACCCCGCGGGTCGGCATGAAGTGGACCGTCACGGCCGGCATGGTCGGCGGTACGGCCGCCCTGGCGCTGCTCACCCGGGTCGACTCCGGGTCGTCGTACGGCGACTTCGTCGCGCCCCTGATCGTGCTCGGCCTCGCGATCGGGCTCGCGCTGTCGCCCTGCACGGACGCGATCATGGGGGCGTTCCCGGAGTCCCAGCTCGGCGTCGGCGGCGCGGTGAACGACACCTCGCTGGAGCTCGGCGGGTCGCTCGGCATCGCCATCCTCGGCTCGCTGCTGGCCACCTCGTACTCCGGCCACCTCGCGGACGCGACGGCCGGCGGCAGGCTCCCCGCCTCCTCGCTGGAGACGGCCCAGGACTCCGTCGGGGCCGGGTACGCCGTCGCCCGGGGCATCGGTGACAAGGCCCGGCAGCTGGCCGAGCAGGCGGCGCACACGAGTGACCCCCAGCAGGCGGAGCGGCTCAAGGCGCAGGCCGGGCAACTCGCCGGTGGGGCGCGGCGGATGGCCGATGCGGTGGGTTCCTCGTTCGCCGACGCCGTCGCGCACACCAGTCTGGTCGGGGCCGTGATCCTGGGCGCCGGGACGGTCGTGGTGGCGCTGCTGCTGCCCGGCAGGGGGAAGACCGCGGACCAGCCCGCCGAGGACGACCGGGAGCTGGAGTCCGCCGGGGCCCGCTAGGCCCTGTCGTCGCATTCCCGCCTGCCCCGCGACGCCAGCACGCCCTCTCGCCGCACCGGGCACAGACCCACGTACAACCAGTACGCGGGCCTGCGCCCGGCACGGCGAGAGCACGCACCTGACGCCACGGGGCCCGCCCTTCGGGCGGACGACGGGAATGCGACGACAGGGCCTGGGAAAACGCTGTTGCCTTGACGTCGGCGTCAAGGACTACGTTCGACGGCATGCGAATCGGCGAGCTGGCCGCACGGGCCGGGACCACGACGCGGACGCTGCGGTACTACGAGTCGCGGGGGCTGCTGCCCGCGCGACGCGAGGGCAACGGATACCGGACGTACGACGAGTGCGACCTGAAACTGCTGGAGCAGATCAGGACGTTGCAGGACTTCGGGTTCGACCTGGAGGAGACGCGGCCCTTCGTGGAGTGTCTGCGGGCCGGGCACCCCGAGGGCGACACCTGTCCGGCGTCCCTCGCGGTCTACCGGCGCAAGCTGGACGAACTCGACTCACTGATCGGTCAGCTGACGAGCGTGCGGGAGACGGTCGCCCGGCAGCTGGCGCGGGCCGAGCTGGCCGCCGAGGCGGAGGCTCCGGGGGGTCCGGAGCCACAGTGCGAACTG
>NZ_MUKA01000051.1 GCF_002150735.1 Streptomyces africanus
CTGGACGAGGCGGACCTGGAGGACGTGATGCGGGCCGCGTACGTGCACGTCGGGGAGGTCTGACATGGCCGTGCTGCACGCCTGGCGCGCCGCCCGTGTCACCCCGCTCGGCGAGCTGAACGCCCCGCCCCGGATGACCGCCGTCGCGCTCCGGCTGGCCGTCCAGGTGGTGCTGGTGTGGTCGCTGTGGCGCGGCCTGTACGCGCAGACGGGCACGACCGCCGGGCTGAGCCGCGACCAGGCCGTCACGTACGCCGTGCTGGCCGTGCTGGCGTCCCGGCTGCGGGAGCTGGACCAGTACGCGGGGCGGGACACGGTCCTTCAGCACATGCACTTCGGCACCATCGTCTACTGGTACCTGCGGCCGCTGCCGCCGCAGCGCTACTACGCCCTGCGGGCCGCCGGCGAGCAGTTGTACGGCCTCGCGTGGGCGCTGACGGGATACGCGATCTGCCTGGCCGCGGGGGTCGTCGAGCCGCCCCGCTCGGCCGCGGTGGCCGGGGTGTTCTGCTTGAGCATGCTGCTGGGCCAGTGGGTCCTGTACTACGTCATGCTCCTGCTCGACCAGTTGTGCTTCTGGACGGTCCGCAACACCGCCGCGATGCTCATCCTGCTGTTCGCGCAGAACCTGCTGTCCGGGGTGTACGCGCCGCTGTGGTTCTTCCCGGACTGGTTCGTGACGATGAGCGGCTTCCTGCCCTTCCAGGCCACGCTGAGCGTGCCGCTGTCGCTGTACGTGGGGCGGATCCCGCTGTCCGACGCGGCCTTCCAGCTGTCCGTGCAGGCCGCGTGGGTGGTGCTGCTGGCGTTGTTCACCCGGCTGCTGTGGCGGCGGGCCGCCCGGCGCGTGATCTCGCAGGGAGGCTGAGATGTCGGTGAAGGCTCTGCGGATCGTGTGGCGCGTCACCGCGCTCAACTTCCGCGCGCAGATGGAGTACCGCACCGAGTTCCTGCTGATGATCGCGATCGGGGCGATCTGGCAGGTGTCGGTGATCGTGTTCGCCACGGTGCTGCTGTCCCGGTTCGCCGGGATGGGCGGCTGGGACAGCTCGGACGTGCTGCTGATCCCGGCGACGCGCATGCTGGCGCACGGTCTGTTCGTGCTGTTCCTGGGGCGGATGCACTGGGCGGGCCGGCAGATCCAGGAAGGCCGGGTCGACATCTACCTGATGCGCCCGATGCCGGTCCACCGGCAGATCCAGCTGGCGTTCTTCCCCACCAACGCCATCGGGGACCTGACGGTCGCGGCGGGTCTGATGGTGGGGGCGCTGTCCCGCAGCGACCTGGACTGGACGGCGGGCCGCATCACGTATCTGATCGCGGCCGTCCTCGGCGGCATGCTGCTGGAGGCTGCCTTGTTCACGGTCGTGGCCAGCGCTGCCCTGCGCTTCCCGGCCGCCGACCAATGGGGCCGCTGGCTGGAGGAACTCCTCGGCACGTTCGGCAGCTACCCGCTGAACGTCCTCCCCAAGGCCGTGGGCGGCCTCCTGACCTACGGTCTTCCGCTCGCGTTCGTCGCCTACTTCCCGGCGGCGGTCCTGACCGGCCACGGCCGCACCACCGGCGTGCCGTACTGGCTGGCGGCGGCCTCACCGCTGCTCGGGCTGCTGGCGTACCTGGGGTCCCGGCTGCTGTGGCGGTGGAGCCTGCGGCACTACACCGGGATCAACGGGTGACCGGCCGGACCGGATCGGGGTGAACAGGGCCGTCACGGCGAGCAGGACGCAGGTCGCTCCGGCGGCCAGGGCGACCGGTGTCGTGCCCTGTTCCTCCGCGGCCCAGGTGAGGACGGCCGCGCCGATCGGTGCCGCCGCGTACTGAAGCGTCCAGAAGGCGGAGGTGACGCGGCCCAGGAGGTGCTCGGGAGTGACCTCCTGGCGCAGCGACATCGAGCAGGTGCCCGCCATGCCGGCGCAGGCGAGGAACGCGGCGCTCAGGGCCGCCACCGCCGGCACGTCCCGGGCCCAGCCGAGTCCCGCGAAGGCCAGCCCGCACACCGCGACCGAACCGGTCCACGTCGGGCCGAAGCCGAGGCGGCGGCGGATGCGGGCCACCAGCAGGGCGCCGGTGATGGTGCCGAGCGCGCCCACCGCCATGACCGTGCCGACCGTGCCGTCGTCATGGCCGAGGTCGTGCTTGAGGTGGTAGATGACCAGGTCGTTGAGGCCGAGGGTGAGGAAGCTGAAGACGAACAGCAGGGCGGTGAGCGAGCGCAGCACCGGGTGGCCGTGGAGGAAGGCGACGCCGGTGCGCAGGTCGTGCCACAGTCCGGTGCGCCGGCCCGTCCGCTCGTCCGGGGTGCGCTTGCGGAACCGTACGCAGCACAGGCACGCGGCCGACACCCCGAAGCTGGCCGCGTCCACGCCCACGGCCGCTGCCGGGCCCGACCAGGCGGCGACCAGTCCGGCGCACAGCGGTCCGAGGACGCCTGCCGCGGCGGCCGTCGCGTTCAACCGGCCGTTGGCCTCGGTGAGTTGCCCCGTGCCGACCAGGCCCCGCACGACCGTGACGTAGCCGACCGCGAACAGCATGCCGACGGCCTCGCACAGGGGCAGCACCGCGTACAACAGCCAGATCCGCGGGCCGAACAGCCACACCAGCGGGATCACCCCGTACAGGACCATGCGCACGAGGTCGCAGGCGATGAGCAGCCGGCGCCGGTCCACCCGGTCCACCACGGCCCCGGCGAACACCGCCGCCCCGACCGCGGCCGCCCCGCCCACCGCCGTCAGCAGCCCCATCCGCGCGACCGACCCCGTGGCCTCAAGCACGAGCAGGGGCAGGGCGATCAGCGCGAAGGAGTCGCCCAGCACGGAGAGGGTCTGCGCGGCCCAGAAGATGGCGAAATCCCGCCGGCGCCACAGGGGGCGGCCGGGTAAGCCCTCGCCGTCGGCGTCCTCGCGCCGCGCCGCCCCGTCCGTCACAC
>NZ_MUKA01000401.1 GCF_002150735.1 Streptomyces africanus
CGTCCGCCTGTGGTGCGGCCGCCGTCGCGGCAGCGGGGTCGCCGGGCGCACCGGCACCGGGCTCCGAGCCCGCTCCCCTCGCCCTCGCCCGCCGCTCGACGAACCACCGCAGCAGTGGCCGTACGGCCTCCCCCGCCACGACCGCCAGCAACAGGTATATCGACAGGGCCAGCCACAGGAAGCCCGGCCAGGCCAGGACCTGCTGGAGCCAGAACGGGGCGCCGGTGCGTTCGGCCACCAGGGCCGTGATCGCGAGGAGCCAGCCGCCTGCGATCAGGGCCGCGCCCGTGCGGCGGGTGAGGCCCGGGCCGCGCGTGGTGTCGCGGAACAGGCGGCGCCACACGTACCAGTTGGCCGTCACGATGACGGCCAGGACGAGGACGGCGACGAGTACGAAAACGATGGCCACGGTGTCGTGTCTCCCGATTGCCGTTATGACGTCCGGCGCAGTGCGCGCAGACCACGCAACCCGATGGCCCCGATGGCCGTCCCCAATACGAAGGAAACGACGGCGAGCAGCAGGTGCACCCAGAAGTACGCCGTGGGATGACCGTCGTCGAAGGCGAGCCCGCTGCTGTCCTTGACAAGGTTCTTGACGAAAGTGATCCAGATGACCCAGCTCCACACCCCGAAGGCGAGCAGGAACCAGGAGACGGGGCGGCTGAGCTTCATGGGACCAGTATCGCCAGTGCGTGTCCGGTTCCGTCCCCGGGGTGGGGACACAGGCGGGACTTCCCCCCGAACGGCATGTACGTTTCCGATCGTGCCCGCTCCGAAGAAGACCGCCAGGCGATCCCTGCTGGTCACCTCAGCCGTCCTGTCGTCCCTCGCCCTGGCCGCGCCCGCCGCCGTCGCGGCCCCGAGCCCCTCGGGCAGTGCCTCGGCGAGCCCGTCGGCCACTCCCCCGGCGTCGATGTCGACCGTGGGCGGCGCCCGGCTCGGGCAGCCGGGCACGCAGGTGAACCTGGCGAGCGGCGTGCCGGTGCTGCCGAAGGACGTGAGCGCCCGCTCCTGGATCGTCGCCGACGCCGAGTCGGGTGACGTGCTGGCCGCGCACAACGCGCACTGGCGGCTGGCCCCGGCGAGCACGCTGAAGATGCTGTTCGCGGACACGCTGCTGCCGAAGTTCCCGAGGACGGCCAAGCACAAGGTCGTCCCCTCCGACCTGGCGGGCATGGGCGCGGGTTCCAGCCTGGTCGGGATAAAGGAGGACGAGACCTACACCGTCCACGACCTGTGGCTCGGCGTCTTCCTGCGCTCCGGCAACGACGCCGTGCATGTGCTGTCGGCCATGAACAAGGGCGTCGACAACACCGTCAAGGAGATGAACGAGCACGCCGAGGAGCTCCAGGCCCTCGACACGAACGTCGTCAGCCCGGACGGCTACGACGCCGAGAAGCAGGTCTCGTCGGCGTACGACCTGACGCTGATCGCCCGCTCGGGGCTGCAGAAGAAGGACTTCCGGGAGTACTGCTCGACGGTCAGCGCGAAGTTCCCGGGCCAGACGAAGAAGAACAAGAAGGGCAAGCCGGTCCGCGAGTCCTTCGAGATCCAGAACACCAACCGGCTGCTGAGCGGCGACGCGGGCCTGCCCGTCTACCAGGGCATCGCCGGCGTCAAGAACGGCAACACCACCAACGCCGGTGCCACCTTCACCGGTGTCGCGGAGCGGGACGGCAAGGTGCTGCTGGTGACCGTGATGAACCCGGAGAAGCCGGAGCACAACGAGGTCTACAAGGAGACCGCGCGGCTGTTCGACTGGGGCTTCAAGGCGGCCGGGAAGGTGCAGCCCGTGGGTGAGCTGGTGCCGCCGAAGGGCGCCGCGCAGGCCAGTTCCGAGCCCGGCGCGAACCCCTCCGGCGAGGCCGGCGGCTCGGGGAGCGGCGTGGGCGGCACGGCCGGGACCGGTGGGAAGCCGGTGGCCGGCGCCCGGGCCGCGAACGGCTCCAGCGGCATCGGGATAGCGCTCGGCATCGCCGGCGGTGTGCTGGTGCTGCTCGCGGGCGGCGCGTTCCTGATCAACCGCCGTTGGCCGCTGCCGGATCTGGTGCGCCGCCGGACCCGCCCCTGACGCCGGGGCCGTCGGGCCTGTCCCGGCCGTCGGGCCTGTCCCGGCCGTCCAGGTCGTCCCGGCGGTCCGCGCTGTCCCGGCCGTCCGCGTCGTCCAGACCATCCGCGTCGTCCAGAGCGTTCAGGCTGCCCCGGCCGTCCAGGTCCTCCCGGCCGTCCGCGCTGTCCCGGCCGTCCGCGTCGTCCAGACCATCCGCGTCGTCCAGACCGTTCAGGCTGCCCCGGCCGTCCAGGTCGTCCCGGCGGTCCGCGCTGTCCCGGCCGTCCGCGTCGTCCAGACCATCCGCGTCGTCCAGACCGTTCAGGCCGTCCCGGCCAGCCAGGTCCTCCCGGCCAGCCAGGTCCTCCCGGCCGTCCGGGCTGTCGCGGCGGTCCGCGTCGTCCCGGCCGTCCGCGTCGGCCCGGCTGTCCCGGCCGTCCAAGTCGTCCCGACCGTCCGGGCTGTCCCGGCCGTCCGGGTCGTCCGGGAGTTCGTCCTCCTTGCTCTGCGTCGCCGTCCAGGAGGCGCAGAACAGCACCAGCTTCGAGGTGAAGTTGATCCACAGCAGCAGTGCGACGGGCACGCCGAACGCGCCGTACATGCTCTTCCCGGCCACGCCCTGCAAGTAGCCGCTGAGCAGCAGCTTCAGCAGTTCGAAGCCGACCGCGCCGGTCAGCGCCGCCACGACCAGGCGGTGGCGCGTGGGCTCGACGCCGGGCAGCAGGGTCAGGACGTAGAGCAGGAGCAGGAAGTCGGCGAGCACGGCGATCAGGAACGCGGCGATGTGCAGCAGGACGCCGCTCCAGCCGCCCTCGTCGATGCCCAGGTGCCGGGTGATCCAGCCGATCATGGCGGAGGCGATGGTGGAGGCGGCGATGGTGACGAGGAGCGCGCCGCCGAGGCCGATCAGGACGCCCGCGTCCTTGGCGTAGCGCAGGAGCGGGTTCTCCTCCTCGTCGGGCAGCTCCCACACCGCGCGCAGGCACTCGCGCATCGAACCGGCCCAGCTGACACCGGTGAAGAACAGCAGCGCGCCCGCGATGAGGCCGATGGCGCCGGCGTTGTCCACCAGGCCGGCGATGTCCAGCTGGTCGGAGATGCCGGGCACCTGCTCGGCGAGCTTGTCCTGGAGCTTGTTCTGCTGCTCGGTGCTGAGCGTGGCGGCGGCGATGGTGGCGGACACCGTCAGCAGCGGGAACAGCGCGACGAAGCTGGTGAAGGTCATCGCTGCGGCCAGCCGCGTCCACTTCACGCGGTCCAGCCGCTCGTACGACCGCCACGCGTGGGTGATCATCAGCCGCTCCGCCCACGGCCCGATGACCGGGAGCCTTTTCAGCCAGTCCATGATCCGACTCTGCCCTCCGCCCGGAAGACCCATGTACGGGTACCCCAGAACCTGAGGACTGTGGCCAACGCCATGCCGATGACCGCTCCGGAGACGGTGTCGGCGCGCTGGGAGGTGAGTCCGAGGCCGTAGTGGCTGACGGCCAGGCACAGCAGTTGGACGGCGGCGCCGGCGAGGTTCACCAGGAAGAAGGCGGCGCAGGGGCGCAGGCCGCTGATCCGCCTGTCGCGGTAGGTGCCGAGGGCGTTGCCCGCGTAGGCGACCGAGCAGGCCGCCAGGAAGGACAGGGCCTTGGCGGTGAGCGGGCCGAGTCCGGCGGGACCGCGCAGGCAGGTGAACAGGGCCAGGTCGACGGCGTAGGCGAGGAAACCGACGGCGGCGAAGCCCAGCAGCTCCCGGCGGCCGGGGGCCGTGGGGGACGACCACGCGCGTGTGGTCACCAATTGGCCACCGCCAGGCCGTACATCGCCATCCACACCAGGCCGATGAGGGCGAGCGCCCGGTCGCGCAGGACGACGTCCTCGGGTTCGCCGGCCGTGCCGCGGTCGGCGAAGACGGCGTACCGGAGGATCGCCAGGATGAAGGCGACCATGGACAGCTGCCGCCAGGGCAGCACGCTGGTGTGCGGGACGCCGCCCTCCTCCATGGCCCACAGGCAGTAGCCGAGGACCGCGACACCGGCGGCGAGCTGCCAGACGAAGCGGAGGTAGCCGGTGGTGTACTCGGTGAGCAACGCGCGCGTGGCGCCCGCCTTTCCGGCCATCTGCACGGCTTCGGAGTAGCGCTTGGCCGACACCATGAACAGCGCGCCGAAGCCGGTGGTGATCAGGAACCAGCGTGACAGCGGGATGCCGAGGGCGAGCCCGCCGACCATGGCCCGCATCAGGAAGCCGGTCGTGACGACGGCGAGGTCGACGACGAGGACGTGTTTGAGGCTGACGCAGTAGGCCAGTTGCATGCCGAGGTAGGCGGTCAGCAGGGCGGTGACGGCCGGGGAGCAGAGCCAGGCCGCGGCGGCGGGCGCGAGGAGGGCGAGGGCCCCGCCGACGGCGTAGGCGAGAGGTACGGGGACCTGTCCGGCGGCGACCGGGCGGTGGCGCTTGGTGGGGTGGGCGCGGTCGGCCTCGGCGTCGCGGGCGTCGTTGACGAGGTAGACGGCGGCGGCGCAGGCCGTGAAGAGGACGAAGACGAGGGCGAGTCGGCTCAGGGCGTGCCGGGAGAAGAGCTCGCCGGCGGCCGCCGGGGCGGCGACCACGAGGACGTTCTTCACCCACTGCCTGGGCCGCGCGGTCCGCAGGAGACCGGCCAGGAGACCGCCCTTGCGAGGTGGCGCGGACGGCTCCTCGTGGGTGCGCTGCCGCAGGAGGGCCGTCTCAGCCATGGTGGGCCGCTCCCCTCATCCAGCGGGCGCCGAGCCGGGCCGTGAGCGCTCCGAGGGCCGCGCCGGCGGCGACGTCCGAGGGGTAGTGGACGCCGGCCACCAGCCGCGAGACGCATACGGCGGCGGCGAGCGGCGGGACGGCGCGCGCCCCGAGGGCGCCGAAGGCGACGGCGGCGGCAGCGGCGGAGGTGGCGTGCGAGCTGGGGAAGGAGTGACGGCCGGCGGTGCGCACCAGGGGCTCGATATGCGCGGGGCGCGGGCGGCGCACGACCCGCTTCACCCCCATGCTGACGAGGTGCGCCCCCGCGGTGAGCGCCGTGCCGCGCAGCCAGGCGCCGCGTCTCGGGCCGTCGACGGCGGCTCCGGCGAGCCCCGCCGCCAGCCACAGCGCCGCGTGTTCCCCCGCCCAGGACAGGGCGCGGGCGGCGCCTGCCACGCGCGGGTCGGTGCCGCACGCCCTGAGCGCCGAAACGATCCGGTGGTCCATGTCGTGCAGGTCGTCGAGGTCGTCCATGTGGACTCACTGTTCACGCCCACCTGGCCTGAAATGCTGCAATATTGAGCGACATCCCATTAATCACCCGTTTCGGGGAGGGATGCCATGTTCTCGAACTAATAGCTCACACAGGGGCGATACGGTCACGGACATGTCTGCCGACACCGATTCCGACCCGGACGTCATGGGCCTGGACCACACCACCGTCACCGGCTGGGGCCGCACCGCTCCCACCGCCGCCCGGCTGGTCCACCCGCGGACGTACGAGGAGGCCGTGGCGGCCGTCCGCGACTGCGGGACCCGCGGCGGGATCCCCCGGGGCCTGGGGCGGGCGTACGGGGACGCGGCGCAGAACGCGGGCGGGTCCGTGCTCGACATGACGGGCCTGGACCGCGTCCACGCGATCGACGCCGACGGCGGCACCGTGCTGTGCGACGCGGGCGTCTCCCTGCACCGGCTGATGGAGGTGCTGCTGCCGCTCGGCTGGTTCGTGCCGGTCACCCCCGGCACGCGCTACGTCACCGTCGGCGGGGCGATCGGCGCCGACATCCACGGCAAGAACCACCACGTCTCGGGCTCCTTCGCGCGGCACGTCCTGGCCCTCGAACTGCTCACGGCCGACGGCGAGATCCGCACGGTGATCCCCGGCACGCCCCTGTTCGACGCCACCGCGGGCGGCATGGGACTGACCGGAGTGATCCTCACCGCGACGATCCGGCTCCAGCCGGTCGAGACCTCGCTGATGTCGGTCGACACCGAACGGGCGGCGGACCTCGACGACCTGATGGCCCGGCTCGCGGCCACCGACCACCGCTACCGCTACTCGGTCGCCTGGATCGACCTGCTGGCCCGGGGCGCCGCCACCGGCCGCGCGGTCCTCACCCGCGGCGACCACGCGCCCCTGGACGCCCTCCCGGCCCGCGTGCGCCGGGATCCGCTGTCCTTCCGCACCTCCCGCCTCCCGGCCGCCCCCTCCCTCCTCCCCGAGGGCCTGCTCACCCGCACGACCGTGGGCCTCTTCAACGAACTCTGGTACCGCAAGGCCCCCCGCGCGCGGTCGGGCCAACTCCAGCGCCTCTCCGCCTTCTTCCATCCCCTGGACGGCGTGCCGCACTGGAACCGCGTCTACGGCCGGGGCGGTTTCGTGCAGTACCAGTTCGTCGTCGGCTACGGCCAGGAGGACGCCCTGCGCCGCATCGTGCGCCGGATCTCGGAACGCCGCTGCCCGTCCTTCCTGGCCGTCCTCAAGCGCTTCGGCGAGTCCGACCCGGGCTGGCTGTCCTTCCCGGTGCCCGGCTGGACGCTGGCGCTGGACATCCCGGCGGGCCTGCCCGGCCTCGGCGCGTTCCTCGACGAACTCGACGAGGAGGTCGCCACCGCCGGCGGACGCGTCTACCTCGCCAAGGACGCCCGGCTGCGCCCGGAACTGCTCGCGGCGATGTACCCGCGGCTGGACGACTTCCGCGCCCTGCGCGCCGAGCTGGACCCGCACGGGGTGTTCGTGTCCGACCTGGCCCGCCGCCTCCATCTCTGAGCGATCCCTAGGAGCTGTCATGAAGGACGCCTTCGGTCTCCCCCAGTCCCTGCTCGTCCTCGGCGGTACGTCGGAGATCGCGCTGGCCACCGCCCGCCGGCTGATCGCCCGCCGCACCCGCACGGTCTGGCTGGCCGGCCGCCCGTCGCCCGCCCTGGAGGAGGCCGCCGGGCAGTTGCGCGGGCTGGGGGCGGACGTGCACACCGTCGCCTTCGACGCGCTCGACCCCACCTCCCACGAGGCCGTGCTCGGCAAGGTCTTCGCCGAGGGCGACGTCGACATGGTGCTGCTCGCCTTCGGCCTCCTCGGCGACCAGGCCCGCGACGAGCGGGACCCGGAGGCGGCGGTGCGGGTCGCGCAGACCAACTACACCGGCGCGGTCTCGGCGGGCCTGGTGTGCGCCCGCTCGCTCCAGTCCCAGGGGCACGGCTCGCTGGTCGTGATGTCCTCCGTCGCGGGCGAGCGGGCCCGCCGCGCCAACTTCATCTACGGCTCCAGCAAGGCCGGCCTCGACGCCTTCGCGCAGGGGCTGGGCGACGCGCTGTACGGCACGGGCGTGCACGTCATGGTCGTACGCCCCGGGTTCGTGCGGACGCGGATGACCGCCGGGCTGCCCGAGGCACCGCTGGCGACCACGCCCGAGGCGGTGGCGACGGCCGTCGAGCTGGGGCTGCGGCGCCGTTCGGAGACGGTGTGGGTGCCGGGCGCGCTGCGCGTGGTGATGGCGGCGCTGCGGCACCTGCCGCGCGGGGTGTTCCGGCGGCTGCCGATCTGACCTACGGGCGGATCACCAGGTCGGGACCGAGCCGCGCTCCACATGTCCGGCCTGGGGCGGGACGACCGGGCCGCCGAAGGGGAACTCTCGGAGCTTGCGCCAGACGCCGTCGGCGCCCTGCTCGTAGAGGGCGAAGCCGGTGCAGGGCCACTCGGCCTCGTAGCCGGCGAGTTCCTCGAAGGCGCGGTCCATCGCCGCTTCCTCGATGCCGTGCGCCACGGTGACGTGGGGGTGGTACGGGAACTGCAGTTCGCGTGCGACCGGCCCGGCGGGATCGCGGACCTGCTCCTGGAGCCGCGTGCAGGCCTCCGCACCCGAGACGACCCGGACGAAGACGACCGGGGACAGGGGCCGGAACGTGCCGGTCCCCGACAGCCGCATGGGGAACGGCCGGCCGGCCGCGGCGACCTCGGCGAGATGCGCCTCGACGGCCGGCAGGGCGGACTCGTCGATCTCCGTCGGCGGGAGCAGGGTGACGTGCGTGGGGATGCCGTGAGCCGAGGCGTCGCCGAAGCCCGCGCGCAGCTGCTGGAGCTCGCTGCCGTGAGGCTCCGGGACCGCGATCGAGACACCGATCGTTACGGTCCCCACGTCGTCTCCTGTCGTTTTGGTGTGCGGGTCGCTGATACGACCACCCGGTTATCGACTGTACGGCCACGACCCGGTTCCAGGCAGGCGCAACCGACGTGATGTACAGCGCTGTGCGGTGGTACGGCTGCGCGCGGGAGCGGGTTCAGTGCTTGGCGGGCAGGAAGCCGACCTTGTCGTACGCGTGGGCGAGGGTCTCCGCGGCGACGGCGCGGGCCTTCTCGGCGCCCTTGGCCAGGATCGAGTCGAGCGTCTCCGGGTCGTCCAGGTACTGCTGGGTGCGCTCCCGGAACGGCGTGACGAAGTCCACCATGATCTCGGCGAGGTCCGTCTTGAGCGCGCCGTACATCTTGCCGGTGTACTTCTCCTCCAGCTCGCCGATGGTCTCGCCGGTGAGGGTCGAGTAGATCGTGAGGAGGTTGCTGATGCCCGGCTTGTTCTCGGCGTCGTAGCGGATCACCGTGTCCGTGTCGGTGACCGCGCTCTTGACCTTCTTCGCGGTGGCCTTCGGCTCGTCGAGGAGGTTGATCAGGCCCTTCGGCGTGGACGCCGACTTGCTCATCTTGATCGACGGGTCCTGAAGGTCGTAGATCTTCGCCGTCTCGCGGAGGATGTACGGCTTCGGGACGGTGAAGGTCGGGCCGAAACGGCCGTTGAAGCGCTCGGCGAGGTCGCGGGTGAGCTCGACGTGCTGGCGCTGGTCCTCGCCGACCGGGACCTCGTGCGCCTGGTAGAGGAGGATGTCCGCGACCTGGAGGATGGGGTACGTGAACAGGCCGACGGAGGCGCGCTCGGCGCCCTGCTTGGCGGCCTTGTCCTTGAACTGGGTCATCCGGCCGGCCTCGCCGAAGCCGGTGAGGCAGTTCATGACCCAGGCGAGCTGGGCGTGCTCGGGGACGTGGCTCTGGACGAAGAGCGTGCAGCGGTCCGGGTCCAGCCCCGCGGCGAGCAGCTGGGCGGCGGCCAGGCGCGTGTTCGCCCGCAGGTCCTTCGGGTCCTGCGGGATGGTGATCGCGTGCAGGTCGACGACCATGTAGAACGCGTCGTGGGTCTCCTGGAGGGCCACCCACTGGCGGACGGCGCCGAGGTAGTTGCCGAGGTGGAACGAGCCGGCGGTGGGCTGGATGCCGGAGAGCACGCGGGGTCGGTCAGAGGCCATGCTGCTTATTGTCTCAGAGGGCCGTGGGTGGTTTCGGCGGTGGGGAACTGCGGACCCGTTGTGGCTGGTCGCGCAGTTCCCCGGGCCCTCACAGGGCGTGTCAGCCGAGGTCGATCTCCGGGTACAGCGGGAAGGCCGCCACCAGGTCCGTCGCGCGGTGGCTGATCTCGTCGGCGATCTTCGCGTCGAGGACGTGGGCCGCCTTGGAGGGGGCGCCCGACTTGGTCGTGCCCGGCTCCGTGGTGGTGAGGACGCGGTCGATCAGGCCGGCGACCTCGTCCATCTCCGCCGTGCCGAGGCCGCGGGTGGTCAGGGCCGGGGTGCCGATGCGGATGCCGGAGGTGTACCAGGCGCCGTTCGGGTCGGCGGGGATCGCGTTGCGGTTGGTGACGATGCCCGACTCCAGCAGCGCGGCCTCGGCCTGGCGGCCGGTGAGGCCGTAGGAGGAGGCGACGTCGATCAGGTTCAGGTGGTTGTCCGTGCCGCCGGTCACCAGGGTCGCGCCGCGGCGCATCAGGCCTTCGGCCAGGGCGCGGGAGTTGTCGACGATGCGCTGGGCGTAGTCGCGGAAGGACTCCTGGCGGGCTTCGGCGAAGGCGACCGCCTTGGCGGCCATGACGTGCGGGAGCGGGCCGCCGAGGACCATCGGGCAGCCGCGGTCGACCTGGTCCTTGAGCGAGTCGTCGCACAGGACCATGCCGCCGCGCGGGCCGCGCAGGGACTTGTGGGTGGTCGTCGTCACGATCTGCGCGTGCGGGACCGGGTCGAAGTCACCGGTGAGGACCTTGCCCGCGACCAGGCCGGCGAAGTGCGCCATGTCGACCATGAGCGTCGCGCCGACCTCGTCGGCGATCTCGCGCATGATCCGGAAGTTCACCAGACGGGGGTAGGCCGAGTAGCCCGCGACGATGATCAGCGGCTTGAACTCGCGGGCGGAGGCGCGCAGCGCCTCGTAGTCGATGAGGCCGGTGGCCGGGTCCGTGCCGTAGGAGCGCTGGTCGAACATCTTGCCGGAGATGTTCGGGCGGAAGCCGTGGGTGAGGTGGCCGCCGGCGTCCAGGGACATGCCGAGCATGCGCTGGTTGCCGAAGGCGCGGCGCAGCTCCGCCCAGTCGGCCTCGGAGAGGTCGTTGACCTGGCGGGCGCCGGCCTTCTCCAGGGCGGGGACCTCGACGCGCTGGGCGAGGACCGACCAGAAGGCGACGAGGTTGGCGTCGATGCCGGAGTGCGGCTGGACGTAGGCGTGGCGGGCGCCGAAGAGTTCCTTGGCGTGCTCGGCGGCGAGGGACTCGACGGTGTCGACGTTGCGGCAGCCGGCGTAGAAGCGGCGGCCGATGGTGCCCTCGGCGTACTTGTCGCTGAACCAGTTGCCCATCGCCAGCAGCGTGGCCGGGGAGGCGTAGTTCTCCGAGGCGATCAGCTTGAGCATCTCGCGCTGGTCGGCGACCTCCTGGCCGATGGCGTCCGCTACGCGGGGTTCGACGGCGCGGATGACGTCGAGGGCGGCGCGGTAGGCGGTGGAAGCGGTGGAGAGGGGCTCGGCTGGCATGGGGGACCTCCGGACGTTGCGTTCAGCGTTCACGGTACGGCCCAGGCGCACGGCACGGTTCCGGTCCCCGGGGTTCAGCCGGGGCCGGGGGCCGCTTCCCGATGGTCGCTCCCATCCCAGCACGCCAGTCACGGCCCGTGGTCAGCCTACCGGACCATGTGTGCGGGTCTCGTTGTGGCTTGTCGCGCAGTTCCCCGCGCCCCTAGGGTGTCGCGCACCGTCCCCGTCAGTACCGGCCTGCCGGGCAGCGGCTCGGCGTTCCTGTCGGTCAGTGCGAGGCGCGTCGACTCGGCCGGCTCGGCCACCTGGTCCCGCACGGTCGGCACGACGAAGTCCACGCCGGTGCTCCCGGACGGGATGTTCAGCCACACCCACAGGTTCGCGTCGGACAGCGGCCGCTCGGGGTCGGGCACGTCACCGGACCAGTCCTGGAGCCACTGCGGGTCCACGTCCTTGGTGGACAGCTCGGCGCCCTCGGTGACCGGAAGCACCCGCACCGGCTCCCAGAGGTCCACCGCCGCGGGCGCGTCCACGGACAACCGCCAGGTCAGCGTCTCTCCCTCGGTCACCCGGTCCGCGACCGGCGACAGGGTGACCACCGGCTCGGGGTCGTCGTTCTCGACGGTGAGCCCGCCCCGGTGCTTGCCGACGACGGCGCCCCGGACGGCCTTGACGGCGATGTCGTGCTCCACGTCGTCGCCGTAGTCCGTGTCGCCCTTCACCTCGACCGGCACGTCGATCGCCTTGCTGCCGGGCCGTACGGTCACGAGGCGGTTCTCGGCCCGGCCGTTGTCCGGGTCGAGGACGTACACGCGGACCTGCCCGCTGCCGTGCCCGGAGATCTCGACCGGGATCCGGTAGGTGCGGTTGCCCGAGTCGCCCTCCTTGACGATCGTGCGGCCCACGTCGACACGCGGCAGTGCGGCCGCCTTCACCGCCGAAGTGCCGGGCGCCCAGCCCCAGGCGTCCATCAGCCAGGCCCGCCCGGACCGCGAACGGGGCGTCAGCTCAAGGGACTTGACGCGCTTGAGATCGAGCCCGGCCCGGGTCGCCGCCGACAGCGGGACGCGCAGTTCCTGAGCCCAGTAGGAGGCGGTGTTCGCGGAGCCCGGGAGCCCGTCCGCCCGGATCGAGCCCAGCGTCGCCCGGCGGTTGGCGGAGTCGGTGACGGACACGTCGAACTTCGTGCCGGTCGTGTTCGGCGGTACGAAGACCCGGAGCGCGAGCTTCTGGGAGCCGCGGAGGGAGAGCGGCTCGGCCGGAGCGATACGCGCGGCCCGGCCCGGCGCGGACCACTTCAGGTCCACCGCGCTGCGGCCGGTCTCCTGTTCCGTCTCCCACGACGCGAAGTGCGGTGACGATCCGGGGGTCTTGGGGTCCAGACAGGCCACGGCCGGGTCGGGGTCGATCGCCGAACACAGCCGGGCGCCGGTCACCTTCGCCCCGCCGTCCGGCAGGAAACCACCGCTGCGGCGGCCGCCGACCGCGTGGGTCAGCACCCGGGCCGGGTCCGCGGACGGGGCCCGCTTGCCGGAACCGTCGAGCAGCGGACGCACCCGATCGTCACCGGCGAGGAAGAGCCGGGCCGCGGCGGCGATGTACGTGGCGCCCGCCTTGTGCTGCTGGGCGGCGGTCAGCCGGGGCGCGGCACCCGGCGTGCACACGGGGTCCGGCTGCTCCGGGTCGGTCCCGAAGTCGTCCCGGGCCGGTGCGACGGCCTCGCCCGGGGTCCACTCGCTGTTGAAGTAGTTGTGGTTGGCGCCGACCATGTAGACCGCGCTGTGCAGCGCGGTGCCCCGGCTGATCCCACGGGTGCCGTCGACGAAGTCCTCGCCCTGCAGGTCCGACACGTCGCCGTCGCAGCCCGGCAGCAGCGTCACGGACGGCACGTCGGCGACCGGATTCTGGCCGAAGATCGTCGGTCCGATGAGCACGGTCCCGCGCACCTTCCAGCGCACCGGGCCCCGGTAGCCGTCCTCGGCGGCCGGCGGCGGGTAGAGGCTGTCCATGGCGGCCCGGTTGACGCCCTCGCCGCCGCGCGAGTGGCCGACGAGCAGGACACGGGAGAGGTCCGCCTTCGCCGCCTTGCGTACGACGGCCGGGGCGGAGGAGCGATGGGCGGTCCAGTCGGCCCAGCGGGCCAGGTGCTGCCGTACCAGCGAGGAACGCGCCTGCGCGCCGGCGTCCTCGGCCTCCCAGTCCTGGGCGTTGATGCCGTTCGCCGAGATCGACACCGTCACATAGCCCTGGGAGGCCAGCAGTCGCTGGTCGCGCAGATAGCCCAGGTGGCTCGGGATCGGCTTGTAGCCGTCCGCACAGGGCCAGTCGCCGGTCACGTCGTCCTCGGAGCCCGGCTTGTAGCAGGTGCCGTGGCGGCCGTGCAGGAACAGCGCGAGCGGCCGGCTGCCGGTGACACCCTTCGGCGCCACCACCTCGGCGGTCATCTCCACCGGGGCGGCGTACCCGGGCAGGCGCACCGGGGCGAGGTCGTACTGCCCGGTGACCGTGCGGTACGAGCCGGGTCTGCCCGGATCGACGCCGTTCGCCGGCGCCTTCGCGGGCGTCCGTGCCACGCGCGAGCCGGATCCGTGCGTGTCGTCGGCCGCCGCGTCCAGCCGGCGCCCCGCGGCCGTCACGTGAAGGCCCGTCAGCTGCTCGGGCCGCGCCTCGCCGACGGCGAGCCGGAAGGTCCGCCCGTCCCTCGCCGGCTTCGGCACCCCGAGCAGCCGGTCCCCGGTACGGAACTCGACCCGGGCGTCCCCCATCGGCACGGCCTCCGGCGCACGCCAGACCAGCTCACGCGTCCCGCCCTCCCCGTCGATCCGCCACCCCGGCGGAAGTGGGTTGTCGTCCACCGCGCTCGACAACCCAGATGCGTACGGCTGTTCTGCCTGTGCCAGTCCGGGCGAGCCCGCCAGGGCCGCCAGCACCGCCACGGCGGTCACACATATTCGCCGGGCACGGATCAATGATCCTCTCCTCACCACCCCGTGCGCAGACGTCCCGTCGGTCCCGGTCGCCTCTCGCGTCACCTAGGACGGGGGCGGGGAGTCCGTGGGTTGTCTGTGAGGAGACGCCCATGGCGGGCGGGCGATGCGATCAAGCCAGTGCAACTGATCGCTCTCCCATGCCTGGAAGAGTTCTAAAGGATCACGTGCGGCAGGAAGCGGGCGTATTCGTCCGTGATCAGGCCCGAGCTCTCCCGGATGCCCAGGCCCGCCGACTCGTTCTCCACCACCCACGCGCCGAGAACCACGCGGTTGCCGTCGAAGTCGGGGAGCGGGGCCAGTTGCTGGTAGCAGCACGGTTCGTCGCGGAGGGCGGGAGGGGAGCCGGGCTCGTGGATCGTGACGCCCGCACCCTCTCGGCCCAGGAGGGGCTTGGCCGCCCAGCCCTTCGTGGACAGGTCCCGGGGGCCGTCCAGGTAGGCCGGGAGGAGGTTGGGGTGGCCGGGGTAGAGGTCCCAGAGGATCGCGAGCAGGGCCTTGTTGCTGAGGAGCATTTTCCAGGCCGGTTCGATCCACAGGGTCGTGCCCGTGCCGCCGCCGTTGTCGAGGGTGTCCAGGACGTGGTCGGCGAAGCGGTCGGTGGTGAGCCACTCCCAGGGGTAGAGCTTGAAGATGCTGCGGATGAAGCGGAGGCGGTTGTCGACGAAGCGGCCGGAGAGGCGGTCCCAGCCGATCTCCTCCATGGCGATCCAGTCGGTGTCCAGGCCTGCCTGCTCGGCGGTTTCCTTGAGGTAGGCGACCGTCATCATGTCCTCGCCGAGTTCGTCGGCGGAGGAGTACGCGAAGTACAGGGGGCTGCCCGGCGGGAGGAGGGCGGCCTGTTTCCGCCAGGCGTCGATCAGGCGTTCGTGGAGGGAGTTCCACTGGTCGGCGCCGGGGAAGCGGTCCTCCATCCAGAACCACTGGGGGGACGCGGCCTCCACCAGGGAGGTGGGGGTGTCGGCGTTGTACTCCAGGAGTTTGGCCGGGCCGGTGCCGTCGTAGCGGAGGTCGAAACGGCCGTAGACGGAGGGGAGTTCGGCGCGCCGCTGCCAGGACTCGGCGACCGTGCGGGCCACGCGGGGGTCGGTGATGCCCAGGTCCGCGAAACGGTCCTCCGCGAGGATGTGGCCGGCCGCCGCCAGGCACATGCGGTGGAGTTCCTCGACGACCTCTTCCAGCGCCTCGATCTCCGGGAGGGTGAAGGCGTAGTAGGCGCTTTCGTCCCAGTAGGGGCGCAGGGAGTCGTCGGGGTAGCGGGTGAGGGGGTAGATCAGGCCCTGTTCCTCGACGGTCTGCTGCCAGCCGGGGCGGGGGGTGATGGTGCGGCGTTCCATGTGCGTACGACCCCGTCAGCCGCCGCCGCTGCCGGAACCCGAGCAGCCGAAGCCGCCCCGGTCGACGGCCTCGCTGCGGCTGAAGGTGCCGTTGTCGGCGTAGCGGCCGCTGACGTCGGCGTCGTAGTACCAGTCGGCGTTCGTGGCCTTGGTCTTGCCGGTCTTCTTGCGGCCCTTGCCGTAGGAGGAGGACGAGGATCCGGACGTGCAGTTCTTGTCGGCGACGATCTTGTAGCCGTTGATGTAGTCGTAGCTGTCCCGGTCCACGCAGCGGCGGTCCGGGTCGGAGCCGCAGGCGGACAGGGCCGCCGCGAGGACACCCATGCCGCCCAGCACCACCGTGCTCGAGCGCAGTCGTCGCCGTGTTTCAGCCATGTGCGTGTCTCCCCGTGTCCCCGTCGTGTACTGCGTGTTCCTGTCATGTACTGCCGAGGGGTCAGCCTAGAGACCGGTGTGAGCAGGCGTGCATGCCCCCCCGGCTCACGCCCCCTCCCCTGCTGTCGTTTTGTGAACTTTGGGATGGCGTGCGCCCTTGCCTTCCTCACCTGCCGAAAAGCTTCACGTTCCGGACGATCGGAAAATTGTTTGTTGAATCTTGAACGCGGGTGAACCGCTTTCCGTATGGGACGTCGTGACCAGTAATCCCGTCACGGTCACCGTGGCCTATCGCGTGACGCCGGGCCGTGCGGCCGACTTCCACTCCTGGGGGTGGGCCATGCTGGGCGCGACCGCGCGGCAACCGGGGTTTCTGGGGGGTGGGGTACTTGTCGACGGAGGGGCGGAGTGGCATGTCGTCTATCGCTTCGCCAGCGAGGGTTCGGCCCTGGCCTGGGAGAAATCACCCTCCCGGGCACAGTGGGACGCCCGGCTGGACGGACTCGCCCAGGAGGCGGCGCGCAGGCGGGTACAGGGGGCCCGGGCCTGGTTCGAGGCGCAGACTCTGACACCCGCGCCGCCGGCTCCGCCGTCGAAATGGAAACTGTGGTTCGTGAATATGAGCGCGGTTTTTCCGCCGGTGCTCCTGTTCAATCTGACCGTGCTTCCCTATCTCGGTGACCTCAATGCGCTGATCCGCACGTTGTTGTTATGCCTGTGCGTGACGGCCCTTGTCACCTGGATTCTCATGCCGCGGCTCCAGCGTTTCTTCAGGAAATGGCTGTACCCGTCGCTCCAGGCGCTCCGCGGCCGGCACAAACGCCGGGCCATGTAGGCCCGCGAACGAACAGAGGGAGGTGGGCGGGTGAAGACCCTGCTCATCGACAATTACGACTCGTACACGTACAACCTGTTCCAGCTGATCGCCGAGGTCAACGGCGAGGAGCCGGTGGTCGTCCGCAACGACGCCGCCGTCGACGGGGTGCCGGATCTCCGGGAGTTCGACAACCTGGTGGTGTCCCCTGGGCCCGGACACCCGGCGGACGCGCGTGACTTCGGCATCGCGGCCAGGCTGGTCGCGACCTCCCCGGTTCCGGTGCTCGGCGTGTGTCTCGGCCATCAGGGGATCGCGCTCGGGGAGCGGGGGGTGGTGGGGCCCGCGCCGGAGCCGCGGCACGGGCATCTCTCCACGATCCGGCATGACGAGCGTGACCTGTTCCAGGGCCTGCCGCAGAACTTCACCGCCGTCCGCTACCACTCGCTGTCCGTGCGCGAACCGCTGCCGGAGACGCTTCAGGCCACGGCCTGGGCGGAGGACGGCGTGCTAATGGGCCTGCGGCACCGTACCCGGCCGCTGTGGGGCGTGCAGTTCCACCCGGAGTCCGTTCTCACGGAGTTCGGCCATCGCATGCTCGTGAACTTCCGCAACCTGACCGCGAAGCGGGCCGGCAAGCTGCGCACGAAGAACACGGCGGTGCCGTCCCCGTCGCCGGAGGCGGTCCGGCGCCGGGTGGCGGTACCGGAGTGCGAGGCGGGGGTGTCTCTGTCACCGACAGCGGCCCGTCGGCCTGCGGCTGCGGCTGCGGCTG
>NZ_MUKA01000402.1 GCF_002150735.1 Streptomyces africanus
CACGTGACCGCCCCTAAGGAACACGGCCATGGCTGACGAACTCGAACTGCTGCGCGGTGCCAACCCCGTGCCGTCCGACGGCCCCCACTTCGGCGACGGTCCCCTGGACCACGGCGCCGAGCGTCGGCTGGAGCGGCTGCTGCGTGAGCGGCCGCCACGCCGTCCGCGGGAGCGGCTGTGGTCCGGCACGGGCCGGCCCCGGCTGGCCTGGGGGCTCGTCGCCACGGCCGTCGTCGCCGCCCTGGCGCTGACCCTCGTACTGAGCGGCCCGAACACCACACCGGCGGTTGCCGCACCCCGTCCGCTGGTGGTGCAGACCGGCTCCACACCCCTGCCCCTGGGCCGGCTGGCCGAGCGCGCCGAACAGGCCGCCGCCGACGGCTCGCCCCGGCTGCGCAAGGGCACGCACGTGCAGTCCTGGAGCATGGGCATGTCGGACGACAAGCCCCCGATCACACTGCCCGAGGAGCGCATCGTGCGCTGGCGGGCCGACGGCAGCCACACGGAACTCGTCGTGGCGACCGACCCGAGACATCCGGGCCGACCGGTCCTCTCCGGCGCGGGCGGCGAGCCGCACCTCGTCGACGACGGGCACGTCCTGAGCGACCAGACCTATCCGCCGAGCTGGAGCGACGCCCCGCCCCAGTCCCCGCCGCCGCACGACCCCGCCCGGCTGCGCGCCTATCTGACGGAGGCTCAGTACACGGACACTCCGCTGACCACGCCTCAGCTGCTGGACGCCGTCAAGGTGCTGCTCGACCACTGGACCCTCGGCGCCCGGGAGACCGCGGCACTCGCCCGCCTCCTGGCCGGCACCGAGGGACTGCGGCCCGTCGGCCAGGTGACCGACCGCCTCGGGCGACGCGGTCAGGCGTACGTGTACGACGGTCCCGGCGCCCACCACATGCTGATCATGAACCCGGTCACCGGCGCCGTCCTCGGTCTGGAGACCACCTTCTCCACCGCCGAACCCGAGTACGGCGTCAAGAAGGGTGACGTCATGTCGTACAGCGCCTGGATGCGCTGACACCGTCGCGTCGGCTCTCCTACTCGTCCCAGGCCTGGACCAGGGTCTGTTCGGCGATCTTGCCGTTCCGCAGCGAGAGCATGGACTCGGACAGGACGCGCACACCGTCCGCGTACTGGCAGCTCTCGCTGTAGGCGGCCTCGTCGCCCTGGATGACGCACCGCTCCAGCTTGTGGGTCATGTCGCGGCTGTAGACGTCCTCGAGCATCCGGCTGATCTCGTCCCGGCCGTGCAGGACCTTGGGGTGGCTGGGCTGGGTCGTGTGGTCGACGATGCGGAACTCCGCGTCGTCCGCGTAGAGCGAGAGCAGAACGTCCGGGCTCTGTTCCACACCCTGGCGCAGTGTCTCTCTGTCGAAGGCGGGGTCTGCCGCGGTTCCCATGATGACCTCCTTCGAAGGGCCGCGGCCCGGTCGGGAGCGGGCCGCGCGGGGTCTCTCCTGTCGAGCCTCCTCCCGTCCGGCGGGCTCGGCAAGCGCAGCCGGACCACCGGGCCCGCCAGGGTCCGTGCCCTCCGGCTCAGTCCGCCGAGGCCAGGAACTGGGTCGCCGCCAGCTCCGCGTAGAGCGGGTCGGCGGTCACCAGCTCACGGTGCGTGCCGACCGCCCGCACCCGGCCCGCGTCCATCACCACGATCCGGTCGGCCATCGTCACCGTGGACAGCCGGTGCGCGACCACGAGGACCGTGGTCGTACGGGCCACGTCCGCGACGGTGTCGCGCAGCGCCGCCTCGTTGACCGCGTCCAGCTGCGAGGTCGCCTCGTCGAGCAGCAGCAGCCGGGGGCGGCGCAGCAGAGCCCGGGCGATGGCGACCCGCTGCCGCTCACCGCCCGACAGCTTGGTGCCACGGTGCCCGACGAGCGTGTCGAGGCCGGCGGGCAGCCGCGCGACCAGGCCGTCGAGACGGGTGGTCTTCAGCACCCGGGCGAGGGCGTCGTCGTCCGCCTCCGGATTGCCCAGCAGCAGGTTGTCCCGCAGGGAGCCCGACAGGACCGGCGCGTCCTGCTCCACATAGCCGATCGCCGCGCGCAGTTGCGTCAGCTCCCAGGCGGCGAGGTCGCGCCCGTCGAACGTGATCACCCCGGATTCCGGATCGTAGAACCGCTCGATCAGCGAGAAGACGGTGGTCTTGCCGGCGCCGGACGGGCCCACGAACGCCGTCATGCCCTGCGCGGGCACGGCGAACGTCACGCCGTGGTGGACGTACGGCAGATCGTCGGCGTAGCGGAAGCGGACGTCGTCGAAGGCGAGGGCGGCGGGCTGCGCACCGGGGGAGGGGAGCGGGGCGGCAGCCGCCGTCGGCTCGGCGGGCAGCAGCAGCGCCTCCTGGATGCGGGTGAGGGCGGCGGCGCCCGTCTGGTACTGCGTGACGGCGCCGACGACCTGCTGTATCGGCGACATCAGATAGAAGACGAACAGCAGGAACGCGACCAGCGTGCCCACGTCGATCGCGCCGGTCGCCACGCGTGCGCCGCCCACCGCGAGCACCGTGATGAAGGCGATCTGCATGGCGAGCCCCGCCGTGTTGCCCGCGGCCGCCGACCACTTGGCGGCCCGCACGCTCTGCCGCCACGACTCCTGCGCCGCCTCGTGCAGCGTGCGCTCCTCCCGGTGCTCGGCACCGGACGCCTTCACGGTGCGCAGGGCGCCGAGGATCCGCTCCAGCGAGGCACCCATGACACCCACCGCGTCCTGTGCCTGCCGGCTCGCCTTGTTGATCCGCGGCACGATCACGCCGAGGATCACGCCCGCGCCCGCGATGACGGCCAGGGTGACGCCCAGCAGCACGGGCTCCACCAGGCCCATCATCACCACCGTGGCGACGAGCGTGAGCCCGCCCGTGCCCAGCCCGACCAGCGAGTCGGTGGTGACCTCGCGCAGCAGGGTGGTGTCGGAGGTGATCCGGGCCATCAGGTCGCCCGGCTCGGTGCGGTCCACGGCTCCGACGCGCAGCCGCAGCAGATACGACGACAGCGAGCGCCGCGCACCGAGCACCACCGACTCGGCGGTGCGCCGCAGCACGTACGAACCCAGCGCGCCGACCGCCGCGTTGGCCACGACCAGGGCCGACATCAGCAGCAGCGCGCCGGTGATGGCCCGGTCGTGCGCCAGATCGTCGATCAGGCCCCGCGCCACCAGCGGCAGCATCAGTCCGGTCGCCCCGGTGACCAGCGAGAGCACGGCACCGGCGAACAGGGACCGGCGGTGCGGCCGTACGTATCCGAGGAGCAGGCGCCAGGCGGGGGTACCGGTCTCGGTCTCTGCGATGCTCACGTCGCTCCTTCGGCGTCGGGCGGAGCTGTCAGGTTACGGGGGCCGCCGGGTGCGGTGCCCCGCGTTTTCGGGCAGCGCGTGAGCTGGTGATACGGCGCCTCGGGTGGCTGATCCGCATCCCTTACCGATCAGTCGCGCGTAGGGTCGGAGAGGAAGGCATCCGGGCCGACGAAGGAGTCAGCATGGCGCAGGAAGTACGCGGTGTGATCGCACCCGGCAAGGACGAGCCGGTACGGATCGAGACGATCGTCGTGCCCGATCCCGGCCCGGGGGAGGCGGTCGTGCGCGTCCAGGCCTGCGGGGTGTGCCACACCGACCTGCACTACAAGCAGGGCGGCATCAGCGACGACTTCCCCTTCCTGCTCGGCCACGAGGCCGCGGGCGTGGTCGAGGCGGTCGGCGACGGCGTCACCGACGTCGAGCCCGGTGACTTCGTGATCCTCAACTGGCGTGCGGTGTGCGGGAAGTGCCGCGCCTGTCTGCGCGGGCGGCCCTGGTACTGCTTCGACACCCACAACGCCGAGCAGAAGATGACGCTCACCGACGGCACGGAACTGTCCCCGGCCCTCGGTATCGGCGCCTTCGCCGAGAAGACCCTGGTCGCGGCCGGGCAGTGCACCAAGGTCGACCCGGACGTCGCCCCGCAGGTGGCCGGGCTGCTCGGCTGCGGCGTCATGGCCGGCATCGGCGCCGCGATCAACACCGGAAACGTCGGGCGGGGTGACACGGTCGCCGTCATCGGCTGCGGCGGCGTCGGCGACGCGGCCGTCGCCGGCTCGCACCTCGCCGGAGCGGCGAGGATCATCGCCGTCGACATCGACGACCGCAAGCTGGAGACCGCCCGGACCATGGGCGCCACCCACACCGTCAACTCGCGCGAGACCGACCCGGTCGAGGCGATCCGCGACCTCACCGGCGGTTTCGGCGCCGACGTCGTCATCGAGGCCGTCGGCCGCCCGGAGACGTACAAGCAGGCCTTCTACGCCCGCGACCTCGCCGGCACGGTCGTCCTGGTCGGCGTGCCCACGCCCGAGATGAAACTGGAACTGCCGCTGCTGGACGTGTTCGGGCGCGGCGGGGCGCTGAAGTCGTCGTGGTACGGCGACTGCCTGCCCTCCCGCGACTTCCCCATGCTGATCGACCTGCATCTGCAGGGGCGCCTGGACCTCGGTGCGTTCGTCACCGAGACCATCCAGCTGGACGAGGTGGAGAAGGCGTTCGAGCGGATGCACCACGGCGACGTGCTGCGCTCGGTGGTGGTGCTGTGATGGCCGCCCGCGTCGAACACCTCGTCACCTCAGGGCAGTTCAGCCTCGACGGCGGCACCTGGGACGTCGACAACAACGTCTGGATCGTCGGCGACGACCACGAGGCGATCGTCATCGACGCCGCCCACGACGCCGACGCCATCGCCCGTGCCGTCGGAGACCGCCGGCTCACGGCCATCGTGTGCACCCACGCCCACAACGACCACATCGACGCCGCGCCCGCCCTCGCCGAGCGCACCGGCGCCACCATCTGGCTGCACCACGACGACCTGCCGCTGTGGAAGCAGACCCACCCGGACCGCGAGCCGGACGCCTGGCTGGTCGACGGCCAGGTGATCGAGGCCGGTGGCGCCGACCTGCGCGTCCTGCACACCCCGGGGCACGCGCCCGGCGCGGTGTGCCTGTACGACCCCGGGCTCGCCACCGTCTTCACCGGGGACACCCTCTTCCAGGGCGGCCCCGGGGCCACCGGCCGGTCCTTCTCGCACTTCCCGACGATCATCGACTCGATCCGCGACCGCCTCCTGGCGCTGCCGCCCGAGACGAAGGTCCTCACCGGCCACGGAGACGCCACGACCATCGGCGCGGAGGCCCCGCACCTCCAGGAGTGGATCGCCCGCGGCCACTGACCGCGTGTCGCAGTAAAAGGCGACAGAAGATGTCCGGCTTACCCGTCACTGTGGAGGCGACGAGCAGCCACGGTCACGGGAGGTCGGACATGTCAGCTCCGCTGAAGGGCAAGGTCGCACTGGTCGCCGGTGCGACCCGGGGCGCCGGACGAGGCATGGCGGTGGAACTCGGCGCGGCAGGCGCCACCGTCTACGTCACCGGACGCAGCACGCGCACCCGCCGCTCGGAGTACGACCGGCCCGAGACCATCGAGGACACCGCCGACCTGGTCACCGAGGCCGGCGGGCAGGGCATCGCCGTACCCGCCGACCACCTTGACCCGGCGCAGGTCCGCGCCCTCGTGGACCGGATCGCCGGCGAGCAGGGCCGCCTCGACGTCCTGGTCAACGACATCTGGGGCGGCGAGAAGCTCTTCGAGTGGGAGAGCCCGTTGTGGGAGCACGACCTCGACAAGGGCCTGCGCCTGCTCAGGCTCGCGGTCGAGACGCACGCGATCACCAGCCACCACGCCCTGCCGCTGCTGCTGCGCCGGCCCGGCGGCCTGGTCGTCGAGGTCACCGACGGCACCGCCGACTACAACGGCGGCCACTACCGCGTGAACTTCTTCTACGACCTCGCCAAGGCCTCCGTCCTGCGCATGGCCTTCGCCCTCGCCCATGAACTCGGCCCGCGCGGCGCCACCGCCGTAGCCCTCACCCCCGGCTGGCTGCGCTCGGAGATGATGCTCGACATCTACGGGGTACGGGAGGACAACTGGCGCGACGCCCTGGAGCGCGAGCCCCACTTCGCCATCTCGGAGACCCCGCGCTACGTCGGCCGGGCCGTGGCCGCGCTCGCCGCCGACCCGGACGTGGCGCGCTGGAACGGCCGGTCCCTCTCCAGCGGCGGCCTGGCCCGGGAGTACGGCTTCACCGACCTCGACGGCAGCCGCCCGGACGCCTGGCGCTACCTCGTCGAGGTGCAGGACGCGGGCAAGCCGGCCGACACGACCGGCTACCGGTGAGGGGCCGGCCGTGTGGTGAGGTATGTCACCGTTTCGTCGCAGACTGCCGGACCGCACAACCGAACCCCCCGTCCGCCCGTCTACCTGGCAGGGATCGCAGACACCGACCACTTCCGAAGGGGCATGACCAACCATGGGGGACGTACGCAGACGCGGCGCCATCGCGCTCGGGATCACCGCACTGGTGGCACCGCTCACACTCGCACTCGGGGCCGGTCCGGCCGCGGCAGCGAGCTGCACCACCAAGACCGGTCCGTACCAGAAGCAGGTGGAGAAGTTCCTGGGCCGTCCGGTCGACGGCAAGCAGTCCGCCGCCGACTGCAAGGCGATCCAGGCCTTCCAGACCAAGCACGGCATCTCCCCGAACGCCGGCTACGCCGGGCCCGTCACCTGGGGCGTGATGGACCTGATGCAGAAGCAGAAGGCCGTCGGGACGAACCCCAACAAGGACGGCAAGTGCCCGGTGAACAAGGGCCGGATCGCCTGCGTGAACCTGAGCCTCCAGCTGAGCTGGATCCAGGACGGCAAGAAGCTCGTCTACGGCCCCGTCCCGGTCCGCACGGGCCGCGACGGCTACGAGACCCGCACCGGCCTGAAGAAGATCTACTGGCGGGACATCGACCACGTCTCGTCGATCTACGACGTGCCGATGCCCTACAGCCAGTTCTTCGACGGCGGCCAGGCCTTCCACTCGGTGGGCGTCAGCATGTGGAACCCGCCGGGCTCGCACGGCTGCGTCAACATGACCAAGAGCGACGCGCAGAAGTACTGGTCGCTGCTGAAGAAGAACGACGACGTCTTCGTGTACGGCCGCAAGCCGGGCACCTGACCCCAGGCACCCGGCTCGCACGCCTCTCTCAGGGCCCCTACAGGGGCGCGTCCCCGAAGTCCGGGATCTCCAGCCGTACCCCGCCCTGCCGCGCGGACTCGTGCGCGATGATGCCCGGCAGGGTGTAGCGGGCGGCCACCCACGCGTTCACCGACGGCAGGGTGCGCGTGTTGACGGCGGTCACGAAGTCGTCCACCAGGAAGTGGTGGCTGCCCTCGTGGCCGTTGTGGAGGTGGTCGAACTCCCTCGGCAGCCGCGCCCGGTCGTGCACGGGAGCCGACCCGGAGGTGAAGGCGGCCCGCAGCTCCGGCGCGATGTGCTGGAGCGAGGGGTCGTCGGGCGCCATGGTGGGCTTGGGCTCCAGCAGTTCGCTGATGTCCTTCACCCCCTGCTTGTCCTGCCACAGGGCGACCGTCGCGAGCTGCTCCATGCTCGCCTCGGTGCCGAAGAAGCGGAAGCGCGACTCCCGTATGTGCGAGGGGTAGCCGACCCGCCGGAACTCGTTCGTACGGAACGAGCCGCCGCCCGCCACCTCGAACAGCGCCGTGGCGTTGGAGAAGTCGTTGCCGAACTGGCTGATCTCCTTGTCGAAGACGCCGTCGCCCCGGTCGTCGACGACACCGACCGCCGACACGCTGACCGCGTGCGTCTTCCAGGCGCCCAGCACCCCGCCGACCGCGTGCGTCGGGTACAGCAGCGGGGGGTAGCTGGCGGTGGCCTTCCAGTTCTCGCCGCCGCTGTACTGGTACGCCTCGTAGAACCCCAGGTCCATGTCGTGGACGTAGTCGCCCTCGGCGTAGAACAGCCGCCCGAAGGCGCCCTCGGCGATCTGGTTGCGGGCGTGGACCGTCGCCGGGTTGTACTCGCTGGTCTCGCCCATCATGTAGGTCAGCCCGGTGGCCTTGACGGCGTCGATGATCGCCGCGATCTCCTCCGCGGTGATCGCCATGGGGACCGCGGAGTACACGTGCTTGCCGGCGCTCAGGCCCTGGAGCACCAGCGGCCCGTGCGTCCAGCGCTGGGTGAAGATCGCGACGGCGTCGACGTCCTCCGACTCCAGCATGGCCTGGTACGACGGGAAGGTGCCCGTCAGCCCCTGGGCGGAGGCGAGTTGCCCGGCCCGCTCGGGCAGCAGGTCGGTGACATAGACGTCGCTGACGCCGGGGTGGGCCTGGAACAGCGTGGCGAACTGGCCCGAGAACTGTCCGGCGCCGACGATGCCGATGGAGAACGTCATGTAAGGCGTGTCCTTCACTGGTGGGTGATCACTGCGAGAGGATCAGGTTGATCTGTTCGTTGGTCTCGTCGAGGCTGCTGACCGGCTTTCCGTTGCCGTAGATGTCCTCCATCGCGGGCTGCATGAGCGCCGTCATGTCCGCCGAGTAGCTGGCGATCGGGTACGAGAAGGTCCGGAAGTCCTTCTTGTCGGCCACGGGCTTGGTGAACGACGAGACGTCGATGCCCTTCTTCCGGTACGCGGCGACGGCGGCCTCGGTCCCGGCCTTCGTCGCGGGGAAGACGACGCCGTACCGGCCGACGACCTTCTGGCACGCGTCCGAGGCCAGGTACGCCACCCACTTCTTGGCGCCCGCCTTGTTCTTGGATGCCTTGGTGACGGAGTCGGCGAGGCCGTTCATCATCGTGGCGCGCTTGCCGGTCGGACCGACCGGCGTCAGGGCGGTCTTGATGTCCCGGCCCTTGAAGCCCGCGTACGTGGAGATCATCCAGGCCCCGTCGAAGGCGGTGGCGGCCTTGCCCGCCGCGACCTGGGTGTTCGCCTGGTTGGACTGGACGTTGTAGTCGGACAGCGGCGGCATGTAGCCCTTCTTCGCCAGACCGAAGTACCACTGGACGACCGACTGGAAGGTCTTGCTGTCGTACTGGTACTTCGTGCCCCAGCGCGGCTTGTCCAGGTAGCTCCACCCGGCGGAGGCGGCGAAGTTGCTCCACTGGGTCTGGCCGTCGCCGAAGCCGCCGCCGTTGCTGGCCAGGCCGTACACCTTGACGTTGTTCTTGTCGAAGCCGGGCTCGTCGCCCCGCTTGCCGTTCCTGTCGATCGTGAGGTGGGCGACGGCCTTCTCGAAGGTGCCGCCGTCCTTCGGGTTCCAGGACAGGCTGTTGAGCTGCTCGGCGGTGAGACCGGCGGCCTTCGTCATCTTCGAGTTGTAGAACAGCGCGACCGTGTCCCAGTCCTTGGGGGCGCCGTAGCGGTGGCCGTCCTTGCCGACCCAGTTGGCGGCGAGGCCCGGCTGGTAGTCGGTGTCCTTGATGCCGAGGTCGTCGAGCGGTTCGAGGACCTTCAGGTCGGCGTACTGGCCGAAGTTCTGGATGTGGTCGGTGAACACGTCCGGCTGGGTGCCGGCGATGAACCCGGCGGTGAGCTTGGTCCAGTAGTCGCTCCAGCCCAACTGGGTGATCTTGACGTTCAGTCCGGGGTTCTCCTTCTCGAGCCCCTTGGCACAGGCCTGGTAGGCGGGCAGCTGGTTGGCGTCCCACAGCCAGTACGTGACCGTGTGCGCGGAGGACCCGGCGGCGCCGCCCTGGGCGCATCCGCTGACCAGGGACAGCGCCAGCGCTCCGGAGGCCGCGACGAGCGTACGCAGACGTATTCGCATGACAGTCCCTCTACTTGATCCCGGTGAAGCCGATGGAGCTGACGATGCGGCGCGCGAAGCAGGCGAACAGCACCAGCATCGGCAGCGCGGCGATCAGCGTCGCCGCCATGAGCCCGGACCAGTCGACGCCGGTCGCCGGGGTCTGCGCCCGGAAGATCGCCAGCGCCACGGTCAGCACCCGCGAGCTGTCGCTGTAGGAGACCATCAGCGGCCAGAAGTAGTCGTTCCAGGAGGTGATGTACGTCAGCACGCCCAGCGTGACGATCGGTGTGGACGCCATCGGCAGCACCACCCGGAAGAAGATCTTGACCTTCCCGGCACCGTCGAGCAGCGCGGCCTCCTCGACCTCCTGCGGGATGTTCATGAAGAACTGCCGCAGGAAGAACACCGCGAACGGCGTCATGAACATGGTGGGCAGGGCGATGCCGAGGAGCGTGTCCACCAGGTGCAGTTGCTTGATGAGCACGAAGTTCGGCAGCAGGGTGAAGATGGCGGGCACCATCATCCCGGCCAGGAACAGGCCGAACACCTTGTCCCTCCCGCGCCAGCGCAGCCGCGAGAAGGCGTACGCCGCCATCGCGGAGAAGAACAGCTGACAGCCGGTGATCAGGGTCGAGACCAGCACCGAGTTGAGCAGATAGCGCCAGAAGTCGAGCCCGCCGCCGGCACCGCCCTGTTTGACGGCCTCCTCGGCCGACTGCATGCCCAGGGCGCGTTCGAAGCCGCTCGTGGTGAGGTCCACGGGCAGGGGGTTGGTCGGATCCGCGTTGAGCCCCGCGTTGGTGGACAGCGCGGTGCGCAGGATCCAGTAGAACGGCAGCAGGGTGATGAGGAGGATCAGCCCCATCACGGTCCAGGCGGCGGCCCGCCCGAAGGGGAACCTGCGCCTGACCGGTCGCAGGGTCGTCGGCGTCGTTGTCGTCACGGCAGCCATGGCGGTGTCTCCCTTCCGTCAGCCGAGGTCGGTCCGGCCGGCCCGGGTGAGCCGGTACTGCAGGACGGTGATCGCGCTCAGCACGACCAGCAGGGCGACGGACATGGCCGAGGCGTAGCCGAACTGGAAGCGCCCGAAGGCCGAGCCGTAGATGTAGTACTGGAGCACGTTGGTCGCGTTCGCCGGACCGCCCGCGGTGGTCACGGCCACGGTGTCGAACACCTGGAACGACCCGATCACCGTCATGATCAGCACGACCGCGAGCACCGGCCGCAGCAGCGGCATGGTGATCCGCCAGAACATCCGCCACTCGCTCGCGCCGTCCACCCGGGCCGCCTCGTACATGTCGCCCGGGATCGCCTGGAGACCGGCGAACAGCAGCAGCGCGGTGTACCCGACGTGCCGCCACACGTTGATGAGCGCGATCGTCGGGATCGCCCAGGTCTCGTCGGCGAGGAACGGGATGCGGTCGACGCCGACGGCGCTGATGATCTCGTTGCCGATGCCGAGCTGGGTGTCGAGGATCCAGAGCCAGACCAGACCGGCGACGACGTTCGACATCAGGTACGGCGTGAGCACGATGCCGCGCAGCATCGCCGACTGGGTCAGCCGCTGGAGGAGGACGGCGATGGCGAGCGCCGCGACCGTCTGCACGCCGATGTTGATGACGACGTACTCGACGGTGACCTTCAACGAGCTCCAGAAGATGGGGTCGTGGACCATCCGGACGTAGTTGTCCAGGCCCACCCACTCGGCAGGTGTCAGCAGGTTGAAGCGGGTGAAGCTCAGGTAGATGCCCCGGAGCGTCGGCCAGAGCAGGAAGACCACGAAGCCGAGCAGCGCCGGCGCGATGAAGAGCGCGGCCAGCCGTCCGTCACCCCGGTTCTCGCCCACGTCGGTCCGTCGTGTCCTGGGTTTGCTGCGGGCCTTCGCCGCGCCGCCCACGGGCAGACGCGACGGAGGGCTGCTGGAGGCGATGGTCATCGGGAGACTCCCTCGCTGCGGCGGCTCGTCCTCTGGCGGGACTTACTTTTGGCGCGAAACAATTGCTGCGTCAAGAGGGGTGCAAACATCTTTTCTCAGGAACCTTCATCGCCATAGAGTGGTCATGTTGGTTTCAGTGCGAAAGAAAAGGGCGAGGGGAGTCGCACGGACATGACCGCAGGCATCGCCAGCTGGCCGCCGCTGAGCCCGGGAGAGCGCTCGGTGGCCATCGAGGTGCTCGTGCACGGCCCGCTGTCGCGCACCGAACTCGCCCGCAGGCTGGGGCTGTCGGCCGGCAGCCTCACCCGGCTGACCAAGCCGCTGATCGAGTCCGGCCTGCTGGTCGAGGTGGCCGAGGCGGGCGTGTCGGCGGAGGCGCGCCAGGGCCGCCCGTCGACACCGCTGGACGTCGTCGCCGACTCCTGGTCCTTCCTCGGCTTCAAGATCACCGAGGACATGGTCTACGGCGTCGTCACCACGCTCAGAAGCGACATCGTCGCCCGCCACGACCGTCCGCTCACCACTCATGACCCGGCCGAAGTCGCCGACGTGCTCGGGGAGATGACCGCCGAGCTGGTCCGGGACCACCCCCGGCTCGCCGGGATCGGCATCGGGGTCGGCGGTTTTGTCCAGGACCGTGCCGTGGTCGGGGAGTCCCCGTTCCTGCTGTGGCGGGACGTGCCCCTGGCTGAACTCGTCGAGGAGCGCACCGGGCTGCCCGTCGTCGTGGAGAACGACGTCGCCGCCCTGGTCGAGTCCGAGACCTGGTTCGGTGCCGGACGCGGCCTGGACCGCTTCGTCGTCCTCACCATCGGCGCCGGCATCGGCTACGGGCTGGTCCTGGGCGGCAAGCGGGTGGCCTACGCCGAGGAGGACCGCGGCTTCGGCCGGCACTGGATCGTCGACCCCAACGGACCGCTCACCCCGGACGGCCGGCGCGGCAGTGCCGTCTCGCTGCTGACCATCCCCAACATCCGCTATCAGGTCCAGGCCGCCACCGGCCGCGACCGGACCTACGAGGAGATCCTCGCGGCGGCCGCCGCCGGGGAGCCGATGCCCGTCCGGGTCGTCGACGAGGCCGCCCGGGCGCTGGGCACGCTCGTCGCGCAGATCTCCAACTTCGTGATGCCGCAGAAGATCCTGCTCGCGGGGGAGGGGGTCGGGCTGATGGACGTGGCCGGCAAGACGGTCGAGGACGCCGTCCGCGACAACCGGCACCCCTTGGCCGCACCGGTCGAACTGGAGACGAAGGTGTCCGATTTTCACGACTGGGCGCGCGGTGCGGCCGTTCTGGCCATCAAGGTGCTGGTGCTGGGATCGGCCGAAGCGTGAACAGGCTCACGTTTACTGGGAGATGGACGTGATCAGCAACACTGTCCGGAATGACCGTTTACCTCACGATTACTCACATCGTCTTCACCTGCGGCGACGTATGCTTCACAGCATGTCCACCACTGTTGAATCCTCTTCCCAGCGAACGGCTGACGAGGTCAACGAGGAGATCCGGGCCCTGTGGCGCCGGTCGGGCGGGACACTGAGCGTCGAGCAGCGCGAGGAATACCAGCGGCTCGTCCTGGAGTGGGCCGCCGCGGCCCCGCAGTCCGCGCCCGCGGCCTGAGCGTCAGCCAGGTCAGCTGACGCATCGGACCCTCGTCCCGGGGCACCCCTGATCCAATGGGTGCCCTTCTCGCACTTTCCTCGGCCGTCGTCTACGGCATCGTCGACTTCGCCGGCGGTCTGCTGTCCCGGCACATCCACCACGCCGCCGTCACCTTCCTCGGCCAGCTCGGCGGACTGCTGCTCGCCTGCGCCGCAGCGCTCCTCATCCCCGCCGACACCGTCCACACCGCCGACCTGCTGTGGGGCGCGCTGTCCGGCGTCGGCAGCGGCATCGCCATGCGGTTCCTCAACCGCGGGCTGAGCAGCGGCGCGATGAGCGTCGTGGTGCCCGTGAGCGCCGTCACCGGCGTCGCGCTGTCGGTGCTGTGCGGGGTGCTCGTCCTCGGCGACCGCCCGGGGGCCCTGGCCTGGCTGGGCATCGCCGTCACGGTGCCCGCGCTCTGGTTCGTCTCCGGAGGCGGGGGCGGCGCGGGCAAGGGGACGGCGGACGGACTGCTCGCCAGCGCGGGCGTGGCCGTGCAGTACCTCGCCCTCGGGCAGGCGGCCGCCGCGAGCGGACTGTGGCCCGTCGCCGCGGGCCGTGTCGCCGCGGTCCTCATCCTCCTGCCGGACGCCGCACGCCACGCCCGCCGGCTGAGGCTGCCGCCCGGCCGCTGCGTCCAGGCTCTCTCCATCGGGGCCGGCGCGGCCCTCGGCCTCGTGCTGTATCTGCTCGCCGCGCAGCGCCAGTTGCTGGCCATCGCCGTCGTCCTCGCGTCCCTCTACCCGGCCCTGCCCGTCATCCTCGGCCTCGTCCTCCTGCACGAGCGGATCAGCCGCCGCCAGGCGCTGGGGCTGCTGGGAGCGGGGGTGGCGACGGTGCTGCTCACGCTGGGGTGAGGCAGAGACGCCCCGGCGTCGGCGTGTCACGCCTCACCCTCGTCCTCCGGCCGCGAGGGGAACCGGAAGCCGACCCCGACCCCGTCCCGCAGCGCCGCCTCATAGGCGGCCCAGGAGAGTGCGAGATCCTGCCAGGGCAGACCGACCGGGGTGTAGACCGTCACCTGCCCGGCATCGGTGCGCGCCGGGACGGTCCCCTCGACAACCCGGCCCAGCACGGCCGCGGCATCCTCCCGGCCCAGGCCCGCACTGCCCAGCGCGCCGGACGTCATGGCCAGGTCGAGGTCGTCCACGATCACGCGCGCATGCCGCAGCAACCCGGCGTCCAGCTCCGCCTTGCCCGGTTCGTCCGCTCCCAGTGAGGTGATGTGCGCGCCCGGCCGGACGTCCGGAAGGTGCAGCAGCGGGCGTCGGGACCAGGTCGCGGTGACGACGCTGTCACAGGTGCGGGCGACCTCCCGCGCACTGCCGACGACCTCGCACGCGAGTCCGGCCCGTTGCCAGACCTCGGCCATCCGGTGCGCCCGTTCGCCGTCGGCGTCGTGGATGACGAGCCGCTCGACCGTGCGCAGCCGGGTCAGCCCGCGCAGCGTCATGTCCGCCTGGGCTCCGGCGCCGATGATCCCCACAGCGCGTGCTCCCGCCGGGCTGAGCAGAGCGGTGGCCAATGCCGCCGACAGCCCGGTCCGCCACGCGGTCACGAACGCGGAGTCCAGCAGCGCGAGCAACTCCCCGGTCCTCAGGTCGTGGAGACAGACGATGCCGGAGATCGCCGGGTCGGAGCCCGGGAACTTGGCGTTCACCTTGACCGTGTAGGCGGGGATGCCCGGCAGCAGCCCCGGCAGCAGGACGGCGATGCTCCCGGCGGACGTCGGCAGGCTCTGGCGCACGCGCCGCGGGGGCGTCTGCGTGCCGAGGGCCGCGACAAAGCCCTGGCGCAGCGCCGGGAGCACGTCCTCGGGTGTGACCACCCGCCGGAGCTCGGTGGCGCCGAGCAGTACGGTCATGAGGCGTCCTCACCCCGACGTACCGATGTCATCCCCAAGTAGCCGAGTAGTGCTGCCGATACGCCTTGCGGTCCTGCTCCGCGCGGATCCACCGGGTCGCCACCAGGGCGACGAGGCTGCCCGCGATCACCAGCAGGCCGGGGCCGACGTTGCGCGGGTCGGTGAGGCGGGTCAGCAGGCCCGACACGTCCTCGCCCGTGACCGGTGCCGACGAGCCGGGCGAGGCGGCGCCCTGCGAGGCCGCCGGCGCGGGGGAGGCGCCGGTGCCGCCGGCCTGCTTGGCCACGATCAGCTTGACGCCCAGCTCGGTGAGCGCCTTCGTCACCGGCTGGAAGAACGTCGTACCGCCCGCCGTGCAGTCCCCGCTGCCGCCCGACGTCACGCCGAGCGCGATGCCGTCGGCGAACATCGGGCCGCCGCTGTCACCGGGTTCGGCGCACACGTTCGTCTCGATGAGACCGGTGACCGTGCCCTCCGGGTAGTTGACCGTCGCGTTCAGCGCGGTCACCTCCCCCTCGCGCAGCCCGCTGGTGCTGCCGCTGCGGAAGATCTTCTGCCCGACCTCCGCATCGGCCACGCCCGTGATCCGCACACCTTTGCCGCCACCGACCGCCACGACGTCCGCACCCTCGCCCGCGCGGCCGCTGTCGTACTTCACCAGGGAGTAGTCGTCACCGGGAAAGCTCCCCTTGAGGGACGAGCCGACCTGCTTCCGGCCCCGGTCGTCGGCGAACCAGACGGAACCGTCGGGCCCGCAGTGCCCGGCCGTGAGGATGTAGTCGGTCGTCCCGTCGGTCACGTTGAAGCCCGCCGAACAGCGCCCGGCGGTCGACAGGATCGGCTGCGCGCCGTTGACCCGCGTCGTGAACGTGCCCTCGGTGCGCTCCATGCGCACGAAGCCGCCGATGCCCTCCGCGACGTCGGTCAGCCGCGACCAGTCGGAGGCGGAGACGGTGCTGTCGCCCCGGACCACCACCTCGTTGCTCTTGTAGTCCAGGGCCCAGGCGGTGCCGGGCACCCGGGGCGCCGAACGCAGCGTCGCCGTGGCGGACTTGAGGTCGCTCATGCTGTGGCGCACCATCTTCGCCCGCGCACCGGCGCGCTCGACCTCGTCGGCCGCCTTCTCGTCCGTGACCGCCACGACCGGCCGGCCCGCGGAGTCGACCCAGCTGCCCGCCGTACGGGAGGTGCCGAGTCGGGACACCAGGTCGGTGCCCATGCTCGTGGCCGGCCGCGCGGAGTACGGGACGCCGATCGATGGGTCGGGGGACTCGCTCGCCACGGCGTTTGTGACCATCGCTCCTCCGAGAAGGAGTCCGCCGACGGCCGCCAGCCGTGTCACTCGCCGGACGACCCGTCGTCGTGCGTGCCTCATGCATGGCTCCCGAACCCGAACATCACGATGTGAACACCGCGGGGCACTCCTTGAGTTGAGTGCCCTCTTCCCATACGGGGCGCAGCCGTGCCGTGTTCAGCGCACACGTGATCTCTTCACCGCCGGCCGGCGGCGGGTACGGTCGGATCGAGGTCCGCCACAGCGGTGAGCAGGGCCCGGCTGCGCGCGTCGCCCCACACCGAGGCCGGATCGACGTAGGGCCGCAGCAGGGCGGTGAGCGCGGGGTCCCCGCGTCCGTTCAGCTCGTCGGAGGCGATCTTGCGGGCGATCCCCGCGAGGAAGTCCGCCACCTGCACGCGCGCGTCCTCGCGCGCGACGATCAACCGCAGCCCGGCCAGGCCGACCCCCGCCTGCCGGGCCGTCTCCTCGATCCAGGCGATGCGGTCCGGGGTCAGCATGTTCTGCCGGTCGTGCACCAGACGGACGGGATGCCCGTCGCCGCTCCACAGCGCGGCCGTCCGGACGATCGCCGGCAGCAGCGGGTTGAGCACCGGGATCAGGGGCGGCCCGTCCAGGAACGCCGCCCGGTAGGACACCGCTCGGGCCCGGGTCGCTGCCAGCCGTTCGAGGACCTCCGTCACCTCCGTGTCCGGACGAGCGCGCCGCAGGGTGCCGACCGTGTCGTAGAAGACCTCCACGGGGACACCCGGTTCCCCGTTGTTGCGCACCCGCAGCAGCTGGTTGGCCGCCTCCAGGAACGCCCGCCAGCCGTCCTCCCCGAAGGTCCTTCGGCCCTCGCGGAACAGGACGAGGGCCGCGCCCGGGTCGCCCAGCAGCAGGCCGACGGCCCGGTCCACCACGAAGAAGGTCTTCTCCATGAGATGCACCCGCGCCCGCCCGTGGATCGGCCCGTCCGGCGCGAGCAGCCACTCCAGCACCGCGCGGTGCTTCTCC
>NZ_MUKA01000403.1 GCF_002150735.1 Streptomyces africanus
GGCCCGCGCCTCGTGCAGCCCCCGCAGCTCATCCATGATCCGGTCGGTCTCCGCCCGCGCGGGCCCGTCCGACACCGGGCCTCCACCGAGGCCCTGCCCCGGCCCGGAACCCAGCCCCGCACGCATCCCGAGCGCACTGCCGCGCCCCTCGTCCCGCCCCATCTCCCGCCGGGCCTGCGCGGTCGCCCGCATCTCACGCCGCGCGGCCTTCTTGCGGGCACGCAGCGAGACGGGCACGGCCCACAGCTGGTACTTCGCGCCGGACTCGGTGACGACCTCGTTCGAGTAGGAGGACTTCAACGAGGCGACCTGCCCCCAGGGAACCACGATGACGCGGAAGGGATTGCGGATACGCAGCCGGTCGTCATCCACGTACACGGCGGGCCGCAGCGTGAAGGCGACGACCAGCGGCACGATCAGGATCAGCACGGCGAGCGCCATCCACGGCGTGCTCCCCTGGCCCGAGACCACCGCGTCGATGCCGAGCCACCCGGCGATGGCGAGCAGCAGCGCGCCACCGGCGATGGCCGGAACCGACCGGTACACCCGGTCCTCGGACTCGGGCTCCGAAGGCTGCGGCGCGGGCGACTGGGACTCGGGGCTCGTCATGCTCCGATTCTGCCGGACCGTATGCGACCACCCTCACCCACCCGACCAAACCCAGGGGCTGTACAGCCGCTACGCGCGTAGATATGCTCGTCTGGTGACCATGCCCAGTTCTGCACTCACCGCAGCTCACCCCCTCAAGGACGTCACCGCGTCCGACAGCGCGCTGCGCCGCTTCCTCCACGGGCTCCCCGGCGTCGACGCGGTCGGACTGGAGGCCCGTGCGGCCTCCCTAGGTACGCGTTCGATCAAGACGACCGCGAAGGCGTACGCCATCGACCTCGCCATCTCGATGGTCGAC
Source organism: Streptomyces africanus (assembly GCF_002150735.1). GTDB lineage: Bacteria > Actinomycetota > Actinomycetes > Streptomycetales > Streptomycetaceae > Streptomyces > Streptomyces africanus. The sequence continues at coordinate 908 of NZ_MUKA01000403.1, forward strand.
CTGACGACGCTGGAAGGCGCGGACACCCCGGGCAAGGTCCGGGCGCTCGGCGCGAAGGCGGTCCGGCCCGACCCGACCGACCGTACGGCGCCCGCGACGGCCGCGGTCTGCGTCTACCCCGACATGGTGGCCGTGGCCAAGGAGGCCGTCGCCGGTTCCGGCGTGAAGGTCGCCTCCGTCGCCACGGCGTTCCCGGCCGGCCGCGCCCCGCTCACCGTCAAGCTGGCCGACGTCCGCGAGGCCGTCGCCGCCGGCGCCGACGAGATCGACATGGTCATCGACCGCGGGGCGTTCCTCGCGGGCCGATACTTGAAGGTGTACGACGAGATCACCGCCGTGAAGGAGGCCTGCGGCACGTCCGCGCGCCTGAAGGTCATCTTCGAGACGGGCGAGCTGTCGACGTACGACAACATCCGCCGCGCGAGCTGGCTCGGGATGCTGGCGGGCGCGGACTTCATCAAGACGTCCACCGGCAAGGTCGCCGTCAACGCGACCCCGGCGAACACGCTCCTCATGCTGGAGGCGGTACGTGACTTCCGTGCACAGACCGGCATCCAGGTCGGTGTGAAGCCGGCCGGCGGCATCCGCACCTCCAAGGACGCCATCAAGTTCCTCGTCCTGGTCAACGAGACCGCCGGCGGGGACTGGCTGGACAACCACTGGTTCCGCTTCGGCGCCTCCTCGCTGCTCAACGACCTTCTGATGCAGCGCCAGAAGCTGGCCACCGGCCGCTACTCCGGCCCCGACTACGTGACGGTGGACTGATACCCATGAACAGGGACAACGTGTCATCGGTATTCGCATACGCCCCGGCGCCCGAGTCGCGCTCGATCGTCGACATCGCGCCCTCGTACGGCCTGTTCATCGACGGCGAGTTCACCGAGGCTTCGGACGGCAAGGTCTTCAAGACGGTCAGCCCCTCCTCCGAAGAGGTCCTCGCCGAGATCGCCCAGGCGGGCGAGGCGGACGTGGACCGCGCCGTACAGGCGGCCCGCAAGGCCTTCGCGAAGTGGTCGGCGCTGCCCGGCTCGGAGCGCGCCAAGTACCTGTTCCGCATCGCGCGGATCATCCAGGAGCGCTCCCGCGAGCTCGCCGTCCTGGAAACCCTCGACAACGGCAAGCCGATCAAGGAGACCCGCGACGCGGACCTCCCCCTGGTCGCGGCGCACTTCTTCTACTACGCGGGCTGGGCCGACAAGCTCGACCACGCGGGCTTCGGTACGGATCCGCGGCCGCTGGGCGTGGCCGGCCAGGTCATCCCCTGGAACTTCCCGCTGCTGATGCTGGCGTGGAAGATCGCCCCGGCGCTCGCCACCGGCAACACGGTCGTCCTGAAGCCGGCGGAGACCACGCCCCTCTCGGCGCTCTTCTTCGCGGACATCTGCCGCCAGGCGGGCCTGCCGAAGGGCGTCGTCAACATCCTTCCCGGTTACGGCGACGCCGGCGCGGCGCTGGTGGCCCACCCGGACGTGAACAAGGTGGCCTTCACGGGCTCCACGGCCGTCGGCAAGGAGATCGCCCGCACGGTCGCCGGCACCCGCAAGAAGGTCACGCTCGAACTGGGCGGCAAGGGCGCCAACATCGTCTTCGACGACGCTCCGATCGACCAGGCCGTCGAGGGCATCGTGAACGGCATCTTCTTCAACCAGGGCCAGGTCTGCTGCGCGGGCAGCCGCCTGCTGGTCCAGGAGTCGATCCACGACGAGCTCCTCGACTCCCTCAAGCGCCGCCTGTCGACCCTCCGCCTCGGCGACCCGCTCGACAAGAACACGGACATCGGCGCGATCAACTCCGAGGAGCAGCTCACGCGCATCACCTCGCTCGTCGAGCAGGGCGAGGCGGAGGGCGCCGAGCGCTGGTCACCGGCCTGCGAACTGCCGGAGAACGGCTACTGGTTCGCCCCAACGCTCTTCACGAACGTCACCCAGGCGCACACGGTCGCCCGCGACGAGATCTTCGGCCCAGTGCTGTCGGTCCTGACCTTCCGCACGCCGGACGAGGCCGTCGCCAAGGCCAACAACACGCCGTACGGCCTCTCCGCCGGCATCTGGACGGAGAAGGGCTCGCGCATCCTGGCGGTCGCGAACAAGCTCCGCGCGGGTGTCGTCTGGTCCAACACGTTCAACAAGTTCGACCCGACGTCGCCGTTCGGCGGCTACAAGGAGTCGGGCTTCGGCCGCGAGGGCGGCCGCCACGGCCTGGAGGCGTACCTCGATGTCTGACACGCGACTGAGTGTCCTCAAGACCTACAAGCTGTACGTGGGCGGCAAGTTCCCGCGTTCCGAGAGCGGCCGGGTGTACGAGGTGACCGACTCGAAGGGCAACTGGCTGGCCAACGCGCCCCTCTCCTCCCGCAAGGACGCCCGGGACGCCGTGGTCGCGGCCCGTAAGGCGTTCGGCGGCTGGTCCGGCGCGACGGCGTACAACCGCGGCCAGGTCCTCTACCGCGTGGCGGAGATGCTGGAGGGCCGCCGCGACCAGTTCACGCGCGAGGTGGCCGACGCCGAGGGGCTGTCGAAGTCCAAGGCGGCGGCGGTCGTGGACGCGACGATCGACCGCTGGGTCTGGTACGCGGGCTGGACCGACAAGATCGCCCAGGTGGTCGGCGGCGGCAACCCGGTCGCGGGTCCGTTCTTCAACCTGTCCTCCCCCGAGCCGACGGGTGTGGTCGCGGTCCTGGCGCCCCAGGAGTCGTCCTTCCTGGGCCTGGTGTCGGTGCTCGCCCCGGTGATCGCGACCGGCAACACGGCGGTCGTCGTGGCGAGCGAGAAGGCCCCGCTGCCCGCGCTGTCCCTCGCCGAGGTGCTGGCCACCTCGGACGTCCCCGGCGGCGTGGTCAACGTCCTGTCGGGCCGGACGGCGGAGATCGCGACCCCGCTGGCCGCCCACCAGGACGTCAACGCGATCGACCTCGCGGGCGCCGACGAGGCCCTCGCGAAGGAGCTGGAGGTCGCCGCGGCCGACAACCTCAAGCGGGTCCTGCGTCCACAGCCTGTGGATTACGCGGAGACGCCGGGCATCGACCGCATGACGGCGTTCCTGGAGACCAAAACGGTCTGGCACCCGACGGGGTCACTGGGCGCGTCCGGTTCCTCTTACTAGAGCGCACGAGAGCGCCCCTCACAGCGGAAGCCCCGGCCCTTCTCCGTCCGGGAGGGCCGGGGCTTCTCTCGTGCGCGTCTGTCGCCGTGCGGCCCTACCGCGCGAGCGGTCCCACCGCCTGCCCCGCCACCGGGATGCTCTCGACGGACGGGGCCTGCGCGACCGGCCCGGTGAGTTCCTGGGACTTCACCGGCTTGAAGTCCGCGACCTCGGTGCCGACGCCGTTGTCGAGCGGGTCGACTCCCGTGCCGGCGAGGGGGTTGGGCTTGAGGCCCGCGACCGAGCCGGTGGCGTAGCGGACGGAGCCGGTCGCGGCCTGGAGGGCGGACTCGGGGTGGGTCCTGCCGAGCGAGGTGTGGACCGCGTCCGAGGCCGAGCCGGTGCCCGCCGCCGCGGCCGTGGCCGCCCCCGCCCCCAGCGCCACTCCCGTGGTCGCGAGGACGGCCAGGGCACGCTGGGCGGTCGGCTTCCTGGAGGAGTCGTGTCGAGCCATCACTGCCACCTTCTGATGCACTGGGTAATCGATGAGACGCAAAGGGTAGTTGAGGTGTGACGCGCACATCAAAGCCGACCCGCGGGGTCGTACGGCCCCCGATGGATGCCTCACACTGGTGTCCCGTGAGTTCTCCTCTGGCCATACCGACGCGAGTCGTGCTGCTCTGCGGCCCCTCCGGCTCCGGCAAGTCCCTCCTCGCGGCCCGCTCCGGCCTCCCGGTGCTGCGGCTCGACGACTTC
>NZ_MUKA01000404.1 GCF_002150735.1 Streptomyces africanus
TCCAGGCGGTGGCTGACGTAGAGGATCGCGTGTCCGCGGTCGCGCAGGTCGTGCAGGACGGCGAAGAGCCGGGCGCTGTCGGCGGCGGGCAGGCGGGCGGTCGGCTCGTCGAGGACGATGAGCTTCGCGCGGGCTGCCAGGGCCCTGGCGATCGCGACGAGCGAGCGCTCGGCCGGTGCGAGCCCGGAGACCGGCGCGTCGGGGTCGAGATGCCCGGCGACGATCCGCAGCGCATCGACGCAGCGCTCGCGTGTGCGCCGCCAGGAGATCAGCCCGGTGCGGCGTGCGTATCCGGTGGTGAGGGCGATGTTCTCGGCGACCGTCATCCACTCCACGAGACCGAGGTCCTGGTGGATGAAGGACATGCTCCGGGACGCGGCCGGGCTGCCGAGGGGGATGCCGTCCACGGTGATCTGTCCCGTGTCGGCGGCGTGGACGCCGGCGAGGACCTTGATGAGCGTCGACTTGCCCGCGCCGTTGGGCCCGAGGAGGGCGAGCACGCTGCCCGCGTGGACGTCGAGGTCGACCCCGGCCAGCGCGACGGTCCCGCCGAACCGCTTGCCGAGCCCGCGGATACGGACCAGGGGCTCCGGCCCGAAGGGTGAAGCCGCCTTCACCGGCGTGTCTGGAGCGTCGCGCACCCGATCAAATTACAGCATTTCGGGCATCTTTCGGCCGCTGTGACTCCCACGCGGGTCGGCGGACGCCTCACGCGGCATCGAGCCCGCACTCGGCCCAGATGACCTTGCCCTCGGGGAGGTAGCGCGTGCCCCAGCTCTGCGAGAGCTGCGCGACGAGGAACAGGCCGCGTCCGCCCTCGTCGGTACTGGCCGCGCGGCGCAGATGGGGGGCGGTGTTGCTGACGTCGGAGACCTCGCAGATCAGCGTGCGCCCGTACAGCAGCCGCACCCGGATGGGCCCGGCGCCGTGCCGGATGGCGTTGGTGATCAGCTCGCTGAGGATCAGCTCCGCCGCGAACGCGCTCTCGTCGAGCCCCCAGTCGGCCATGCGCCGCATGGCGGACGCCCGGACCTCGGCGACGACCGACGGGTCGGCGGGCAGCTCCCAGGCGGCGATCCGACCGGGGTCGAGCGCGTGCACGCGGGCGACGAGCAGGGCGATGTCGTCGTGCGGGTGCGCGGGCGCCACGGTGTCCAGGACCGCCTGGCAGGTCTGCTCGGGTGCCCGCTCCGGATGGGCCAGGGCCACGCGCAACTGCTCCAGCACCACGTCGACGTCACGGTGGCGGTCCTCGATGAGCCCGTCCGTGTAGAGCACCAGCTGACTGCCCTCGGGGACGTCGATCTCGACGGTGTCGAAGGGCAGACCCCCGAGACCGAGCGGGGGCCCGGCCGGGAGGTCGGGGTAGGACACGGTGCCGTCGGGGTGGACGAGTGCGGGCGGCGGGTGACCGGCGCGCGCCATGAGGCACCGCTGCTCGGTCGGGTCGTAGACGGCGTACAGACAGGTCGCGCCGATGACGCCGGCGCCCTTGCCGTCGGGGTCCTCCCGGTCCAGGCGTCCCACGAGGTTGTCGAGGTGGGTGAGGACCTCGTCCGGGGAGAAGTCGAGCTCGGCGAAGCTGCGCGCGGCGGTGCGCAGCCGGCCCATCGTGGCCGCGGAGAGCATGCCGTGGCCGACGACGTCGCCGACGAGGAGCCCGATGCGGGTGCCGGAAAGGGGGATGACGTCGTACCAGTCCCCGCCCACGTCGGATTCGGCGGGCAGATAGCGGTGGGCGACCTCGACGGCGTCCTGGTCGGGCAGCCCGTGCGGGAGGAGTCTGCGCTGGAGGGCCAGGACCATGGCGCGTTCGTGGGTGTAGCGCCGGGCGTTGTCGATGGACAGGGCGGCGCGGGCGGCGAGTTCCTGGGCCAGCGAACGGTCGTCGTCCCCGAAGGCGCTCCCGGCGCGGTAGAAGCTGGCGATGCCCAGGACGACACCGCGGGCGAGCAGGGGCACCGCGATGAGGGAGTGGACGTGGGCGAGCAGGCGCGCGGTGTGCTCGGGATCCTGGGCGAGCCAGCCCGCTGCGGCCTTGAGGTCCGGTTCCAGTACCGCCTCACCCGTGGTCAGACAGCGCAGCTGGGGCGCGGTCGGGCCGAAGTCGATGCGCCGGCCGGGCTGGGTGAAGGGCAGGCCCTCGCGGACGCCGTGCAGCACCGTGCGGCGCAGGTCGGCGAGGGGGTCGGCGGATTCCTCGCCGCGCAGGACCGCCTCGGGCAGGTCGATGGTGACGAAGTCGGCCAGGCGCGGGACCGCCGTCTCGGCCAGTTCCTCGGCCGTGCGGCGTACATCCAGGGTCGTGCCGATGCGGGCGCTGGCCTCGGACAGCAGCTCCAGGCGCCGGCGCGCGGCCAGGGCGTAGGCCCCGACGTGCGGCTCCCCCACCATGACGAGCCCCCGGGCCGGGAACGGCGAGCCGGCGCCGCCCGCGGCGTCCCTGCCGCCGTACAGCGCCTCCCCAGCACCGTCGACCACACCCCCGCCGGCGTCCCCTGCGTCCGTGCCCCCGTCGACCACACTCCTGCCGGCGGGGGTGTGGTCGAC
>NZ_MUKA01000405.1 GCF_002150735.1 Streptomyces africanus
GCCGCCAAGCCGGCCGCCGCGAAGCCGAAGGCCGAGCCCGCCGGTGAGGCCCCCTCGGGCCCCGAGCAGGTCGTGCTGCGCGGCCCCGCCGCCGCGGTCGCGAAGAACATGGACGCCTCCCTGGAGCTGCCCACGGCCACGTCCGTGCGCGCGGTCCCGGTGAAGCTGCTGTTCGACAACCGCATCGTCATCAACAACCACCTCAAGCGGGCGCGTGGCGGGAAGATCTCCTTCACGCACCTCATCGGCTACGCGATGGTCCAGGCCATCAAGGCGATGCCGGCGATGAACTACTCGTTCGCGAAGGTGGACGGCAAGCCGACCCTGGTCAAGCCGGACCACGTCAACCTCGGTCTCGCCATCGACCTGGTCAAGCCGAACGGCGACCGCCAGCTGGTCGTCGCGGCGATCAAGAAGGCCGAGACGCTGAACTTCTTCGAGTTCTGGCAGGCCTACGAGGACATCGTCCGCCGCGCCCGCGACGGCAAGCTGACGATGGACGACTTCTCCGGGGTCACGGTCTCCCTGACCAACCCCGGCGGTCTCGGCACGGTGCACTCGGTGCCGCGTCTGATGCCCGGCCAGTCCGTGATCATGGGCGTCGGCTCCATGGACTACCCGGCGGAGTTCCAGGGCACCTCCCAGGACACCCTGAACAAGCTCGGCGTCTCGAAGGTCATGACGCTCACGTCGACCTACGACCACCGGGTGATCCAGGGCGCCGCCTCCGGCGAGTTCCTCCGCCAGGTCGCGAACCTCCTGCTCGGCGAGAACAACTTCTACGACGAGATCTTCGAGGCGCTGCGCATCCCCTACGAGCCGGTCCGCTGGCTCAAGGACATCGACGCCAGCCACGACGACGACGTCACGAAGGCCGCCCGCGTCTTCGAGCTGATCCACTCCTACCGGGTCCGCGGCCACGTCATGGCCGACACCGACCCGCTGGAGTACCAGCAGCGCAAGCACCCCGACCTGGACATCACCGAGCACGGCCTCACGCTCTGGGACCTGGAGCGCGAGTTCGCCGTCGGCGGCTTCGCCGGCAAGTCGATGATGAAGCTGCGCGACATCCTCGGCGTCCTGCGCGACTCGTACTGCCGCACCACCGGCATCGAGTTCATGCACATCCAGGACCCCAAGCAGCGCAAGTGGATCCAGGACCGGGTGGAGCGCCCGCACTCCAAGCCGGAGCGCGAGGAGCAGCTGCGCATCCTGCGCCGCCTGAACGCGGCGGAGGCCTTCGAGACCTTCCTGCAGACGAAGTACGTCGGGCAGAAGCGCTTCTCCCTGGAGGGCGGCGAGTCCGTCATCCCGCTGCTGGACGCGGTGCTCGACTCGGCGGCGGAGTCCCGCCTCGACGAGGTCGTCATCGGCATGGCCCACCGCGGCCGGCTGAACGTCCTCGCCAACATCGTCGGCAAGTCGTACGCGCAGATCTTCCGCGAGTTCGAGGGCAACCTCGACCCGAAGTCGATGCACGGCTCGGGTGACGTGAAGTACCACCTGGGCGCCGAGGGCACCTTCACGGGCCTCGACGGCGAGCAGATCAAGGTCAGCCTGGTCGCGAACCCGTCGCACCTCGAAGCCGTCGACCCCGTCCTGGAGGGCGTCTCCCGCGCCAAGCAGGACATCATCGGCAAGGGCGGCACGGACTTCACGGTCCTGCCGGTGGCGATCCACGGCGACGCGGCCTTCGCGGGCCAGGGCGTGGTGGCCGAGACCCTGAACATGTCGCAGCTGCGCGGCTACCGCACCGGCGGCACGGTCCACATCGTCATCAACAACCAGGTCGGCTTCACCGCGGCCCCCGAGTCCTCGCGCTCGTCGATGTACGCGACGGACGTGGCGAGGATGATCGAGGCCCCGATCTTCCACGTGAACGGCGACGACCCGGAGGCCGTGGTCCGCGTGGCCCGTCTGGCCTTCGAGTTCCGCCAGGCGTTCAACAAGGACGTGGTGATCGACCTCATCTGCTACCGCCGCCGCGGTCACAACGAGTCGGACAACCCGGCCTTCACCCAGCCGCTGATGTACGACCTGATCGACAAGAAGCGCTCGGTGCGCAAGCTCTACACCGAGTCCCTCATCGGTCGCGGCGACATCACCCTGGAAGAGGCCGAGCAGGCGCTGCAGGACTACCAGGGCCAGCTGGAGAAGGTCTTCACGGAGGTCCGCGAGGCCACCTCGCAGCCGACGATCGTGGAGACGTCCGACCCGCAGGCCGAGTTCCCGGTCACCGTGAACACCGCGGTGACCACGGAGGTCGTCAAGCGGATCGCCGAGTCCCAGGTCAACATCCCCGACCACATCACCGTCCACCCGCGTCTGCTGCCGCAGCTCCAGCGCCGGGCGGCGATGGTCGAGGACGGCACGATCGACTGGGGCATGGGCGAGACGCTCGCGGTCGGCTCCCTCCTCCTGGAGGGCGTCCCGGTCCGCCTGGCCGGCCAGGACTCGCAGCGCGGTACGTTCGGCCAGCGCCACGCGGTCATCATCGACCGCACCACGGGCGACGAGTACACGCCGCTGCAGTACCTCTCCGAGGACCAGTCGCGGCTCAACGTCTACAACTCGCTCCTCTCCGAGTACGCGGCGATGGGCTTCGAGTACGGCTACTCGCTGGCCCGTCCCGAGGCCCTCGTGATGTGGGAGGCGCAGTTCGGCGACTTCGTCAACGGCGCGCAGACGGTCGTGGACGAGTTCATCTCCTCGGCCGAGCAGAAGTGGGCCCAGACGTCCGGCGTCGTCCTGCTCCTGCCGCACGGCTACGAGGGCCAGGGCCCGGACCACTCCTCGGCCCGCCCGGAGCGCTTCCTCCAGATGTGCGCCCAGAACAACATGACGGTCGCCATGCCGACGTCGCCGTCGAACTACTTCCACCTCCTGCGGTGGCAGGTGCACAACCCGCACCACAAGCCGCTGGTGGTCTTCACGCCGAAGTCGATGCTGCGCCTGAAGGCGGCGGCCTCGAAGGCGGAGGAGTTCACGACGGGCCAGTTCCGCCCGGTCATCGGTGACGCCTCGGTCGACCCGGCCGCGGTCAAGAAGGTCGTCTTCTGCGCCGGCAAGGTCTACTACGACATCGAGGCCGAGCGTCAGAAGCGCGGCGTCACGGACACGGCGATCATCCGCATCGAGCGCCTGTACCCGCTGCCGGGTGCCGAGCTCCAGGCGGAGATCAAGAAGTACCCGAACGCCGAGAAGTACCTGTGGGCGCAGGAGGAGCCGGCGAACCAGGGTGCCTGGCCGTTCATCGCGCTCAACCTGATCGACCACCTGGACCTGGCGGTCGGCGCGGACGTCCCGCACGGCGAGCGCCTGCGCCGCATCTCGCGCCCGCACAGCTCGTCCCCGGCGGTCGGTTCCGCGAAGCGGCACCAGGCCGAGCAGGAGCAGCTGGTGCGTGAGGTGTTCGACGCGTAAGCGCCCTCGCGCGTCCCGTGTGACCGGGCCGCACCCCCGCTCCGGGGGTGCGGCCCGGCCGTTTGCGCGCACATATCCTTGACGGCATGTACTTCACGGACCGTGGCATCGAGGAACTGGAGAAGCGGCGCGGCGAGGAGGAGATCACCTTCGAGTGGCTGGCCGAGCAGTTCCGGACCTTCGTCGATCTCAACCCCGACTTCGAGGTACCGGTGGAACGCCTGGCCACATGGCTGGCCCGGCTGGACGACGAGGACGACGAGTAGGAGTGACGGCGGGGCGGGCGTGAGCGGGGGCCGCGCGCGAGCTGCACGGGACCGGGTCGCGCGAGCCGCACGGGACCGGGTCGCGCGCGCCGCACGGCAGCCGGACCGCGCGCGAGCCGTGCCGGAGCCGGGTCCAGCCCTCGAAAGCCGCGCCGGGGCCTTGCGGGAGCCGTGCCGGAGCCGGGGCCGTGCGGGAGCCGTGCGGGAGCCGTGCCGGAGCTCGGGTCCAGCGCTGGGAAGCCGCGCCGGGGCCGCGTCCCGCGGCGTACGGTGATCAGCCGCCGGTGATCAGCCGCGCCGGGTCCAAGACGCCGAAGCTACAGGGGAGCCGGATCCGGCACGTGGAGTCGCGCCGGGGCCGCGTCCCGGCCACCGTATGGTGATCAGCCGTCCGGTGGTCCGTCGCGCGGCAGCCGGATCCGGGATGCCAGAGCCCCGTATGAGCGGGGGCCGGCCCGCCCAAGCCCCGCGGGAGCCGGGTCCGCGCGGGAGCCGGGGTCGGCGCGCAGGAGCCGGGACAGTCCTCCTGAGCCGCGCCGGGCCGCGTCCCGCGCCGCCCGGTGGTCCGTCGCGCGGCAGCCAGGTCCAGGCCGCCGGAGCCGCACAGAAGCCGAGGCCGGCACGCCCCGCAAGCGAGCCGGGGCCAGCACGCCCAAGCGCCCGCGAGAGCCGCGTCCGCGCGGGGGCCGGGGTCGCGGCCGGGGCCGGGTCCAAGCCTCCTGAGCCACGCCGCACGTGATCAGCGTCCGGAGGTCAGTCGCGCGGGTGCGTGACGGCGTACGCAAGGACCAGAGCGCCGTGGGTCAGGAGCAGCGCTCCGGCCGTGGCCCAGCCCCAGCCGCCGCTGGGACGCCGTAGCCCCCAGGCGATGAGCGGGACGCCCGCGGCCATCTGGGTGAGGGCCAGGGCGCGGGCCCGGTCGCCGGTCCAGGGCATCCAGGGGCCCAGGCGGCTGTGGTCGACGGTGTCGCGCTCCGCGACCGCCCCGCGCAAGCCCGGCCATGCGACCGGGAGGCTGTCCGGCTGGAGCGCGGCGGCTTCCCAAAGGCGGTCGGCGGGCTCGCCGGGGGCGAGTTGCGGGGGCAGGGAGACGCCCACCCGCGCGAGGACCGCCAGCAGGCCGCGCATGCGGGCGCGGGCGTCGGCGGCGGAGTCGGTTTTCGTCAGCCGGTCGAGGGCCTGGAGGTCCAGGACGGGGTCGAGGCCCACGCGCGCGGCGAAGGTGCGCATCGCCTCCTCCTCCCCCACCGGGACCCCGCTCGCGAGCCAGACAAATCCGACCGGGCGGCGGAAGCCGGACGCGAGCGTGAAGCCCGCGTGGTCGGTGTCCCACCACAGGGCGAGAACGGGCCAGGGCGCGCCGACGGCGAGGGCCGTGGCCCAGCCGGTGACCACACGGTCGACGGGCTCGCCGGCGTCCCGCCAGGGCCCGCCCTCGGGTACGAGAACGCTCCATCCGTCGCCCGCCGGGGTGAGCTGCATACGCTCCCGCAGCAGGTGGGCGACGGGGGCGACGTCCCCGGGCACCGCCCGGCACAACAGCAGCGCCCCAGGGGCGGGACCGGTGCGGTCGGCTTCCGTCGGCATGGTCACACGCTAGGACGAATCACCCCTCTTTGAGCACTTATATACCTCTCGGTGTACGCCTCGACATCCCCGGAACGAGCGCCTTGACTTTCCCCCGCCACGATATATCGTGAACGACAGAAGACGCGATATGGCGCGTCATGTCGGAAGGTCTGCCCATGTCCGAGTGGTCTGTCACAGAGCCGAGGAAACTCACCTTCGACGAGCCCGTGAGCGAGCTTCATGTGCGTCTCGTCGACGGAACGGTGAACGTGGTGGGCACGGACGAAGGTTCCGCCCGTCTGGAGGTCTCCGAGATCCAGGGACCACCCCTGCTGGTGACCCAGCGGGGCGGCACCCTCACGGTGGCCTACGAGGACCTGCCCTGGAAGGGCTTCCTCAAGTGGCTGGACCGCAAGGGCTGGCGCCGCAGCGCGGTCGTCTCCCTGGCCGTCCCGCCCTCCACCCGCGTGGAACTGGGGGTGGTCGGCGCGGCGGCGGTGCTCTCCGGGATCGAGGGCCCGGCGGTGGTGAAGGGCGTCACGGGCGACACCACTCTCGTGAGCCTCTCCGGCCCGGTCCGCGCGGACACGGTCTCCGGGAATGTGGAGGCCCAGGACGTGACCGGCGACCTCCGGTTCAACTCCGTCTCGGGCGACCTCACGGTGGTCGAGGGCTCCGGCTCCTCCGTGCGGGCCGACTCGGTCAGCGGCTCCATGATCGTCGACCTCGACCCGGGCGGCCCCACGGACGTACGGCTGACCAGCGTCTCCGGCGAGATCGCGATCCGGCTGCCGGACCCGGCGGACGCGGAGGTCGAGGCGAACACGGCGAGCGGCGCGGTCTCCAACGCCTTCGACGATCTGCGGGTGCACGGCCAGTGGGGCGCCCACAAGATCACGGGCCGTCTGGGCGCGGGCACGGGCAAGCTGCGAGCGACGACGGTCTCCGGCTCGATCGCCCTGCTGCGCCGCCCCGCCAGGGAGGACGACCCCGACGAACCATGGGACACCAGGCCCGGCACCGGCAGCTCGCCGACCGACCCGCGGCATGACCCGCAGGCCGGCTCGGGAGACAATTCCGTCTCCGACCGGGGCGCCGCCGACGCAGCCCCGGCCGACGGCACGACCGACAAGAAGGTGCTCTGACATGCCCCCCGTCTTCGCCCACGGCCGCCTCCGCCTCTACCTGCTGAAGCTGCTGGACGAGGCTCCCCGACACGGCTACGAGGTGATCCGCCTCCTCGAGGAGCGTTTCCAGGGTCTGTACGCACCGTCGGCGGGCACGGTCTATCCCCGCCTTGCCAAGCTGGAGGCCGAGGGCCTGGTCACCCACACCACGGAGGGCGGCCGCAAGGTGTACTCGATCACGGACGCGGGCCGCGCCGAACTGGCCGACCGCAGCGGCGAACTGGCCGACCTGGAGCTGGAGATCCGGGAGTCGGTCGCGGAACTGGCGGCGGAGATCCGCGCCGACGTGCGCGGGGCCGCCGGCGACCTGCGCCGCGAGATGCGCGCCGCCGCGACCGAGGCCCGTCGGGAGACCGGCAGCAAGGCCCGTGGCGCGGAGGACGCCCCCTTCGGGGACTTCGGGCAGTACGGCGACAAGGACGCCTGGCGCATCGCCAAGGAGGAGATGCGGCGGGCCAGGCAGGAGTGGAAGGAACAGGCCCGCCGCGCCAAGGACGAGAGCCGCCGCGCCCGCGAGGACGCCCAGCGCGCCCGCCGCCAGGCGAAGGAGGCCCAGGAGCAGGCCCGCGCCCAGGCCCAGGAGCAGGTGCAGCGCATCGCCCGCCGGGTCCAGGAGCAGGTCCAGGACCACTTCGCCCGCGGCGACTGGCCCACGGGGCTGCGCGAGGGCCTGAGCGAACTGGCCAAGGAGGTCGGCGAGTTCGGCAAGGACTACGGCAAGGACTTCGGCTTCGACTGGACCGGCACGGGCACGGGCACCAGCACCGGCAAGCCGGTCGCACAGCAGACGCCCCCACAGCCCGCCGAGGACTTCCCGGCCGCCTACGAACCCGCCTGGGCCCACGAGGACGCCGCGGACTCCACCGGCGACCCGGCCCGCGACCTGGACCGCCTGCTCGACCGCTTCCGGGACGACATCCGCGACGCGGCCCGCGACCACGGCGTCACCCCCGACCAACTGCGCGACGCGCGCCGCCACCTGTCGACGGCGGCGGCCCACATAGGAGCCCTGCTGCGCACGCCGAAGAAGTAAGCGGCCGGGGCCCCGCCCTTCACCCGGCCTTGGCCTCGCCGCCCCCGTACAGCACCCGCACCAGGGACGCATGCGTCACCCCGTGGTCGGCGAGGACCTCGGCCGGCACGCCGGGGCGCAGGGTAAGGGCGAGCAGGATGTGCTCGTCCCCGATGTGCCGGTCCCGCTGGGCGAGGGCGACCCGCAAGGAGCGCTCCAGAACGTCCTTGGCGCCGCGCCCGAACGAGGCCCGCCCCGACCACCACCCCTTGTCCTTCCGGTCACCGGCCATGGCGCCTGCCCCGTGCACCTCCTCCACCCGGGCGACGATCTCCTCCACATCGATCCCGAGCCCGGCGAGCGCGTCGGTCTCGGCCTGCGACAGCCCGGCCCGCCGCCGCGCCGCCCCCAGCGCCTGCCGCACGGAATCCCTCCGCTCACCGAGCCCGAGAGCGGCGAGTGCGAGAGAACCACGACTGCCCTCCCGATCGAGCAGCGCGAGCAACAGATGCTCCGGCTCCACGACCTGCCCGCCGCCGGCACCCTCCACATACGCGAACGCGCCCTTCACCACACTCCGGGCGTCCTTGGTGAACCGCTCGAACATCAATGCCTCCCGTACTTCTTGTGCACGGCCTGCCTGCTCACACCGAGTTCGCCGGCGATCTCCTGCCACGACCAGCCCTGGTTGCGCGCGTTGCGCACCTGGACGGCTTCCAGCTGTTCCAGCAGCCTGCGCAGGGCGGCGACGGCTCGCAGGCCGACCCGTGGATCACGATCACCCGCCCGCTCGGCCAGATCCGTTGCTTCGGTCATAACGTCAACCTACGTTGACACCACACCCCCGTCAACCCCAGTTGACAAACCAAACGGCCGGTCCGAACCCGGACCGGCCGCCAGCACATTCCACTCAGCAGGAGTTACGCATTGATGAGCACGAGCTTCCCGAACTGCTCACCGGACGCCAGCCGTTCGAAGCCCTCCCGCGCACGATCCATGGGCAGCACCTCGTCAATCACCGGCCGCACCCCGGTGGCGGCACAGAACGCCAGCAGATCCTCCAACTCGTCCTTGGTGCCCATCGTGGAGCCGACGACCTTGAGCTCGAGGAAGAAGATCCGGGTCAGTTCGGCGTGCGAGGGCCGGTCACCACTGGTGGCACCGGAAATCACCAGCGTGCCGCCGGGCTTCAGCGACTTCACCGAGTGCGACCAGGTGGCGGCCCCGACGGTCTCGATCACGGCGTCGACCCGCTGCGGCAACCGCGCCCCCGACTCCAGCGCCTCCACGGCCCCCAGCTCCACGGCCCGCTTCCGCTTGGCCTCGTCCCGGCTCGTGGCGAAGACCCGCAGCCCGGCCGCCTTCCCCAGCACGATGGCGGCCGTGGCGACACCACC
>NZ_MUKA01000406.1 GCF_002150735.1 Streptomyces africanus
GCCGGAGGGCGCTCGCGGGATACCGCCCGGGGGGCGGTCGCGCGGGCCGACCGGGGGCGGCTCGCGGGAACCGCTGGGGGACGGCTCGCGGGAACCGCCCGGAGGGCGCTCGCAGGAACAGCCCGGGGGTGCTCGCAGGAACCGTCCACAACCTGTGGACGGCCGTGCACCCTGCCCGGCCGCCCTCTCCCGGACGACCCCCGCGAGCCGCCCCGCGCTATCCCACACGTCATGTCGCCGTAACCATCGATTCAGACGGGCTTGCGAGGCTCGGCCAATGACTCCCGCCGTGCCAGAGCCTTCACCGCCCCCAGAGGGGCCTGGGGGGAACGGGACCACTCATGTGACGCCCCCGCTCCCGCCCGCGCTGTCCGACGCGCCCGTGATGCTCGCGGCGCGGAAGAATGGGGCCATGAGCCAGCCGAACACCCAGGCACAGGTCCAGCACGCGCAGCCCTCCGTGGGCTCCATAGCAGCCCACCGCCCGCACACCATCGCGGCGGCCGTCTCCGACCTCGAACCCGACATCGACGCCGACCTCGACGCGTACGAGGAGTCGCAGGTCGACGGTGTCCAACTGCCCCAGGGGCGCTTCCTCGACCGGGAGCGCAGCTGGCTCGCGTTCAACGAGCGGGTCCTCGAACTCGCCGAGGACCCGAACACGCCCCTGCTGGAGCGGGCCAACTTCCTCGCGATCTTCGCCAGCAACCTGGACGAGTTCTTCATGGTCCGCGTGGCCGGTCTGAAGCGCCGTATCGCCACCGGCGTGGCCACCCGCTCCGCCTCCGGCCTCCAGCCGCGCGAGGTGCTGGAGATGATCTGGGCCCGCTCCCGCGAGCTCATGGCCCGGCACGCCGCCTGCTACCACGAGGACGTGGCCCCCGCACTCGCGGAGGAGGGCATCCACCTGGTCCGCTGGAGCGAGCTCCAGGAGAAGGAGCAGGCCCGCCTGTTCACCCTGTTCCGGCACCAGATCTTCCCCGTGCTGACGCCGCTGGCGGTCGACCCGGCCCACCCCTTCCCGTACATCTCCGGCCTCTCCCTGAATCTGGCCGTCGTCGTACGGAACCCGGTCACGGGCCACAAGCACTTCGCCCGTGTGAAGGTGCCGCCGCTGCTGTCCCGCTTCCTGGAGAGCTCCCCGGGCCGCTACGTCCCCATCGAGGACGTCATCGCCGCCCACCTGGAAGAGCTGTTCCCGGGCATGGAGGTGCTGGAGCACCACGCCTTCCGCCTCACCAGGAACGAGGACCTGGAGGTCGAGGAGGACGACGCGGAGAACCTGCTCCAGGCCCTGGAGAAGGAGCTCATGCGGCGCCGCTTCGGGCCGCCGGTGCGCCTGGAGGTCGAGGAGTCCATCGACCGCGAGGTCCTGGACCTGCTGGTGCGCGAGCTGAAGATCAGCGAGGCCGAGGTGTACCCGCTGCCGGGCCCCCTGGACCTCACGGGCCTGTTCCGGATCGCCTCCCTCGACCGGCCGGAGCTGAAGTACCGCAAGTTCGTCGCCGGCACCCACCGCGACCTCGCCGAGGTCGAGTCGGCCTCCGCGCCGGACATCTTCGCCGCCCTGCGCGAGCGGGACGTCCTGCTGCACCACCCGTACGACTCGTTCTCCACCTCCGTCCAGGCCTTCCTGGAGCAGGCGGCCGGCGACCCGGACGTCCTCGCGATCAAGCAGACCCTGTACCGGACCTCGGGCGACTCGCCCATAGTCGACGCCCTCATCGAGGCCGCCGAGACCGGCAAGCAGGTCCTCGTCCTGGTCGAGATCAAGGCCCGCTTCGACGAGCACGCCAACATCAAGTGGGCGCGCAAGCTGGAGGAGGCCGGCTGCCACGTGGTCTACGGCCTGGTCGGCCTGAAGACCCACTGCAAGCTGTCGCTGGTGGTCCGCCAGGAGGGCGAGACGCTCCGCCGCTACAGCCACGTCGGCACCGGCAACTACCACCCGAAGACCGCCCGCCTCTACGAGGACCTCGGCCTGCTCACGGCCGACCCGCAGGTCGGCGCGGACCTCTCGGACCTCTTCAACCGCCTCTCCGGCTACTCCCGCCGCGAGACCTACCGCCGGCTGCTCGTCGCCCCCAAGTCGCTGCGCGACGGCCTGGTCTCGCGGATCACCAAGGAGATCCAGCACCACCGCGCCGGACGGCCCGCGTACGTCCGTATCAAGGTCAACTCGATGGTCGACGAGGCCGTCATCGACGCCTGCTACCGCGCGGCCCAGGCGGGCGTGCCGGTGGACGTGTGGGTGCGCGGCATCTGCGCGCTGCGCCCGGGCGTGGCGGGCCTGTCGGAGAACATCCGGGTCCGCTCCATCCTCGGCCGCTTCCTCGAACACTCCCGTGTCTTCGCCTTCGGCAACGGCGGCGAGCCCGAGATCTGGTTCGGCAGCGCCGACATGATGCACCGCAACCTCGACCGCCGGATAGAGGCCCTGGTCCGGGTCACCGACCCGGCCCACCGGGCTGCCCTGAACCGGCTGCTGGAGACCGGCATGTCCGACGCCACCGCCTCCTGGCACCTCGGCCCGGACGGCGACTGGACCCGGCATGCGACCGACGCGGACGGCCAGCCCCTGCGCAACGTCCAGGAGATGCTCATAGACGCCCGGAGGCGCCGGCGTGGCACAGCAACACCTTGACCCGACGGACCCCCTGGCCGGGCCCGCCCCCACCGGGGACACCCTCGCGGGCTACCTGAGGGTCCAGGCCACGGAGTTCCTCCGCGCGCTGCGCCTGCACCGGGAGACCGGTTCCGGGGCGAACGGCTCGGAGGGGTCCGTCGAGGCGGCCCGCGCGCTGCGCCGCTCGGCCCGACGCATCAGCGCCAGCCTGCATACGTTCCAGCCCCTCCTCGACACGGACTGGTGCGAGGGCATGCGCCCCGAACTGGCCTGGGTCTCGGGCACGCTGGCGATGGAACACGCGTACACGTCCCGCCTGGACCGCCTCCTGACGGCGCTGCACCGCCTCTCGGGCTCCGCCCCAGCCGCGGGCACGCGCGCCGACGCAGCCCCGGGCACGCGTGCGGACGTAGCAGCGGGCGCGCGCGCCGACCTAGCTGCGGGCACGCGTGCGGACGCAGCCGCGGGCGCGCGCGCCGACCGAGCTGCGGGCAGTCGTGCCGCTGGGGCGGCGCCCGTCCCAACGAGAGCGGCACCCCGCGACGCCGGGCTGCGCACCCCCCCGACCAGCACCACAGAACGCAGCAACCTGACCGTAGGAGCAGCAAAAGCAGGCGCCCTACTCGACCGCCAGCTGAACCTCGCCCGCACCCGAGCCCACTCCACCGCCCTCCAAGCCCTCGGCTCCAGCCGCTTCCACGCCATCGCGGACAAGGTCGCCGTCC
>NZ_MUKA01000052.1 GCF_002150735.1 Streptomyces africanus
GTGCCTCCCCCAGTGCCTTAAGGGCCTGGGAGGTACCCCCAGGGCGGCACGGGTGGGCGCAGCAGCACCCCGTCGCGCCGGGTTGCGCAACGCCCCGGCCTCAGCACCAACGCCCAGGACACCCGGAACGCCGATTACCGCACCGGCCCCATGCCGACTACCACTGCGGCGGACTCGCGATGGACCTGGCCAGCACATCGTCCAGGACCCGCGCCGTCTCCGGCACATCCAGTTGCGAGTTGTCGATGATCGGCAGACCGGACCCGTACCACCCGGCCATCCGCCCATGGATACGGGCGACCTCCTCGTCCGACAGCCGCCGATTGCCCGTGCGCTCCGCGTTGCGTTCCAGGACGATGTCCAGCCCGGGCAGGAGGACGACCGGCAGCAGGCCCGGCCCGACATGCCGCTTCCAGCCGCCGAGGCCGACCACGGGCCGGTCGGGAAAGACCGCGTCGTCGAGGATGCAGGAGATGCCGTTGGCCAGGAAGTTCCGCGCGGCGAAACCGCAGGTGCGGCGGGCGAGGCGGTACTGCGCCTCCGAGTTGTCGTTCCACCCGGACTGGGGGTCGGCGAAGCCCGAGCGGACCCACTCGCGTACGTCGTCGAGGCTGATGTGCGCCGTGGGGACCCGGCGATGGTCCGCCCAGTACTTGGCGACGCTGGTCTTCCCGGCGCCCGCGGGACCGATGAGCAGCACCGCGAGCGTCGTACCGGCCGGGTCGGGGACCGCCGTCGCGGGCGGCGCGCTGGGCATGGCGACCGGACCGCCGGGCGGCAGCGGCACATGGCCGGTGGTGTCCGGCGCCGGGGGGACGGAGGCCTGCGGCGGGAGCACGCCCGGCCCGGGCGGAGGCACGGGATAACCGGGTGCCGGGGGCGGCGGGGGCACGGGCGCGGAGCCCTGGTGCGCACCCGGGTGCTGCGGGCCCGGGTGGTGTGCGGCCGGCGACCAGCCGACGGCCGGTCCGTGCCCCGGCTGGTGGGGCGGCGGCAGCGGAGAACCCACTGCGTGCTGCATCCGGTGCCACTCCGTCTCGTACAGGCGATGGGCGCTGAACAGCGGGGGCGGAACCCGCTGCTACCGAACGGTACCGCCCCCGGCCGGTGTTGTGTGAACGGCCGGGGGCGGTCCGAAGTGCCCGGCCCCGTAAGGCGATTCCGGGCGGAAGGCGCGCCTGGTTACTTACTGTCCGACTTCGCCGTACGCGGCGAGCAGCACGGCCGGGTCGGGTCCTTCCAGAACCGTGGGCTTGGCCAGACCGTCGAGGACGATGAAGCGCAGCAGATCGCCGCGGGACTTCTTGTCGACCTTCATGGTCTCCAGCAGCTTGGGCCACTGGTCGTGCCGGTAGTGCAGCGGCAGCCCGACGGCTTCGAGGACGGTGCGGTGGCGGTCGGCGGTGGCGTCGTCCAGCCGCCCGGCGAGGCGGCCCAGTTCGGCGGCGAAGTGCATGCCCACCGCGACCGCCGCGCCGTGCCGCCACTTGTAGCGCTCGTTCTTCTCGATCGCGTGGCCGAGCGTGTGGCCGTAGTTGAGGATCTCGCGCAGGCCCGACTCCTTCAGGTCGGACGACACCACGTCGGCCTTGACCCGGATGGAGCGCTCGATGAGCTCGGCGGTGTGCGGACCGGCCGGGGTGCGGGCGCCCTCGGGGTCGGACTCGATCAGGTCGAGGATCACCGGGTCGGCGATGAAGCCGGCCTTGATGACCTCGGCGAGTCCGGAGACGTAGTCGTTGACCGGGAGGGAGTCCAGCGCGGCCAGGTCGCAGAGCACACCGGCGGGCGGGTGGAAGGCACCGACCAGGTTCTTGCCCTCGGCGGTGTTGATGCCGGTCTTGCCTCCGACGGCCGCGTCGACCATGGCGAGCACGGTGGTCGGGATGGCGATCCAGCGCACTCCGCGCAGCCAGGTTGCGGCCACGAACCCGGCCAGGTCCGTCGTCGCGCCGCCGCCGACGCCGACGATGACGTCCGTGCGCGTGAACCCGGACTGGCCCAGCGCCTTCCAGCAGTAGGCGGCGACCTCGGCGGTCTTGGCCTCCTCGGCGTTGGGCACCTGGATGGCGACCGCCTCGTAGCCCTGCCCGGCCAGGTCGGCGCGCAGGGCGTCACCGGTCTCGGCCAGTGCCTCGGGGTGGACGATCGCGACCCGCTTGGCCTTGCCGCCGATCAACCCGGGCAGCTCGCCGAGGAGTTGACGCCCTACGAGGACCTCGTAGGGATCGGTGCCCGCCGTGCCGCCGACCTGGATCCGGGTCAGTGCCTCGCTCATGCTTCCTTCAACTCCAGTGCGTCCAGGGCGGCTTGGGTGACCTCTTCGGGGGTGCGGCCGTCGGTGGCGACCACGGCCGTGGCGACCGCCTCGTACAGGTGCCGGCGGGCCTCCATCAGCTCGCGCCACTGCTTGCGCGGATTGATGGCGAGCAGCGGCCGGGCCGCGTTCAGACCGGTGCGCTTGACCGCTTCTTCGACGTCCATCGACAGGTACACCACGCGCTGCCCGGCGAGCAGCGCGCGCGTCTCCGGGTCGAGGACGGCGCCGCCGCCCAGCGCCAGCACACCGTCGTGCCCGGCCAGTGCCTCGCGCACGGCCTGCTTCTCGATCGCGCGGAAGGCGGGCTCGCCCTCCTCGACGAAGATCTCGGCGATGGTCCGGCCCTGCGCGGCGACGATGTCGTCGTCGGTGTCCCGGTAACCGGCCCCGAGCCGCCCGGCCAGCAACTGCCCGACGGTGGACTTGCCCACCCCCATCGGGCCGACCAGCACGATCAGCGGGCTCATCGGATGGCCAGGTGGTCGAGGTAGGACCGCACGTTGCGGCGGGTCTCGGCCACACTGTCACCGCCGAACTTCTCCGCCACCGCGTCCGCCAGCACCAGCGCCACCATCGCCTCCGCGACGATCCCCGCCGCCGGCACCGCGCACACGTCGGAGCGCTGGTGGTGGGCGGCCGTGGCCTCGCCGGTGACGACGTCGACCGTCTTCAGCGCCCGCGGCACGGTCGCGATCGGCTTCATCGCCGCCCGCACCCGCAGCAGCTCACCCGTGGACAGCCCGCCCTCGGTGCCGCCGGAGCGGCCGGACGTCCGCTTGATGCCCTCGCCGGTCGCGACGATCTCGTCGTGCGCCTTGGAACCGGGGACGCGGGCCAGGTCGAAGCCGTCACCGACCTCGACGCCCTTGATCGCCTGGATGCCCATCAGGGCGGCGGCCAGGCGGGCGTCCAGACGACGGTCCCAGTGCACGTGCGAACCGAGCCCGACCGGCACCTCGTAGGCCAGCACCTCGACCACACCACCGAGCGTGTCACCGTCCTTGTGGGCCTGGTCGATCTCGGCGACCATCGCCTTCGACGCGTCCGCGTCCAGGCACCGCACGGGGTCCGTGTCCAGCTTCTCCACATCCGCCGGCGTCGGGTACACGCCGTACGGCGCCTTCGCGGCCGCCAGCTCCACCACGTGGGAGACGATCTCGATGCCGGCCGTCTCCTTCAGGTACGACCGGGCCACCGCGCCCAGCGCCACCCGGGCCGCGGTCTCCCGCGCGGAGGCACGCTCCAGGATGGGACGGGCCTCGTCGAAGCCGTACTTCTGCATCCCCGCCAAGTCGGCGTGGCCGGGGCGCGGCCTGGTCAGCGGGGCGTTGCGGGCGAGCCCGGCCAGGATCTCCGGGTCGACCGGGTCGGCCGCCATGACCTGTTCCCACTTCGGCCACTCGGTGTTGCCCACCATGATCGCCACCGGGGAGCCCAGAGTGAGGCCGTGCCGGACACCGCCGAGGAACGTGACCTCGTCCCGCTCGAACTTCATGCGGGCACCGCGCCCATAGCCCAGGCGCCGCCGCGCGAGATGGTCCGCCACCATGTCCGTGGTGATCGGCACGCCGGCGGGAAGGCCCTCCAGCGTCGCGACGAGTGCGGGACCGTGGGACTCCCCCGCGGTCAGCCAGCGCAACCTGCTCAACGGTGCTCCTCAGTGTTCGCGGCGTGCTTACTGCCCAGCGTACGCACCTCATCGCGTACGGCGACGGCCCGACCGGGTGCGCGGCCCCGGTCCGCCACCCACGATCCTGCCATGTCCGGAGCGCGGGCCCGGCCGCCGGTCCATCAGGCGGACGAGGCCGGGCCGCCGGTCTCCCGCTGCGGCGCGTAGGCGCCCAGGAAGTCCGCGCCGCTCTGCGCCTGCGCGGTCTGTGTCTGCTGCGGTGCCCAGGCGCCCAGATGGTCGGCCCCGCTGCCCTGCTGCGGTGCGTACTCCCCCAGGTAGTCCGCTCCGCGCCCCTGCCCGTACTGGGCCGCCGCGTGGACGGGCCGGCCACTGCGCACGGCCCTCCGGTAGGCGATCTTGCGCTTGATCTTGACCGCCCAGGACGCGAGGACCGCGAGCACGATCAGGGCGAGCACCGTGATCTGCACCCAGTCGGGCAGGAATCCCAGCAGGGACTCGAATATCTGCGACTTGACGGACGCCTGAGGCATGCCGGTGGACATGGTGGTTCTCCCCTCCCCTGTTCCGCCCCCTGCGGAACCGAGAGCGGATCTTATCGGGCCGCGAGAGCGCGTTCGCCCGCTTTTCGCATGGCGTCCAGCGGAGCCGGGGCCCGCCCCGTCATCTGCTCGACCTGCAGCACCGCTTGGTGCACCAGCAGGTCGAGGCCGCTGACGACCGCGCCGCCGTACGCCGACCAGCGGGCGGCGAGGGCGGTCGGCCAGGGGTCGTAGAGCACGTCGAACAGGGCCGCCGGGCGCTCCGGGACGGATCGGGCGAGGGCGTCGGTGACACCCGCCGGCGTGGTGCTGATCACCAGCGGGGCGTGCAGGGCCCGCTCGGCGTCCGCCCAGTCGGCGATGCGCACCGCGACCTCCAGCCGTTCGGCCCACTGCCGCATCTCGGCGGCCCGGGTCTCGCTGCGCACATACACGGCGATCTCGCCCGTGCACACCCGGGACAGCGCGGCCAGTGCCGACGAGGCGGTGGCGCCCGCGCCCAGGATCGCGGCGGCCTCGACCTTGTCGATGCCGTGCTCGCGCAAAGCCGCGACCATGCCGGGGATGTCGGTGTTGTCGCCGGTCCGGCGGCCGTCCTGGGTGAGGACGACCGTGTTGACCGCGTCGACGGAGGCCGCTGTCTCGCTGATCCCGTCGAGCAGCGGGATCACGGCCCGCTTCAGCGGCATGGTCAGCGAGAGCCCCGCCCATTCGGGCCCGAGCGTCTCGAAGAACCCGGGCAGCGCGGCCTCGTCGACCTCGAAGCGGTCGTACGTCCAGCCGGTCAGCCCCAACTCCTCATAGGCCGCGCGGTGCAGGACCGGGGAGAGCGAGTGGGCGATCGGGGAGCCGAGAACGGCGGCTCTGCGATGTGCGGCCATCAGGTGTTCCTCAGTTGTTCCGCGAGGCGTTGAACTTGTCGACCAGCTTCTGGTGCTCGGCGTTGGTCTTGGTGAACTCGCTGGTCTTGCCGTCCAGCGAGATGAAGTAGTACCAGCCGTCCTTCGTCGGGTTCAGGGCGCCCTTGAGCGCCGCCTCGCCCGGGTTGTCGATCGGTCCGGGCGGCAGGCCCTTGTGGAAGTACGTGTTGTACGGGTTGTCGTAGTTCCGCAGCTCGCTCAGACTCAGGTCGATCTTGCTCTGGTTCTTGATGTAGTTGTAGGTGGAGTCGAACTCCAGCATGCCGTTGGTCTGCGGATTCCCCGGCTTCATGCGGTTGTAGACGACCTCGGCCATCTTGCGGAAGTCGTCGTGGCTCGTGCCCTCCGCCTGGGCCAGGCTCGCGACGGTGAGCAACTGCCAGGGGTCCTCGAGTCCGAGGCTCTGGGCCTTCTTCTCCACGCCGAGCTTCTCGTACGTGTCGGTCGCCCGGGCCACCATCCGCTTCAGGACGTCCTCGGGCTTCTGCCCCTTGGCGATGCCGTAGCTGGAGGGGTAGAGGAACCCTTCCAGCGGGTCCTTGACGTCCTTGTGGTTCAGCGCCCAGCCGGGCAGGCCGAGCTTCTTCCAGTCCTTCTTGGCGACCGCGGCCGTGGTGCCGTCCTTGACCTCGAGCCGCTTGTCGATGAGCCGGTAGATGTCGGCGTTGCGCTTGCCCTCGGCGATGATCAGGTTGTCGCGGCTCTCCGGGCTGAGCATCATTTCGACCGCGCTGTCGGCCGACATTTGCTTTTGCAGCGTGTACACGCCGTCCTGGATGGTCCTGCCGTCGGGGTTGCCGGCCTGCGCCGAGACGAAGGCGTCGACGCTCTTGACGACGCCGGCGGACTTCAGCACCCGGCCGATCGTGTAACCGTCGGCACCCTGCGGGATCTCCACGGACACCTGCTGCCCGTTGCCGTCCCCCGCGTAGTCCGGGGCGTCGCCGAAACGATCCTGGAAGAACTGGTAGCCGAAGTAGCTGACGCCCGCCAGGCCGCCGCCGAGGACCAGGACGACGACCAGGCAGGCCATTCCGCTGCGGCGCTTCTTGGGCTTGCCGCCGCGTCCGCGCTGGTCGTCTCGCCGGCGGCGGTCCCCCGGCTCGTCGGCGTCGTCATCGTCGTCGCCGCCCGCGAAGAAGGCGTGCTCACCCTGGTCGGGGCCGGGGTCCCAGTCGGTCTCCGGCTCCGGCTCGGCCCGCCGCCGGCCGGGCGGCTCCGGTGGCGGATACGCGTCGGGCGTGCCGTAGTAGTCGGACTGGTCCTGGCCGTACGCACCCGTTTGCTGACCGTACGGGTCGGCGGGGTCGCCGGGATACGGGACCTGCTGGTGCTGGCCGGTGGCCCAGCCGCCGTTGTCGTACTGCTGCTGGTGATATCCGGGATCCTGCCGGTACCCCTGGTCCTGTTGGTATCCCGGATCCTGCTGGTATCCCTGGTCCTGCTGGTATCGCTGGTCCTGGTGCCCCTGGTCACCCTGCCCCGGGTACTGCTGGTGCCCATGGGCCTGTGCCGCGTACTGCTGCTGGTCGTACTGGTACTGCTGCTGCGCCTGACCGTATCCGGCCTGCTCACCGGTGCCCCAGTCGCCGTACTGCGGCTGCTGCGGCTGCTCTGGATGGTGCTGCGGCTGGCCGCCGTAGGGGGAATGCCGGCCCTGGTGGGCCTGCTCTCCTCCCCATCCGCCGTCCCCGTACAACGGGTCCTCCGGATGCCACGGTTCGGAGCCTTGGCCCCGGCCATACTCAGTCATCGATCCCCTAGAGCCGCGAGGCGGCGGTCACGCGGCTTCCGGCTCGGCTCCCGTCCCGCCTCTTGCTGTGCGGTGGCTGTTCGAATGCCTCCGCATCGCGCGGAACGTTACCGTATCGCGATCACATGACCACTTCGACGCCTTCTCCGGGTGCTTTACCTGACACCCGTTCGGATTCGAGGGCCTGTTGCAGGATGATCACCGCCGCCGCCTGGTCGATGACGGACCTTCCCTTCTTGGACTTCACGCCCGAAGCGCGCAGTCCCTGACTGGCCGTCACCGTCGTCATGCGTTCGTCCACGAGTCTCACCGGAACCGGGGAGATCATGCGCGCCAGTTCCTGCGCGAAGCCCCGGACCTTGACCGCGGCCGGGCCCTCGCCGCCCTTGAGGGAGCGCGGGAGACCGACCACGACCTCGATGGGCTCGTACTCCTCGACGAGTTGCTTCAACCGCCGGTGAGCTGCGGGGATGTCACGCCCCGGGACGGTTTCCACCGGGGTGGCGAGGATCCCGTCGGGGTCGCACGAAGCGACCCCGATACGGGCGTCCCCGACGTCGATCGCGAGTCGACGTCCTCTGCGCATCTTTCCGAACCCGTTTCTTACTTGGCCGTCTCGGCGACCAGGCGCTCGACGGCGTCCACGGCGTCGCCGATGGCGGCCGGGTTCTGGCCGCCTCCCTGGGCGACGTCCGGCTTGCCGCCACCGCCGCCGCCGAGGGTCTTGGCCGCCGTACGGACCAGGTCGCCGGCCTTCAGGCCGCGCTCGCGGGCGGCCTCGTTGGTGGCGATCACCGTCAGCGGCTTGCCGTTCGCCACCGCGAACAGGGCGACCACGGCTGCCCGTCCGCCCTGGATCCGTCCGCGCACGTCGAGCACGAGCTTGCGCAGGTCGTCGGCGGTCGTGCCGTCCGGAACCCGACCGGTCACGACAGCAACGCCACGGACGTCCTTGGCGGACTCGGCGAGTCCGGCGGCGGCCTGGAGGACCTTCTCGGCGCGGAACTTCTCGATCTCCTTCTCGGCGTCCTTCAGCTTGCCGAGCATGGCGGACACCTTCTCCGGGAGCTCCTCCGGGCGGCCCTTGATCAGCTCTTGGAGCTGGGCGACGACCGTGTGCTCCCGGGCGAGGAAGTTGTAGGCGTCCACGCCGACCAGGGCCTCGATCCGGCGGACACCGGAGCCGATGGACGACTCACCGAGCAGCTTCACCAGACCCAGCTGAGCGGTGTTGTGCACGTGCGTGCCGCCGCACAGCTCCTTGGAGAAGTCGCCGATGGTCACGACGCGCACGCGCTCGCCGTACTTCTCGCCGAACTCGGCGATGGCGCCCTGCTTCTTGGCCTCGTCGATGCCCATGACATCGGCGCGGACGTCCAGGTCCCGGGCGAGCACCTCGTTGATCTTCTGCTCGACGTCGGTCATCACGGCCGTCGGAACGGCGGACGGGGAACCGAAGTCGAAGCGGAAGCGGCCGGGCTGGTTCTCGGAACCGGCCTGGGCGGCCGTCGGGCCGAGGGCGTCGCGCAGGGCCTGGTGGGTCAGGTGCGTGGCCGAGTGGGCACGGGCGATGGCCTTGCGGCGGCGGTCGTCGATGGAGGCGTGGGACTTGGCACCGACGGTGACCTCGCCGACCTGGACGACGCCCTTGTGCACGTAGACACCCGGGACCGGCTTCTGGCAGTCGCGGACCTCGATGACGGCACCGGAGTCGGTCTTGATCTTGCCGGTGTCACCGATCTGTCCGCCGCCCTCGGCGTAGAACGGGGTGCGGTCGAGGACGATCTCGACCTCGTCGCCCTCGGTGGCGGCCGGGGAGGAGACGCCGTCGACCAGGATGCCTACGACCGTGGACTCGCCCTCGGTGTCGGTGTAGCCGATGAAGTCGGTGGCGCCGGACCGGTCGGCGATCTCGCGGTAGGCGCCGAGGTCGGCGTGGCCGGTCTTCTTGGCCTGGGCGTCGGCCTTGGCGCGCTCCCGCTGCTCCTTCATCAGGCGGCGGAAGCCCTCCTCGTCCACGGACAGCCCCTGCTCGGCGGCCATCTCCAGGGTGAGGTCGATCGGGAAGCCCCAGGTGTCGTGGAGCAGGAAGGCCTTGTCGCCGGGCAGCACGGTGGAGCCGACGGCCTTGGTGTCGCTGACGGCGGTGTCGAGGATGTTGGTGCCGGCCTTCAGCGTCTTGAGGAAGGCGTTCTCCTCGGCGAGGGCGACCTTCTCGATGCGCTCGCGGTCGGTGATGAGCTCGGGGTACTGCTGGCCCATCATGCCGATGACGACGTCGATCAGGTCCTTGACGACCGGGCCGGTGGCGCCGAGCAGGCGCATGTTGCGGATGGCGCGGCGCATGATGCGGCGCAGCACGTAGCCGCGGCCCTCGTTGCCCGGGGTGACGCCGTCGCCGATGAGCATGGTGGCGGTGCGCATGTGGTCGGTGACCACGCGCAGGGACACGTCCGAGGCGTGGGCGTCGCCGTAGCGGACGCCGGTCAGCTCGGTGGCCTTGTCGATGACGGCCATCGAGGTGTCGATCTCGTACATGTTCTGCACGCCCTGCAGAATCATGGCGAGGCGCTCGAGGCCGAGGCCGGTGTCGATGTTCTTGCTGGGCAGGTCGCCGAGGATCTCGAAGTTGTCCTTGCCGGTGCCCTCGCCCCGCTCGTACTGCATGAAGACGAGGTTCCAGATCTCCACGTACCGCTCGTCGTTGACGGCGGGGCCGCCCTCGGCGCCGAACTCGGGGCCGCGGTCGTAGTTGATCTCGGAGCACGGGCCGCACGGGCCGGGGACGCCCATGGACCAGTAGTTGTCCTTCATGCCGAGGCGCTGGATGCGCTCCTTCGGCACGCCGACGACCTCGTGCCAGATGCGCTCGGCCTCGTCGTCGTCCTTGTAGACGGTGATCCACAGGCGCTCGGGGTCGAGGCCGTAACCGCCCTTGTCCTGGGGGCTGGTGAGCAGCTCCCAGGCGAGTTTGATGGCGCCTTCCTTGAAGTAGTCGCCGAAGGAGAAGTTGCCGCACATCTGGAAGAACGTGCCGTGCCGCGTGGTCTTGCCGACCTCTTCGATGTCCGGCGTGCGCACGCACTTCTGCACGCTGGTGGCGCGGGCGAAGGGCGGCTTGACCTCACCCAGGAAGTAGGGCTTGAAGGGCACCATGCCGGCCGGGACGAGGAGCAGAGTCGGGTCGTCCGCGATGAGCGACGCCGAAGGGACGACGGTGTGACCGCGCTCCTCGAAGAAGCTCAACCAGCGGCGGCGAATCTCAGCCGACTCCATCAGTGGTCCTCATTCCGGTTGTACGAATTCTTCTTGTACGTGGACGACGTGCTGTCGATGACGTACGTCTTCGGCTCTGTGCGGTTCTCGATGGCGGCGTACCGCCGGGGGGCCGGGAGTTCGGGGTCGACGGGGGCGTTGAGCCCGAGCGCGTCGCCCAGTTCGGCCTCCCGCTGGGCCATGTTGTCGCGGACGTCGAGCGCGAAGTCGACCGCGCGGTCCTTGAGCCGGTGGCCGGCCTCGAGCGCCTTGTTCCCCGCGGTTCTGGCGAGGCTCTCGGGCGTCAGCTGCTTCAGCTTCCGGTTGACCTTGGTGGTGGCCCACACTCCGGCGGCGACGCCGGTGGTGAACCAGAACGTACGGCGGAACATCGCTGGCTCTCAGTCCCTCTTCCCTCGGGCGCTGCGCCGAGAGACCGTGCGGCCCACGATCACGGTACGCCTCGACGCCTTGCCGGGCACGTCCTCCTTGCGACCGCCGAGGGCCCGGCGCACGCCGTAGCCGAAGGCGGCGACCTTGACCAGGGGGCCGCCGAAGGTGGAGGCGACGGTGGTCGACAACGCGGAGGCGTTCGACGTGACCTCCTGGACGTCGGAGGCGATCGAGTCGACGCGGTCGATCTGGGTCTGCGCGGAGCGCACCGCCGCGGAGGCGTCGGCCAGCAGCGGGACGGCCTGATCCGTCACGTCCGCCACGAGCTTGGTGGTCGCCCTGAGCGTCTGGGCCAGCCTCGCCAGCGCGACGGCGAGGAAGGAGACCAGGATCGCCCAGAAGACGGCCACCAGGATTCCGGCCACCTCTCCACCGGACACTGTGTGCACCCGCTCCCTGAAAAACGTGCCTGAACATCGAAAAAGTCGTGCGACGAGCCTATCGCGCCGGGGATGCGGCTCCGTACCGGATTACCGCCCGGGGACGGCGGATTCGCGAAAGCCCGCCGCCTCGCCCGCCCGAAGGGGCGGGGAGACGACGGGCCGGGGTACCGCGTGCCTGCCGTGGATCAGCGGGCGTAGTACTCGACGACGAGCTGCTCGTCGCAGATCACCGGGATCTCCTTGCGGTTCGGCTCGCGGTCCAGGCGGAACGCCAGGCCCTTGAGGTTCACCTGGAGGTAGCGCGGGGTCTCGCCGTCGGGGGCGAAGCCACCCTCACGAGCGATCGTGAAGAGCGTCTTCTCCTTGGAGCGCTCGCGGACCTGCACCACGTCGTCCGGGCGGACACGGAAGGAGGGCTTGTCGACCTTCTTGCCGTTGACCGCGATGTGGCCGTGGACGACCATCTGGCGGGCCTGGTAGATCGTGCGGGCGATGCCCGAACGCAGGACCAGGGCGTCGAGACGGCGCTCCAGCTCGATGATCAGGGCCTCACCGGTCTTGCCCTGGACCTTGGAGGCGCGCTCGTAGGCGCGGACGAGCTGGCGCTCGGACACGTCGTACTGCGCGCGCAGGCGCTGCTTCTCGAGCAGACGGACCTTGTAGTCCGAGTTCTGCTTGCGGCCGCGGCCGTGCTCGCCGGGCGGGTACGGACGGGCCTCGAAGTACTTGACGGCCTTCGGGGTGAGCGCGATGCCGAGGGCACGCGACTTCTTGACCTTGGGGCGGGACTGGTTCGCCACTGTTTCTCGTTTCCTAGTGTCGGCTTGTCAGGGTTGTGGGAGGTCGCATCCGCAGCCGGGGAAACCCTCCTCGTCCTTGCCGGACGGGGTGGGCAGCCGCTCCCCTGGTCTGGGCACATACGTGCAGCACGCGAGTGGCCCACCGACCGGTCCCGTCCTGCGACGAGGGGTGGTGGGCTGCCCGCGACACCGTTCGACGGTGCGCGACGCTCCTGGAGCCGGTCCCGGGGACTGTGCCCCTGACTGGCTCCGGCCGACTGTCCCGTTCTGACTGCACGGGACGCGGCACTCCGGACGAGTTTACAGGGTGCTCAGGACCGCTTTCGACCGAGGTTCTTCCGGGTCCACTCGACCGCGTCCGCGTAGCGGGCCTCCGCGCCGTGCCGGGTCGGCTCGTAGTACTCGCGGTCCTTGAGGGCGTCCGGGGCGTACTGCTGGGCGGCGATGCCCTCGGGCAGGTCGTGCGGGTAGACGTAGCCCTGGCCGTGGCCGAGCTTGGTGGCGCCCTTGTAGTGGCTGTCGCGCAGATGCGCGGGCACGGGCCCGGCCAGTCCCTTGCGAACGTCCTCCAGGGCGGCGCCGATCGCGGTGGTCGCGGCGTTGGACTTGGGGGCCAGGGCCAGGGCGATGGTGGCGTGGCTGAGGGTGAGGGCGGCCTCCGGGAAGCCGATCATGGCGACGGCCTGGGCGGCGGCGACCGCCGTCTGCAGAGCGGTCGGGTCCGCCAGGCCGATGTCCTCGCTGGCGGAGATCATCAGGCGGCGGGCGATGAAGCGGGGGTCCTCGCCGGCCTCGATCATCCGGGCCAGGTAGTGCAGGGCGGCGTCGACGTCGGAGCCGCGGATGGACTTGATCAGGGCGCTGGCCACGTCGTAGTGCTGGTCGCCGTCGCGGTCGTACTTCACGGCCGCCCGGTCGACCGTCTCCTCCAGGGTGGTCAGGCCGATCTCCGTCTCGCCCTTGTCGAGGGCGGCTCCGGCGGCGGCCTCCAGGGCGGTCAGGGCGCGGCGTGCGTCGCCGCCGGCGATGCGCAGGAGGTGACTCTCGGTCTCCTCGGGGAGGGCGACGGCGCCCTTGAGGCCGCGCTCGTCGGTCAGGGCGCGCTGGACGAGATCCTTGATGTCGTCGTCCGTGAGGGGCTCGAGGGTGAGCAGCAGAGAGCGGGACAGCAGGGGCGAGATCACGGAGAAGTACGGGTTCTCCGTCGTCGCCGCGATCAGTGTCACCCAGCGGTTCTCCACGGCCGGGAGCAGGGAGTCCTGCTGGGCCTTGCTGAAGCGGTGGATCTCGTCGAGGAAGAGGACGGTCTCCTTGCCGAAGCCGCCGGAGGCGCGGCGGGCGCCGTCGATGACCGCGCGGACCTCCTTGACGCCCGCGGTGATCGCCGAGAGCTCGACGAAGCGGGCGTTGGTGGCCTTGGAGACGACGTACGCCAGGGTGGTCTTGCCGGTGCCGGGCGGGCCCCACAGGATCACCGAGGAGGGGCCGGCCGGGCCGGAGGCGCCCTCGCCGACCAGTCTGCGCAGGGGGGAGCCCGGCTTCAGCAGATGCCGCTGGCCCACGACCTCGTCGAGGGTGCGCGGGCGCATCCGCACCGCCAGGGGGCTGCTGGACGGCTCCTTCTCCTGGCGTTCTTCTGCTGCTGCGGTGAACAGGTCGGGCTCCACGTCAGAAACCCTAAATCACGGCACTGACAATCCCGCCGGGCCCGGTGCTCCGGGCACGGGCCCTAGCTCAGCCAGAAGTCCCACCAGCGGGTCAGGACCAGCATGCCGATGATGCCGATGTGCAGCACGGGCATGACCCAGGTGAACTCGCCGAAGAAGCTCCTGAGCCAGGCCGGGGCGGGCAGGAAGCCCTTGCGGATGTTGAACGACGTCACGTACCAGAACATGAGGATCGTCGCGACCCAGGCCAGGGAGCACCACAGGCACAGCGCGTTGATCCGGTACAGGGACTGGAACATCAGCCAGGCGCAGAAGACGACGCCGAACAGGCAGCCGGCGTTGAAGGTGAGCCAGTACCAGCGCGGGAAGCGGGCGCGGGCGAGCAGGCTCACGCCGACGCCGATCACGATGCCGTAGGCGACGAGGCCGAGCATCGGATTCGGGAAACCGAAGACCGCGGCCTGCTTGCTCTCCATGACGCTGCCGCAGGAGACGACGGGGTTGAGGCTGCAGCCGGGCGTGAACGTCGTGCCCGCGACCTTGGCCTCGAGGATCTTGAACTTGTCGATCGTGATGACCCACGAGGCGAGCAGCCCGGCCGCGCCGGTGATCACCAGCAGCAGGGCGAGGGCCCGGCTGCCGCCCTCGGTGCGAGGCGCGATCTCGGCGCGCTCCGACTCGGGCTCCATGGAGACGTCCTTGACTGTCGTCTTGCTCATCACGCCGATTCCGTCGCTTGAGGCCTGACCAACTTCGGGCAGTGCCATTCTGCCGCACGCGGGCGCCTGTCCACCGTTCAGTGGACATAAGGATGTCCGCGCGGTCGTCCCTGAGGGGTGCGTTCCGGCCGACGCTCGTCGCATGACAGCACACGGGTACGACCTCGCCGTCCAGGTGCGGGGGCTGCGCAAGCGGTACGGGGACGTGACCGCCGTCGACGGCATCGAACTGGCCATCCGCCGGGGCGAGGTGTTCGGCCTGCTCGGGCCCAACGGCGCGGGCAAGAGCACCACGGTGGAGATCCTCCAGGGCAACCGGGACCGGGACGCGGGCGAGGTGTCCGTGCTCGGGTCGGACCCGGCGACCGGCACGCGCGCGTGGCGTTCACGTGTCGGAATCGTCTGGCAGGACGAATCGGCGCCCGCGGAGTTGACGGTCCGGGAGACGGTGCGGCACTTCGCGGGCTACTACCCACGGCCGAAGAACCCGGAGGAAGTCATCGGCCTGGTCGGTCTCGAGGCGAAGGCGGACAGCCGGATCAAGGCGCTGTCGGGTGGCCAGCGCCGGCGTCTGGACGTGGCGCTCGGCGTGATCGGCGGGCCGGACCTGCTGCTTCTGGACGAGCCGACCACCGGGTTCGATCCGGCGGCCCGGCGGCAGTTCTGGTCGCTGATCCGCGCCCTGGCCGACGACGGCACGACCATCCTGCTGACCACCCACTACCTGGAGGAGGCGGAGGCCCTCGCGCACCGGCTGGCCGTCGTCGCGAGGGGCCGGATCGTCGCCGAGGGCGAGCCCGGCGCGTTGCGGGAGCGGTACGGCACCGAGACCCTCGTCGAGTGGACCGAGCCGGACGGCGCGCCGCGCAGGGAGCGCACGTCCACGCCGACCAGGACGATCGCCGGGCTCATGCGGCGCTTCGACGGGGAGATCCCGGGGCTGGCGGTGAGCCGGCCCACGCTGGAGGACGTCTACCTCCGGCTGACCGGACAGCGGCAGGAGGACGCGCGATGACCACGACCGCCGTACGGGAGCGAGGCGCGGTCGGCGCCCGGGGGCTGCCCGGCGCCTGGGGGCTGGGGCTGCGGCGGGGCAGCCTGGAGATCAGGCAGTTCTTCCGGCAGCGCGACCAGGTGGTGTTCACGTTCGCCTTCCCGGTCGTCTTCCTGTTCCTGTTCGCGTCGATCTTCCGGGACGACGTGGCGGGCGCGGGCATCACCGCCTCACAGCTCTACGTCCCGGCGATGATGGCCGCCGGCATCATGTCGACGAGTTTCCAGGCGCTCGGCATCTCGATCGCCGTGGAGCGGGAGGAGAAGGTGCTGCGCCGGCTGCGGGGCACGCCGATGCCGCCGACGGCGTACTTCCTGGGCAAGATCTGGCTTGTTCTGTTCACCGGTCTGCTGGAGACGGTGATCCTGCTCCTCGTCGGCACGACCTTGTACGACGTGAACCTGCCGTCCGACGCGGGCCGTTGGTTCGACCTCGCGTGGATCTTCGTGCTGGGTATCACGGCCTGCGCCCTGCTCGGCATCGCGATCAGCTCGGTGCCGAAGTCCGCGAACAGCGCGAGTTCCGTGGTCGTGCTGCCCTTCCTGGTACTCCAGTTCATCTCCGGGGTGTACATCGCCATCGGCACCATTCCGGACTGGATGCTGACCATCGGTGCGCTGTTCCCGCTGAAGTGGATGTGCCAGGGCCTGCGCGGGGTGTTCCTGCCGGAGTCGGCGCAGGTGCTGGAGCAGGCGGGGAGCTGGGAAATGGGACGCGTGGCCCTGGTGCTGGCGGCGTGGTGCGCCGGAGGATTGGTGCTGTGTCTGCTGACGTTCCGCTGGAAGGACCGGCGCACCGGATGAGCGATGCCGCGAGCGCCTACCACTGGGAGCGCTCGTTCCGGCTCTGGGACACGTACTTCGCGCTGGTGTGGACGGCCACCATGGCCTATGTGCTCGCAGCGGAGTCTCCCGGGGTGCCGGTGCGCGCGGTCGCGGTGGCGCTGCTCGTCCCGCTGGCCCCGCTGTACGTCCTGGCCGGGCGCCGGCTGATCCAGGGTGATCCGCCCGACCAGCGGCAGGCGATCGCCTATCTCGCAGCGGCGCTGGGGCTGTTCCTGCCTCCGGCTGTCCTCGTCGGCGAAACGCGGGTGCTGACCTTCGCGCTGATCCCGCAGTGCTTCATGACGCTGCGGTTGCGGTCGGCTCTGGTGGCGGTGGCCGTGATCAATCTCGTGCCCGTGGCGGGCTGGGCGCTGCTGTGGCGCCCGGATGCCCGGGACGTGGTCTTCAACGCGCTGTTCTGCCTGGTCACGTTGGTGTTCTCGGTGGCGCTCGGGATCTGGACCATCCGGATCATCGAGCAGAGCCAGGAGCGGGCGGAGTTGATCGCGGAGCTGGACGCGAGCCGGCACGAGATCGGCCGGCTGTCCGAGGCGCACGGGGCGCTGGCCGAGCGAGAGCGACTGGCCCGGGAGATCCACGACACGCTCGCGCAGGGGTTCACCAGTGTGGTGATGCTGATTCAGGCGGTCGAGGCGGAGCTGGAGCACGACCTGCCCGAGGCGCGGCGTCATCTGCGGCTGATGGACGAGACGGCCCGGCAGAACCTCGCCGAGGCCCGGGCGTTGGTCGCCGGGGGCGCGCCGGCCGACCTGGACGGTGCCTCGCTGCCGGACGCGCTGAGCCGGCTCGCCGCGCGCCATGACGCGACGCTCGAGGTGACGGGTCCGGTCCGTACGCTGCCCGCCGGGCCCGAGGTGGTCGCCCTGCGCGCCTGCCAGGAAGCGCTGTCCAACACCCGTAAGCACGCGGGGAGTTCGGTGGCGGTCCGGGTGTCGCTGGCGTACGCCGACGACATGCTGACCGTTTCCGTGCGGGACGACGGGCCCGGCTTTGACCCGGGTGCCGTCCGGGGTGGGTACGGTCTGGCGGGGCTGCGGGCCCGGGCCGTGGAAGTGGGCGGGACCGCGGAGGTGCGCAGTGCGCCGGGCGACGGCACGGTGGTGACCGTCCGTCTTCCGGTCGTGAGGAGGGAGACGCCGTGATCCGGATCGTCCTGGCCGACGACCATCCCGTCGTGCGGGAGGGGTTGCGGGCGATGCTGAGTGCGGAGTCCGATCTGGAGGTCGTCGCCGACGCGTCCAGCGGGCCGCAGGCGGAGGCGCTGGCGGCTGAGTTGCGGCCCGACATCGTGCTGATGGATCTGCGGATGCCGGGGATGGACGGTATCCGCGCCACCACCGCCATCCTGGCGGCCCGGCCCGGGGCCCGGGTCCTCGCACTCACCACGTTCGACGACGACGACCACCTGTATCCCGCACTGGCAGCAGGTATGTGCGGTTTCCTGGTCAAGGACGCGTCGCCCGGCGACCTGCTCGACGGTATCCGGCGGGCCGCGGCCGGGGACCGGCCGTTCTCACCGGAGGTGCTGGGCCGGTTGGTGGACACCGCCGTCGCCGCCCGCGCGCAACCGTCGCGGCCCGCC
>NZ_MUKA01000407.1 GCF_002150735.1 Streptomyces africanus
CGGGGCGGAGCCCGGCCGGCGGGCGGCGGGAACCGGTCGACGGGTGGCGGGAACCGCGGCAGGACTCCGATGCGCGGCTCCGGCGCCTCGCGCGGCGGCGCCCCGTCGCGGTCCGGAGCACGGCCGACGCCCACCGGGCGCAACGGGACGCGGTCGGGCAGCGGCAACCGCCCCGCGCCCCACAGCGGTACCGGGCGTCCGGCGTCCAGGAACACGGGGACCGGGCTGCGGCCCGCGAATCCCCGGCTGCTGCGGCAGCGGCTGTTCGTGTTCGTCGTGGTCACGCTGCTGGTGGCGGTCGGCATCGCCCTGGTGCAGGGCTGCCAGGGCTCGGCGCGGGGACTCGGCGGCGACGGGGGCGGGGCCCGGCAGGAGCATGTCCAGCGGGGCTACGAACCGCAGGCATTCCCACCGTAGGGCTGGATCACTCGAGGTCCGCCGTCACAGCTCCGGCAGGATCCGCTCGAAGAACTCGCGGTCACCGTCGAACACCGGGTCGAGGGCGAGGAACTCCCGCGGCGTGACCCAGCGGATCTCGGCGACCTCGCCGGGGTCGGGGACGACCTGCCCCGTGTCCGCGCGGGCGGTCCACCAGTGGAGGCGGAAGAGGCGGTCGTCGGTCTCCGACTCCCACACCTTCGCCAGCGGCACGACGGTGAGGCCGACCTCCTCGCGGACCTCCCGGACGACCGCCTGCTCCTGGGTCTCGCCCGGTTCCAGTTTGCCGCTCAGCGGCTGCCAGTAACCGGGACGGGCGACCCCCGGGCCGCGCCGGATCGCGAGGACGCGGTCCCCGCGCCGCAGTACGGCGACGATCGCCTGGCGCTGTTCCATGGACGGCCCCCGGAACCTAGGACTGCGGGCGGCCGGTGGCTACGGCGTAGAAGGCGACGGCCGCCGCCGCGCCCACGTTGAGGGAGTCGACGCCGTGGGACATGGGAATGCGGACCCACTCGTCGGCGGCGACCAGGGCCTGGGTGGACAGGCCGTCGCCCTCGGCGCCGAGCATGAGGGCGACACGGTCCATGGTGTGCGGGGCGGCCTCGTCGAGGGACCGGGCCTTCTCGTCCGGGGTGAGGGCGAGCAGCGTGAAGCCTGCCTCGCGGACCGACTCCAGGCCCTTGGGCCAGGTGTCCAGACGCGCGTACGGCACGGAGAAGACCGCGCCCATGGAGACCTTCACGCTGCGGCGGTAGAGCGGGTCGGCGCAGTCCGGGGAGAGCAGGACCGCGTCCATGCCCAGGGCGGCGGCGGAGCGGAAGATCGCGCCCATGTTGGTGTGGTCGTTGACCGACTCCATGATCACGACGCGGCGGGCGGTCTGGAGGAGGTCGGCGGCCGTGGGCAGGGGCTTGCGCTGCATGGAGGCGAGCGCGCCACGGTGCACGTGGTAGCCGGTGACCTGCTCGGCGAGCTCCGGGCTGACCGCGTAGACCGGGGCGGGGAGCTCGTCGATGACGTCGCGCATGACGTCGACCCACTTGGCCGAGAGCAGCATGGACCGCATCTCGTAGCCCGCTTCCTTGGCCCTTCTGATGACCTTCTCGCCCTCCGCGATGAAGAGGCCCTCGGCGGGTTCGCGCTTGCGGCGCAACTCCACGTCGGTCAGGCCGGTGTAGTCGCGCAGGCGCGGGTCGTCGGGATCCTCGACGGTGATGAGATCGGCCACAGGGTGATACTGCCTTGTCCTGGGTGCGGTGCCAACGGCTTGGGACGGTTGGGTTACCCCGGGTTACTCGCGGGGCGCGGCGGCCGTCGGGCCGACCTTCACGACCTCGCCGATGACGATGACCGCGGGGGGCTTCACGTCCTCGGTGCGGACCGTCTCCGCGACCGTCGCGAGGGTGGCGTCGACCCGGCGCTGAGCCGCCGTCGTGCCCTCCTGGACGAGGGCGACGGGGGTGTCGGCCGGCTTTCCGTGCGCGACGAGCGTCTCCGCGATCTTGCCGATCTTGTCGACGCCCATGAGGATCACCAGCGTGCCCGTCAGTCTGGCCAGCGACGGCCAGTCGACCAGGGAGCGCTCGTCGTCCGGCGCGACATGGCCGCTGACCACGGTGAACTCATGGGCGACGCCGCGGTGGGTGACCGGGATACCGGCCGCGCTCGGGACCGAGATCGAGCTGGAGATCCCGGGGACGACCGTGCAGGGGATGCCGACCTCGGCGAGCGCCTGGAGTTCCTCCATGCCGCGGCCGAAGACGTACGGGTCGCCACCCTTCAGGCGGACCACCGACTTGCCCTGCTTCGCGTGCTCGATCAGCGCGTTGTTGATGGCCTCCTGGGCCATGAAGCGACCGTAAGGGATCTTCGCGGCGTCGATCACCTCGACGTGGGGCGGGAGTTCGGCGAGGAGGTCGCGGGGGCCGAGGCGGTCCGCGATGACGACGTCCGCCTCGGCGAGCAGGCGCCGGCCGCGCACGGTGATCAGGTCCGGGTCGCCGGGGCCGCCGCCGACCAGGGCGACTCCGGGTGTGCGGGTGCGGTGGTGCGGGGCGACGAGCGTGCCGTCGCGCAGGCCCTCGACGACCGCGTCGCGGATGGCGGCGGTGTGGCGGGGGTCGCGGCCCCGGGCGTCCGTGGTCAGGACGGCGACCGTGACGCCCTCGCTGTGGCCGGTGGCCGGGGTCCAGGCCGTCGCCTCGTCGGCGTCGTCGGAGCGGACGCACCAGACCCGGCGGCGTTCCGCCTCGGCGGAGGCCCTTGCGTTCGCTTCCGTGTCGCCGGTGGCGATCAGGGCGTACCAGGCGTCGGCGAGGTCGCCCTCCTCGTAGGGGCGCCGGTGCCAGGTGATCTCGCCGGCGTCCGCCATGGCTTCCACGGAGGCGGTGACCTCGGGGGACACCAGGTGGACGGCCGCGCCCGCAGCGATCAGGGCCGGGAGGCGGCGCTGGGCGACCTGGCCGCCGCCGAGGACGACCACGCGGCGGCCGGTGAGGCGGAGGCCTACGGGGTAGGCGGGGTGTTCGGCCATGGGGTGCGGCTCCTGTTGCGGCGGGTTCGATGCCCTGACGTGCGGATTTTAAGGTGCGGGTCGTGGTGGGGGCACAGGTGTCCGGTGGCTGGGCGTCGTGGGCCGGCGCGGGCAGTGGGTGGTGGTGCCCACCCGTTCCGCCCCAGCGGAACGACTGCCCACCACCACGCCACGTCGGACAAGGGCCCGGGGGGCGCTGCCCCGCTGCGCGCCCGTCCCCTACTTCTCCGTCACTCCTGCCGAGTCGAACGTCGCCACCTCGTGCATCGCTCTGGCCGTGCTCTGGACCAGGGGGAGGGCCAGGAGGGCGCCCGTGCCCTCGCCGAGGCGGAGGTCGAGGTCGACCAGGGGGCGCAGGCCGAGCTTGTTCAGGGCGGCCACATGGCCGGGCTCGGCACTGCGGTGGCCGGCGATGCAGGCCGCCAGGACCTCCGGGGCGATGGCGCGGGCCACCAGGGCGGCGGCGCCGGCGCTGACGCCGTCCAGGATCACCGGCGTGCGCAGGGACGCGCCGCCGAGGAGGAGGCCGACGATGGCGGCGTGTTCGAAGCCGCCGATCGCGGCGAGCACGCCGACCGGGTCGGCCGGGTCCGGCTGGTGGAGTTCGAGGGCGCGGCGGACGACCTCGGTCTTGCGGGTGAGGGTCTCGTCGTTGATGCCGGTGCCCCGGCCCGTCACCTCGGCCGGGTCCGCACCGGTGAAGACGGAGATCAGGGCGGCGGACGCGGTCGTGTTCGCGATGCCCATCTCCCCGGTGAGCAGGGCCTTGTTGCCGGCGGCGACCAGATCGCGGGCCGTCTCGATGCCGACCTCGATGGCCTGCCTGGCCTCCTCGCGGGTCATCGCGGGGCCGGTGGTCATGTCGGACGTGCCGGCCCGGATCTTGCGGGGCAGCAGGCCGGGGGTGGCCGGGAGGTCGGCGGCGACACCCACGTCGACGATGCAGACCTCGGCGCCCACCTGGGTGGCGAAGGCGTTGCAGACGGCGCCGCCGCCGAGGAAGTTGGCCACCATCTGGGCCGTGACCTCCTGCGGCCAGGGGGTGACCCCCTGCGCGTGCACGCCGTGGTCACCGGCGAAGATCGCGACGGCGGCGGGCTCGGGGATGGGCGGCGGGCACTGGCGGGACAGGCCGGACAGCTGCGCGGAGATGATCTCCAGCATGCCCAGCGCACCGGCCGGCTTGGTCATACGCTTCTGGCGCTCCCACGCCTCGCCGAGCGCCTTGGCGTCCAGCGGGCGGATCTGCGCCACGGTCTCGGCGAGCAGGTCGTGCGG
>NZ_MUKA01000408.1 GCF_002150735.1 Streptomyces africanus
GAGGACGACGAGGACGACGAGGACGACGAGGACATCGCCGAGGCGGCGCATGCGCGGCGGACGATGATCGGGCGGAGTGCCGAGGAGGTCGATCACGCGCCGCCGCGCGGGCGGTACGCGCCGGTGCCCGCGCCGCAGACCGTGATGCCCTCCGCCCCGCTGCGCTGGGCGGCCCCCGCCGCGGCGCTCGCGCTGGCATCGGCCGTCGTGGCGGTCCGGGCCCTGCGCCGACGCCGCTGAAAACGCCCCGCACCGCACGAGGCCCTCTTGATCACCCCAGTAGGGTCGTCCCGTGAGTGACGAAGACATCACGCTGACCGCGGGCGACGCGGAGGTGACCGTGCAGCCGGGCAACGGCGGCCGGGTCGGAGGGCTGCGGATCGGCGGCGTGGAGCTGCTCCGGCAGGGGCAGCGGTTCGGCTGTTTCCCGATGGTGCCCTGGTGCGGACGCATCCGGGACGGGCGGTTCCTGGACGGCGCCGCCGTACGGCAGATGCCCCTCAACGCCCCGCCGAACGCCATCCACGGCACCGCCCGCGACGGCGCCTGGCGCACCGCCCGCACGAGCACGGCCGAGGCCGTCCTCACCTACGAGCTCGTCGACCCCTGGCCCCACCCGGGCCGCATCACCCAGATCGTCGCCCTCACCGAGGACGCGCTGACGCTGACCATGTCCGTGGAGACGTACGAGTCGTCGTTCCCGGCGCAGATCGGCTGGCACCCGTGGTTCAACCGGAACCTCGGCGGCGAGGACGTGGCCATCGACTTCGACCCGGCGTGGCAGGAGGAGCGCGGCGACGACCACCTGCCCACCGGCAACCGCGTCGAGCCGAAGCCCGGCCCCTGGGACGACTGCTTCGGGATGCCCGGCGGCGTCGACGTGACCCTCACCTGGCCCGGGCAGCTGGAGCTGAAGGTCACCAGCCCCGAGGAGTGGGTCGTCGTCTACGACGAGCAGGAGGCCGCCGTGTGCGTGGAGCCGCAGACCGGGCCGCCCAACGGGCTCAACACCGCGCCGCACCTGGTCACGCCCCTGGAGCCGCTGGAGGCCACCACGACCTGGAGCTGGCGCCGCCTCTAAGCTGGGCGCCATGACGGACACACGCGG
Source organism: Streptomyces africanus (assembly GCF_002150735.1). Taxonomy (GTDB): domain Bacteria; phylum Actinomycetota; class Actinomycetes; order Streptomycetales; family Streptomycetaceae; genus Streptomyces; species Streptomyces africanus. The sequence continues at coordinate 1,109 of NZ_MUKA01000408.1, forward strand.
CGCGCTGCTGCAGCAGATCAAGGACAAGGCCGTGGTGCACGGCAAGGTGACCCTGTCGTCGGGTCTGGAGGCCGACTACTACGTCGATCTCCGGCGCATCACCCTCGACGGCGAGGCCGCGCCGCTGGTCGGGCAGGTGCTGCTCGACCTGACCGCCGAGCTGGAGTTCGACGCGGTGGGCGGGCTCACCATGGGCGCCGACCCGGTGGCCGCCGCGATGCTGCACGCCGCCGCCGCGCGCGGCAAGCGCCTGGACGCCTTCGTCGTACGGAAGGCCGCCAAGGCGCACGGCCTGCAGCGGCGCGTCGAGGGCCCGGACATCGCGGGCCGCCGTGTGCTGGTCGTCGAGGACACCTCCACCACCGGCGGCTCCCCGCTCACCGCCGTCGAGGCCGTGCGCGAGGCCGGGGCCGAGGTCGTCGCCGTCGCGACCATCGTCGACCGGGCGACCGGCGCCGCGGAGAAGATCCAGGAGGGCGCCGGGGTGCCGTACCTCTTCGCGTTCTCGAAGGACGAGCTGGGCCTGGACTGACCAGGGCGTGGACGGTGGCCTGGACCTTCCGGCCAAGTCTGGAAAGATGGGGCCGACGATGACGTCGCACCCCAAGGTCTAGGTCAGGGCCGACAACGCAGTACGCCAACCCGCAGATACAAGGAGCGGACGCATGCCCATCGCAACTCCCGAGGTCTACAACGAGATGCTGGACCGGGCGAAGGCAGGAAAGTTCGCCTACCCGGCCATCAACGTGACCTCCACCCAGACCCTGCACGCGGCACTGCGCGGTTTCGCCGAGGCGGAGAGCGACGGCATCGTCCAGATCTCCACGGGTGGCGCCGAGTTCCTGGGCGGCCAGTACAGCAAGGACATGGTGACCGGCGCGGTCGCCCTGGCCGAGTTCGCGCACATCGTCGCCGAGAAGTACCCGGTGAACATCGCGCTGCACACGGACCACTGCCCGAAGGACAAGCTCGACGGGTACGTACGTCCGCTGCTGGCGCTGTCCAAGAAGCGCGTCGAGGCCGGACTGAACCCGCTGTTCCAGTCGCACATGTGGGACGGCTCCGCCGAGACCCTCGCCGACAACCTCTCCATCGCGCAGGAGCTGCTGGAGCAGGCCCGCGCCGCGAAGATCATCCTCGAGGTGGAGATCACCCCGACCGGTGGCGAGGAGGACGGCGTCTCGCACGAGATCAACGACTCCCTCTACACCACGGTCGACGACGCGATCCGCACCGCCGAGGCCCTGGGCCTGGGCGAGAAGGGCCGCTACCTGCTCGCCGCGTCCTTCGGCAACGTGCACGGCGTGTACAAGCCGGGCAACGTCGTCCTGCGCCCCGACCTGCTGAAGGAGCTGAACGAGGGCGTCGCCGCGAAGTTCGGCAAGGGCTCCCCGTTCGACTTCGTCTTCCACGGCGGCTCCGGCTCCACGGAGGAGGAGATCCGCACCGCGCTGGAGAACGGCGTGGTCAAGATGAACATCGACACCGACACCCAGTACGCCTTCACGCGTCCGGTCGCGGACCACATGTTCCGCAACTACGACGGCGTCCTGAAGGTCGACGGCGAGGTCGGCAACAAGAAGACCTACGACCCGCGCACCTGGGGCAAGCTCGCCGAGGCCTCCATGTCCCAGCGCGTCGTCGAGGCCTGCGGCCACCTCCGCTCCACCGGCACGAAGATCAAGTAAGTCCGGTCCGTTCCACGCGATCGAGCCCGGCACCTCTCCTGGTGCCGGGCTCTTCCGTATGCTCCCTGCATGCCCGATGTGCGGCTCGCCTCGCCCCAGGGCCGGTGGATCCTGCTCACCACCGTCCTCGGCTCCAGCATGGCCCTGCTGGACTCCACCGTCGTCAATATCGCGCTGCCCCGCATCGGCCAAGACCTCGACGCGGACCTGGCGGCCCTGCAGTGGACCGTCAACGCGTACATGGTCACGCTGGCCGGGCTGATCCTGCTGGGCGGGGCGCTCGGCGACCGGTTCGGGCGCCGGAAGGTGTTCGTCATCGGCGTGGTGTGGTTCGCGGCGGCGTCCCTGCTGTGCGGGATCGCGCCGAACACCGGGGTGCTGATCGCCGCGCGTGCCCTGCAAGGGGTGGGCGGCGCCCTGCTCACGCCGGGGTCGCTGGCGCTGATCCAGGCGTCCTTCCACCCCGACGACCGGGGCCGCGCGGTGGGCCTGTGGTCCGGCTTCGGCGGGGTCGGGGCGGCGGTCGGGCCCTTCGTCGGCGGCTGGCTGGTGGACGGGCCGGGCTGGCGGTGGGTGTTCCTGCTGAACGTTCCGCTGGCCCTGCTGTGCGCGCCCGTGGCGCTGCGGCATGTGCCCGAGTCGGGGGACCAGCAGGCGCACGGACGGTTCGACGTGTTGGGGGCGGTGCTGGGCGCGTCGGCGCTCGCGCTGCTGACGTACGCGTTGATCGAGGCGGGCGGTACGGGCGGCGGCCTGGTGGTGGCGGGTACGGCGGTGGCGGGGGTGGTCGCGGCCGTGGCGTTCGTGGTCGTCGAGCGGCGCCGGCCCGATCCGATGATGCCGACCGGCATCTTCGCCTCCCGCCAGTTCACGGCGGTCAACCTCGTCACGCTGTGCGTGTACGCGGCCCTCGGCGGGTTCTTCTTCCTCGCCGCCCTCCAGCTCCAGGTGGTCGTGGGCTACTCGGCCCTCGCGGCCGGTACGGCTCTGCTGCCCACGACCGTGCTGATGCTGCTGCTGTCCGCGCGCTCCGGGGAACTGGCCGACCGGATCGGACCCCGGATCCCGCTGACCGTGGGGCCGCTGCTGTGCGCGGCCGGGATGCTGCTGATGCTGCGGGTCGGGCCGGGGGCGTCGTACGTGGCCGATGTGCTGCCGGCGCTGATGGTGCTCGGGCTGGGCATGGTCACGCTGGTGGCGCCGCTGACGGCGACCGTGCTGGGGTCGGTGGACGTGGCCCGGGCGGGGCTGGCCAGCGGGATCAACAACGCGGCGGCCCGGGCCACGTCCACCGACCCCAGCA
>NZ_MUKA01000409.1 GCF_002150735.1 Streptomyces africanus
CTCTTGCGTCCCACCGCGCCGTGCGTGCGCCGGCGCGGTGGGACGCAAGAGGTGCCGTCATCTCCTCAGGACGGGCCTCGGCGTTGGACGGGCGGCCGGCCGACGGGGCGACCGGGCGTTCGTGCGGCTCTGCGGCGAGCTGTGTGGGACCGTCGGAGGACAGCGGCTCGTCGGCGACCGGCTTCGGTGCGTCAACGGCAGGTCGTGGCTCAGCCGGGGGGCACGGCTCGCCGCTGGAGGCTAGGGCTTCGGCGGTGACCGAGGCCGGCTTCGGCACGTCGGGGGAGGGACGCGGCTCGCCGTCGGCGGTCTGGGGCGCAACGGTCGTCCGGTGCACGTCTGTGACGTGCCCTGGCCTGGCACCCGCGCCCTCCGGCTGGAAGCCGACGTGCCCGAGCATGTCGTCCGACCTTCGCACTGTGTGGGCGGCCCTGTGTGAGCCGTCCGCCGTCTGTCCTGCGGTGGCCGGTACCGGGTCACGGCTGATCTGCGGTTCACCTGCCTGTGTTGCTCCCGCCCCAGGCCCCATGTCACCGATCTCATCGGCCAGTTGGTGGACGACGATGCCGTGACGGAACGCCGTCTCGCCGATCTCGGCGCAGGTACTGCCGTACACGGAGAGGCGGTTGCCGCCTTCTCGTACGACTTCGACGGAGCGCCGCGCGGTGCGGGCCTGCTTGGCCACGAGAACCGCCAGACGTGCCGCGTGCGGGCTGCGTACGGCGACCCGGGGGCGCAGGCGGGTGCGCGAGAACTCCGCGACGTCCTGGTCGGCCACGAGCCTGCCCTGCTCCAGAGTGACGACGCGGTCGGCGGTGCGGGCTGCCTCCTTGGGGTCGGCCGTGGTGAACAGGACCGTGCCGCCCTGGGCGGCGTGGGCACGCAGCAGGCCGTGCAGCCAGTGGCTCTCGCGGACGGACAGACCATCGGCCGGGTCGTCGAGAACGAGCGTGTGCGGATCGGCCAGGAGGACGCAGGCCAGGCCCAGGCGGCGGTCCATGCCGCGCGAGAGGGTGCCGAGGCGTTCGTCGCGCAGGCTCACTAGCCCGACCACCTCGAGGACTTCGTCGGCACGCCGGACCGGGACTCCCGCCGCGGCGCACAGCATGCGCAGATGGCCGCGGACCGTGCGGGCGGGGTGCCCCGGCACATCGCCCAGCAGCACACCGACCTCGCGCGAGGGATGGGCGATGCGGTGCAGGGGACGGCCACGGAAGTAGGTGATGCCACGGCCCTGTTGGAGTTCCAGCATGAGTCTGAGAACTGTCGTCTTACCGGCGCCCGGCGCTCCGAGCAGCGCGGTGACGCGGCCCGCTCGCGCCTCGAAGGAGACGTCATCGGCCGCGGGCGGAAGCCCTTTGCGGGCGTTGCTGGTCAGTCCGAAGGCCTGGATCACCTGCAGCAAGATAGCGCGCTATGTCCGTTTTTTCGGGCAGCACGAGGCCTGCCTCGGGCACGACAATCATCCTTGTCCGGACAGCGGGCGCGTGACGTTCCGGACCCGCGTCAGACCTCGGGGCGCAGCATCGGGGGGTTGAGGAGAGTCGCGCCACCGGCACGGAAGAGCTGGGCCGGACGGCCGCCCTGGCGGGTGGTCGTCCCACCCGTGGGGACGAGGAAGCCCGGTGTGCCGGTGACCTTGCGGTGGAAGTTGCGCGGGTCGAGCGCCACGCCCCACACCGCCTCGTAGACACGGCGCAGCTCGCCGACGGTGAACTCGGGCGGGCAGAAGGCCGTGGCCAGCGACGAGTACTCGATCTTGGAGCGGGCCCGTTCCACTCCGTCCGAAAGGATCTGTGCGTGGTCGAACGCGAGCGGCGCGACCGGTTCGGCGTCACGCCCGTAACCGCCCTGCCGCAGCAGTTCCTCCACCGGGGCCCAGCGCGCGTTGCTGGCGTCGCCGCCGGCCCTGGGCGCGGGCAGGTCGGGAGCGAGCGCGAGGTGGGCGACACTGACGACCCGCATCCTGGGGTCCCGCTTGGGGTCGCCGTAGGTGGCGAGCTGTTCCAGGTGCGCCCCGTTGTCCTGGGCGGGGACGGACGGATCGTGGACGCGCAGGCCGGTCTCCTCGGCCAGCTCACGCGCCGCGGCCTGCGCCAGGTCCTCGTCGGCCCTCACGAAGCCGCCGGGGAGCGCCCAACGCCCCTGGAACGGCGGTTCCCCCCTGCGTACCGCCAGCGCACACAGGGCATGGCGGCGAACGGTCAGCACGACCAGGTCCACGGTGACGGCGAAGGGCGGAAACGCTGACGGGTCGTAGGGCATGCGGCGATCATAGTCGTCTGCCTGACGATAAACACTCCCTTCGCCGGTCGCACCGGCGACTGATCCACTTCGGTCGGAAATGGACTTCACTTGAACCCCGGCGGTCGGTCGATTGAACGTCGTACCAGGTCACACCCCCAGTTGAAGTCCGTCGGCCGCTTCCTCGACCATGGCGAGGCCGAGCCGGCTGACCCGCGCGGAGAACGGGGCGCCCGCGATCCGCAGGGCCGTGAAGCCGATCTCACCCAGGGGCGCGCTGCGCATCGGGCGCAGGGTGACGGTGCCGGCCGGGGCGTCGGGGCGGATGCCGACGAGCGTGGTCAGCAGCAGCACTCCGGCGGCCGCCGATGTGGCCGCGGGGCGGCAGGCCGCCGGGTGCGGGAGGGGGGCGCTCCCGTCGGTGCGCTGTTCCCCCGCGTACATGTCGGGCAGCCGGTGGGCGAAGGTCTCGGCGGCCGCGAGCACGCCTCGCAGCAGCGAGGTCGCCTCCTTCTCGTATCCGGCGGCGGCCAGACCCGCGACGGCGAGTGCGGTCTCCTGGACGCGCACGGCCCCGGCGCGATGACCGAACGGATTGAACCCCGGTTCCTTGGCGCCCAGTCCGCGCAGGCCCCAGCCCGAGTCCATGACTGGGCTGCCGAGCAGCCGGGCGAGGTTCTCGGTCTGCACCTTGTCGAGCAGACCTGGTGCCAAGGCGCCCTCGCCCAGCAGGCCGGTGTCGAGGAGGTGGACGGCGGCCGCGCCCAGGTGAGGCACCGGCCTGCCGTCCGGGGCACGGGCTGCCGCGGGCCGGCCGCCCCCGCGGTCGTCGACCCAGAAGTCCCCGCGGAAGGCGGTCCGTAGGGCCAGCGCCCACTGCCGGAGTGCCGGTCCGTCCGTGCGGCCGCAGGCGTCGAGCAGGTCGGCGCCGAGGAGCGCGGCACGATGGGCGTGGGCCTGTGTCTCGCAGCGGACGGGCCCGCCCGGATGCGGGTCGCTCAGGTACGTGTCATCTCCCACGGTGGCTCGCAGCCAGGTCAGACAACGCTCGGCGGCGGGCAGCAGTTCCTCCGTCTCCTGCTCGCCGAGACCCCAGCGGCGAGCCTCGGCGAGCAGCACGGGGAAGAGCAGCGTGGCCTCCGTACCGGTGCACTGCGGCGGAAGGTGCGGGCCCGCGTCCCGTCTCGGGCCGGGGATCATCCCGGACTGTGGTCCCGGACCGGTGAGTTGGGTACGGGCGAGGATCCGCAGCGTCCCCGCTGCCAGGCCCGTACCGAGCGGCAGGGCCATCCGGGCGGCCACGAGCGCCTCGGCGGGGGCCAGACCGCAGCGCCAGGGTGCCCCTGCCGCGAGGTGCGTGTCGGCGGGGTACGCGGAATCACGCAGCAGGAGGGCCTGGAGGTCCTCGATGCTCGCCCTCAGGAGTGCGGGGACTCTCGGGTCGTCGCCTTCCGCTCGCGCGGCGGCCAGGGGGCTGGTCGCCACGCGGCCCACGGCTCGGAGGGGGCCGGCGCCGTCGGGCCGCACCCGCAGCTCCACGCTTGTGCTGCCGCCCGGCGGCAGGTCGAGCTCCCACCGCAGCAGTCCGGCTGAGGCCAGGGCGTCCGAGGGAGGCGGTGCGGCCGTGACGGACGCGTTGCCGGTGGCGCAGGACCAGCGCAGGCCGGAGTCGTGGACGCTGGCGGTAAGTTCGGGGCCGGCGCGGCCCGAGGCGATCGCCCCCAGGTCGGCCAGGTCCGTGCCCAGCGACACCTCGACCGGCAGACGCAGCGGACGGGGAGCCGCGCTGTGCAGGGTGATCCGCTCCGTGCCGTCCGCGAGACGATTGCGTTCCACGATCACGTCCGGATCCGGGCCCGACTGCGGCGACGTGCGGAGTGTGCCCACGAACCTGGCACGGTCAGCCGCGGCCATGCGGGCCTGCACGGCGAGCGGTTCCCGCCCGGCGACGCGGACCTCGCACCGGGAGAGCACCCGCCGGCCGGCGCGATAGAACCCTTCCAGTCCCCGGCCGGTCATCTGCCCTTCCTCCGTCGAGATGGCCAGACCGGGAAGCGCGACACAGATCAGCATGGTGTGGGCCGGCGGCAGGTCGGCGGACCAGCGCAGTCCGGGGATCGTGGCACCCCTGGGAGGCACGGCGGGCTGCCCTGCGGAGGACGACGGGCCCCGGCTCAGAGCCAAGGGCGGTGACGGCGAGCCGTACCCCGACGCGGAATCCGGGCGGCGGTTCTGGCCCGCCCCGTGGGGCGACGAACGGCCGGGGCCCGGTGTCGAGGGCGGGGATGCGTCGGGACCGGTGGGCAGCGAGGCCGGTGCGGCGCCTCCGGGGAACCTGGGCCCGAATCCGTCGACGCGTGCCGCCGGCCGCGGAGGGGCGCTCTCAGCCCCCGACCGTGGAGCGCCTGCACCCGGCAGGGCGGGGCCAGACCCACGAGGTGGCGGCTGAACGCCCGGGGCGTGGCGGTCATCGACGGCGGAGGGCGGAGTCGGCTGATGCATGGAGAGGCTTCCTCTGCGCTCTGTGCGCCTCGACCGAGTCAGGCGCCGGTGCCGGAGGGTTCCGGCGGGGCAGGGGCGGTACGGCGTCACGGCCCGTCCAGGCGTTCCGCCACTCAGGTGAACGGCGTGAACCTCCTTCGGGTCACGCCCGTGCCTCCGCCCCGCGCGCGTCGCGGCCGCCAGGGGGACCCTCACTCCTCCCCCTCCGTGCCCTGGCCGGACTGCGCGCCTTCCTGGCCGATGTCCGCACGCGGCATGGCCGTCTTGCCCGGCGTGCGCGCACGCGTGCCGCTCGTGCGTCCGCTGCCGGACCGTGCCGTGCCCGCGGTCGCCCGCCCGGTGCGCGTGCCGGCGCCTGCGGCACCGCCCGGACGCGTAGGACCTGCCGGAGTACGCCGACGGGGCGCCCGGGTGCCGGGGACGCGGTCTCCCCTGCGGACACCACCCGGGGCGATGCCGGCGCCCTCACCGGCAGCACCGGTGGAACGGACACGGCGTCGACGACGTGAGGGCACCGCCGTGGACGCGACTGCAGGCTCCGGCACGCACTCGGACATGGCTGCCCCTGCGGCGACCTCGTCGGCGGCGGACCGAGCCGGGGAGGCGTCGTCCTGCGGGTCGGAGCCGACCGCCTGTCCGGGCAAGTCGTCCGCCCGGTCGCCACACTCCTCGGCCCGAGCCCGGGAGCCGTCTGCCCCGGAAGCCATGCCGTCGGCCCGAGCACCCATGCCGTTTTCGGCCCGAGCTTGCAAGCCAGCGGCCGGAGCATCCATGCCGTTTTCGGCCCGAGCATCCATGCCGTCGGACCGGGTGGCAGAGTCGGCGGCTCCTGAGCGCCCACGGCCGTCGCGCTCCGCGCGCAGGCAGCTGCGGATCGACTCCGGGTCGAGGCCTTCGTTGCAGGCCTGGTGCAGGAGACGGGCGAAGAGATAGTCGGGGTCCGCGCCCAGAGCCATGGCGAGGGCTTCCCGGGCCTCCAGTTCGTCACCCGTGGACCATGCGACCCATCCGGCGAGAGTGAGCGGCGCCGCGGCGTGCTCGCCGTAGGGTCCTACGCAGCGGCGGGCCAGCGACCGCCACAGGCGCAGGGCGAGTCCGGCCTCGTCGCCCTCCATCCATTCGGCTGCGCGGTCACGGGTCGCGCGGTCCTGGAGGCCGAGGATCAGCCGGGCCGCCTCGTCGTGGGCGAGAAGTTCGTCGTCGCGGAGATCCGCCAGGAGCATGCCGGAGACGGGCTGTGCCCCGGCGAAGCGGTCCAGGATCCGCCCGGCCAGTCGCAGTGTCTCGTCGGCCACGTCGGCGCGGCCGGCGTCGTCCAGGATCCTCGGGACCAGTGCCAGGCTCGCGCTGTCCAGGGCGCTCTCCTGCTCGAGAGCGGCGGCGTTCTCCCAGGGGAGCAGCCGGGCCCGCAGCTCCCGCAGCGTGCCGCGCACCTGGATGCCCGCGTAGGTGGCAGCGGCCGCCAGCACCGATGTGCCGGGCAGGCCCATGGGGGCGCCCTCGGGCGGGCAGCACACCGCGTTGTCACAGCAGAACGACCAGTACCGGCCGTCGGAGATGCACAGTGCCTCGACGACCGTCACGTCCAGGGAACCGCACTCCACGCGCAGCCTGTGCGCCAGCGGCCTCAGCCGCTCCATGACCTGTCGGCCGGACTCGCCCTTCTCCGGTTCCTGGCAGAGGAAGGCGACCATCGAATCGGGGCGGGCCCCTCGGCGCTCGCTGCCTGTCACCAGTCCGTGGGCCAGCTGCCGGGCCGCCGACGGCCAGTCGTCCGCGTTCGCGGGGATGCCGAGGCGGGCCCGGCCCCCGAACCGGCCGCGTCCGTCCCTGTCGTGCAGGGCGACCAGGACGATGCTGTCCTCCGGGCGGTACCCGAGCAGATACGGCAGGGCGTCGGCCAGTTCGGCCGGGGTGCGCAGGGTGACCTGGTGCTCGCCGCCATGTCCGTCGTATGCGGGGCTCGGGGCGTGCGGCCCGGCCCCCTCGCTCGCCCCCTTTTGCGGTCCGCCGTCCTTGTGCTTGCCGTGCGCGTCGGATCCTGTGATGTCGCCGTTTTCAGAGGATCCAGTCGCTTCGCTGTGGTTCGTCATGTGGAGACGATCTCGCGGAATCCGGAGCTCCGCTTGACCCTGTGGATAACTCCGATCAGGGACACGTCACCGGAACGGCGAGGTGCCGCATCACCTCGTCCACCGCTCGCGCTGTCAGTGCCGTCCTGTTGTATGGAACGCATGGAGCACACGAGCAACGCGGATCTCCGGGCGGCGGCCGACACGGTCCTCGCCCGTCTCGTCGGGGACGTCTCGGGGACGGCCCGGCTGCGGGAGGACCAGTGGCGGGCGATCGAGGCACTGGTCGCCGACAGACGCCGCGCCCTGGTCGTCCAGCGCACGGGCTGGGGCAAGTCCGCGGTCTACTTCGTGGCGACCTCGCTGCTGCGGGCCCAGGGCAGCGGTCCGACCGTGATCGTGTCCCCGCTGCTCGCGCTCATGCGGAACCAGGTCGAGGCGGCGGCCCGGGCCGGTATCCACGCCCGGACCATCAACTCCTCCAACACCGAGGAGTGGGATGCCGTTCAGGACGAGATCGCCGCGGGTGAGGTCGACGTCCTGCTGGTGAGTCCCGAGCGGTTGAACAACCCGGACTTCCGGGACCAGGTGCTGCCCCGGCTCGCGGCCGCCACCGGGCTGCTGGTGGTGGACGAGGCGCACTGCATCTCCGACTGGGGCCACGACTTCCGGCCGGACTACCGCCGGCTGCGCACGATGCTCGCCGACCTCCCGCCCGGTGTGCCGGTGCTCGCGACCACCGCCACCGCCAACGCGCGGGTGACGGCCGACGTCGCGGAACAGCTCGGCACGGGCGGCAGCTCCGACGCCCTCGTGCTGCGGGGCCCGCTGGACCGGGACAGCCTGAGTCTGAGCGTGCTCCGGCTGTCGGACGCCGCGCACCGGATGGCCTGGCTCGCCGAACACCTCGACGAACTGCCGGGTTCCGGGATCATCTACACACTCACCGTGGCCGCGGCCGAGGAGGTCACTGCCTTCCTCCGGCAGCGCGGGCACACGGTCACCTCGTACACGGGCAAGACGGAGAACGCCGACCGTCAGCAGGCCGAGGAGGATCTGCTCGCCAACAAGGTGAAGGCGCTGGTCGCCACCTCGGCGCTCGGCATGGGCTTCGACAAGCCTGATCTGGGCTTCGTGGTGCACCTCGGTTCGCCCTCCTCCCCCATCGCCTACTACCAGCAGGTGGGCCGTGCGGGACGCGGCGTGGAGCACGCCGAGGTGCTCCTGCTCCCCGGGAAGGAGGACGAGGCGATCTGGGAGTACTTCGCGTCGCTCGCCTTCCCCTCGGAAGAGCTGGTGCGCCGCACGCTCGACATCCTCGCGCACGCGGAGAAGCCCCTCTCACTGCCCGCCCTGGAGCCCCTGGTGGAGCTGCGCCGCTCCCGCCTGGAGTCCATGCTCAAGGTCCTCGACGTGGACGGGGCGGTCAAGCGGGTGAAGGGAGGCTGGATCGCGACCGGGCAGCCCTGGACGTACGACGCCGAGCGGTACGCGTGGGTGGCGCGGCAGCGCAAGGCCGAGCAGCAGGCGATGCGCGAGTACGCGTCGACGACGGACTGCCGGATGGAGTTCTTGCAGCGTCAGCTGGACGACGAGGCCGCCAAGCCCTGCGGTCGCTGCGACAACTGCGCGGGCCCCCGCTTCACCGCGGACATGTCCGCGG
>NZ_MUKA01000410.1 GCF_002150735.1 Streptomyces africanus
TCGTGGAGGTGCTGCGCCGCCCGAAGCCCGTACTGCTGGCCGCGTGCGTCGGCATCGGCGCGTTCACCGCCCAGTCGCTGCTGACGAGCTTCATGATCTCCTACGCCGTCGACGAGGGGTACACCCGCCCGCAGGTGCTGACCGCGGTGACCGTCGCCTCCTGCGTGGCCCTCGTCGTCCTGCCCGCCGCGTCCGCGCTGTCGGACCGGGTCGGCCGCCGGCCCGTCGTGCTCGCCGGAGCGGTCGCCTCCGCCGCCCTTGCCTTCCCCGTGCTGGCGCTGGTCGACTCCGGCTCGCCCGGACTGCTGATCCTCGCCCTCGCCCTCGGTCACGGCGTCGCCCAGTCCACGATGTACGGGCCGCTCGGCGCCCTGCTCACCGAGATGTTCGGCACCCGTGTCCGTTACACCGGCGCCTCCCTCGGCTACCAGGCGGCCACCCTGGTCGGCGCCGGCTTCTCCCCGCTCATCGCCGGCAGCCTCCTCGCCTCGTACGGGGGCGGCAGCACGCCCGTCTCGCTGCTGCTGTGCGCGGGC
>NZ_MUKA01000411.1 GCF_002150735.1 Streptomyces africanus
CGGGCACCCAGGACGAGGGCGCGGCCACGCCGCATCTGACGGCGACGGCGACCGCGACCACCGCGCCCACGAAGGCGGCCGCCGACAAGGCGAGCACCACGGCAGGCAACACGGCCGCCGACAAGGCGAGCACCACGACTGCCGGCAAGGGCACGAACGCGAAGGGCACGAAGCCCGGGACGGCCGCCGCCACCCCCGCCGCCCGGATCTCCTGCAACGGCACCAACACCACCGTCACGGCCAAGCCGGTCCGCCGCCCCATCAACCACATGCTGATCACGGTCACGAACACCGGCTCGAAGACGTGCGACCTCACCTACTACCCGGTGCTGCGCTTCGACGAGATGCAGTGGGCCCCGCAGCCGATGGAGGAGTCCAAGCCGCAGGCGGTGACGACCCTGGCCCCCGGCGAGTCCGGCTACGCGGGCGTGCTGCTGTCGGCGGCCGACGGCAGCGGCACCGGCGGCACCACCGGCCACAAGCTCACGGTCGGCTTCCAGGGCCCCACGCCGAACAGCAGCGGCGGCCCCTCGGCGATCCCGTCGCTGCCCGCCGAGGGCGTGTACTACGACAGCTCGCTGAGCGCCACGTACTGGCTGGGGGACAGGGACGAGGCCCTGTCCTACTGAACCTTGAGCCGCTGGGCCACTTCGGTGGCCCAGTAGGTGAGGATGTTCCGGGCACCCGCCCGCCGGATACCGGTGAGGCTCTCCATGATCGCGCGATCGCGGTCGATCCAGCCCTTCTCGGCGGCGGCCTCGATCATCGAGTACTCGCCGGAGATCTGGTAGGCGGCGACCGGCACGTCCACGGCGTCCGCGACCCGGGCGAGGATGTCCAGGTAGGGCCCGGCGGGCTTGACCATCACCATGTCGGCGCCCTCCTCCAGGTCGAGGGCGAGCTCGCGCAGGGACTCACGCACGTTCGCCGGGTCCTGCTGATAGGTCTTCCGGTCCCCCCGCAAGGAGGAGCCGACGGCCTCCCGGAACGGCCCGTAGAACGCGGAGGCGTACTTCACGGTGTAGGCGAGGATGGCGACATCCTCCCGCCCGATCTGGTCGAGGGCGTCACGGACCACGCCGATCTGCCCGTCCATCATCCCGCTGGGGCCGACCACATGGGCACCGGCATCGGCCTGCACCTGCGCCATCTCGGCGTACCGCTCCAGGGTCGCGTCGTTGTCGACCCGCCCCTGGGCGTCCAGCACCCCGCAGTGCCCGTGATCGGTGGTCTCGTCGAGACACAGATCGGACATGACGAGCAGGTCGTCACCGACCTCGGCCCGCACGTCCCGGAGGGCGACCTGGAGAATCCCGTCCGGGTCGGTCCCCGGCGTCCCGAGGGCGTCCTTCTTCGACTCCTCCGGCACGCCGAACAGCATGATCCCGGAGATCCCCGCCGCGACGGCCTCGGCGGCGGCCTTCTTCAGACTGTCCCGGGTGTGCTGCACGACCCCCGGCATGGCCGCGATCGGCACCGGCTCGCTGACGCCCTCCCGCACGAAGGCCGGAAGGATGAGATCGGCAGGGTGCAACCGGGTCTCGGCGACCATCCGACGCATGACGGGAGTGCTCCGCAAACGCCGCGGCCGCGTACCGGGAAAAGATCCGTACGTCGTCATACGACCTACGCTACGCCCGCCCTATACCCCCTTATGCCGACGCGATGTCGACACTCAGCGACTCAGCGACTCAGCTGCGGGCATTCGTGCCGCTTAGGGCGGCACGAATGCCCGCAGCT
>NZ_MUKA01000412.1 GCF_002150735.1 Streptomyces africanus
GAGGCCCGGAACACCGCCTGTTCGCCGGGGACCGAACACCGCGCGCCCGGCGAGGCCGGAAACGCCACCCGTCCGCCGGGGCCCGAACACCGCCCGCCCAGCGAGGCCGGGGAGCGCCACCCGTCCAGCGAGGCCCGAAACACCGCGCGCCCAGCGAGGCCGGGAACGCCGCCTGTCCGCCGGGGCACGGGATACCGCGCGCCCGGCGAGGCCCGGAACACCGCCTGTCCGCCGGGGACCGAACACCGCCCGCCCAGCAAGGCCCGGAACACCATCCGCCCGCCGGGGCCCGAACACCGCCTGTCCGCCGGGGACCGAACACCGCCCGCCCGGCGAGGCCGGAAACGCCACCCGTTCGCCGGGGCCCGAACACCGCCCGTCCAGCGAGGCCGGGAACGCCACCCGTCCACCGGGGCCCGAACACCGCCCGTCCAGCGAGGCCGGAAACGCCACGCGTCCAGCGAAGCCCGGAACACCACCCGCCCGGCCGGTCACCGCCAGCCGCAACTCGTGCCCGTCGGCGCTCAGCTCACGGCCCGCACCGGGCGTCCCGGACACCACGCCCGCGTTGTTGACCAGCACGTCGAGCTCGGGATGCGCGTCGGCGACATGCCCGGCCAGTTCGCGCACCTGCGCCAGCGAGGCCAGGCCGGCGACGAACGCCTCGCGCGCCCCGGAACACCGCCCGCCCGCGAGGCCCCGGCACGCCGCCCGCCGGGGCCCGCGAAACGCCGCCCCTCCGGCGACGCCCCGGGACGCCGGGCAAGCGCGTCCGCTCCCGAGCCGACCCGAACGACGACCACGGAGCGGGCCGGAAGAAGCCGACCGCCCGTGCGGGTGGTCGGCGAAAAACTTCTCCGGGGAGGTGCATGAACCGTCGGCGACGGGGCACGCGTGGGTCAGGCCCCGCCGCGTTCCCCCGTCGCGGCGGGGCTTTCCGCTGCCTCCCGCGCGCGATGGTCGGTGACGTCCAGGAAGATCTGGTCGGCCTCCGGAACCGTCCGGGCGATGGAGCGCTTGATGCGGACGGCGACGTCCTCGACGCGCTCGCTGTCCAGGCCGGGCACGAGGTCGACGCGGGCGGCCACGAGTGCCGAGTCGAGGCCCGTCTTCATGGTGAAGAGCGCCTCCACGCTGTCGATCTCGGGCTGTGCCCGCAGCAACTCCCGGATCTTCCCGCTCGCCTCCCGGTCGGCGGCCTCGCCGATCAACTGGTCGCGGGCGTCCCGGCCCAGCCGGTAGGCGACGTAGACCAGCAGCGCGCCGATCGCCAGGGACGCGGACGCCTCCCAGACCACCTGGCCCGTGACCATGTGCAGCGCCATGCCGATGATGGCCAGCGTGACGCCGAGCACCGCCGTGCCGTCCTCGGCGACGACCGTACGCAGGGCGGGATCGCGCAGCCCGGCGCCCATGCCACCCTGCCGGCGCACCTGGTACAGCGCTCGCACCAAAGAGGCGCCCTCCGCGAGGAGGGCGATACCGAGCACGATCAGGCCGGCCACATAGCCGCCGAGTTCCTCCTCCGCTCCGCTCGCCAGGGCCTCGAAGCCCTGGAAGAAGGAGAAACAGCCGCCCATGACGAAGATCCCGACGGCCGCGAGGAGCGACCAGAAGAACCGCTCCTTGCCGTAGCCGAAGGGGTGACGCCGGTCGGCGGGGCGGCGGCTGCGGCGCAGCGCGGCCAGTAGGAACACCTCGTTCAGGCTGTCGGCCACCGAGTGGGCCGCCTCCGACAGCAGTGCCGGTGATCCCGCGGCCAGGCCGCCGACCGCCTTGGCCGCCGCGATCACCAGGTTGGCAGCGAGCGCCACCAGCACGGTGACGCGTGTCCTCCGATCAGATCCTTGTTCAGTCACCCACGCCGATTGCCCCGGTCGGCGGTCATCACACCGTGCCGTCGGCGGAAAAAGGGGAACGCGTTCACCAGGGCACACCCACGACAAGCAGGCCACACGTACGCCGAAGGAGGTCATTCCCATGAGCCGCGACGACGGCAACAGCGCCTACGGAAGGAGCAGGTTCAAGCGGTCCAAGGCCCATTTCTCGGACCGGATCACCGCCGATGGCCGAGGCGGCTGGCCGGTGGAGGCCGGCCGCTACCGTCTGGTCGTCAGCCGCGCCTGCCCGTGGGCGAGCCGGTCGCTGGTCTCCCGGCGGCTGCTCGGCCTGGAGGACGCGCTGTCCCTGGCCGTCGCCGACCCGATCCAGGACGACCGCAGCTGGCGCTTCACGCTGGACGAGGACGGCCGCGACCCGGTCCTCGGCATCCGCTATCTGAGTGAGGCGTACGACCGCCGGGAGACGGACTACCCCGGCGGTGTCAGCGTGCCGGCGATCGTGGACGTGCCCAGCGGACAGCTGGTCACCAACGACTACCAGCAGCTGACGCTCGACCTCGCGACCGAATGGACGGCCCTGCACCGGCGGGGCGCGCCCGATCTGTACCCGCACGCGCTGCGCGACGAGATCGACGAGGTGATGGCGGACGTCTACGAGGACGTCAACAACGGCGTGTACCGGGCGGGTTTCGCCACCGAGCAGGAGGAGTACGAGACCGCCTGCGCGGGCGTGTTCCGGCGGCTGGAGCTGCTCGCGGACCGGCTGGAACGGCAGCGGTACCTCGTCGGCGACACCATCACCGAGGCGGACATCCGGCTGTTCACCACGCTGGTCCGCTTCGACGCGGTCTACCACGGCCACTTCAAGTGCAACCGCTGGAAGCTGACGGAGAATCCGGTGCTGTGGGGATACGTCCGGGACCTCTACCAGACGCCCGGCTTCGGCGACACCGTCGACTTCGACCACATCAAGCGCCACTACTACCAGGTGCACACGGGCATCAACCCGACCCGCGTCGTGCCGCTGGGCCCGGACCTGTCGGGCTGGCTTACTCCGCACCACCGCGAGGAGCTGGGCGGCCGGCCGTTCGGTGACGGTACGCCGCCCGGGCCGGTCCGCGCCGAAGAGCGGGTCCCGGCCGCCCACACATCCTGACCATCCCACCCACCCCTCACCGACCAAGGAGATTCACGTGGCCAAGAAGAAGAAGCTGCCCTTCGCCTACCAGCCCCTCGGGTTCGTGCTGGGCTGGTCGAGCGGCTGGCTGGCCGGGCTGGCCTTCCGCAAGACATGGATGGCGATCCGCAACGAGGAGGACGCGCCCGACGCGCTGGACAAGGACCGCGGCTGGGGGGAGATCCTGCTGGCCGCCGCGGTCCAGGGCGCCATCTTCGCCGTGGTGCGCAGCGCCGTGGACCGCGCGGGCGCCAAGGCCATCGAGCGTTCCACCGGCACCTGGCCGGCCGGGGAGAAGGGCGGCCGCGACTGAGAACGGCACGGCCCCGCCCGCCGGTGCGGCGGGCGGGGCCGGCCCGTCCTGCGCGAGGGGTCACGCGCACCCCCGCCGCCCCGTTCAGCCCTGCTTCGGTGCGGTCGGTGGAGTGCGGCGCAGGGTGAAGGAGTGGCCTGCCGGGTCGGCGTAGCCACGCTCCTCCAGGGGGCCCGAGGGCTCCTTGGCCTCCAGGGGGCGGCCGCCGAGGGAGATGACCCGGCGTTCCACCGCGTCGAGGTCGTCCACCACGAACTCCAGGTGCGCCTGGAGGGAGTTCTCGGGGCGGGGCCAGCTGGGCGGGGTCGCGTTGACGTCCCGGCGCAGGGCGATGCGGAAACCGTCGGCGCCCTTGATCTCCACCCGGTTGGCGGTCGCGTCCGCCTCCTCCCCCTCCAGCAGCTCCTTGTAGAACACGGCGAGCTTCTCGGGCTCGGCACAGTCGAGCACCAGGACACCCGCTTTCACCAGTGCCATGTCTCCTCCGCAGGATTCCGGCCGCGGGGCGGTCGTGCCCCGCGGCCTCGTACCTTGCGGTTATCCCGGTCGGGCCGATTCAGTCGGCCGTCAACCACCGTCCGTCGCGCATGAGTTCGCGGCCGTCCAGCTCGTCGGCCTCCCGCCAGGCCTGTACCCGCTGCGGCACGACGCGGAAGTAGAGGTACGGCGTGGCCAGCCGGCGGGGGTCGAACCCGGTCTTGGCGGCGAAGAGTTCGGCGTCCTGCTCGGTCAGCTCCCCGGGCTGGACGGTCTCGACGGTGCCGTCGACCAGGACGACGTCACGGGTCGGCCCGATGCCGACGCGGGCCCGGCCGGTCGCGGCCAGGTTCCGTCCGGTGGGGCTCGACGCGGGCGTGGCGAACAGCAGATACGAGCCGTTCCACAGGAACGACAGCGGGACGAGGTACGGCGTCCCCGACGTGCTGCCGGCCGTGGCGACCCAGGCGTCCACGTCGTGCTCCAGACGGTGCAGGGTGTCCTTCTTGCGCTGCTCAGCGCTGCGTACGGGTGCGGACGTCATCGTCGGCGGTCCTCCTGGAAACGTGGTCGACGGACGCTTACCAGTGTGACGTTCCGAGGCTGCCCGGGCCCGGCGGACAGGCCGATGCCGGGCGAGGGAGGAGGGAGTATACGCAGCTCAAGAGGTTTGGGCAGTAACGGAGATCACGGCAGGGTCACGGAATGGCTGATTCCCGCCCTGGGCAGTCTCGTACCGCTTCTCGGTTCAAGTTTCGGACTGCGAAGCCCAGTTCGAGTGTGCGGGCGGTCACGGCACCGTTCGTTCGCAGGGGTGGGGGGACTCTGCGGTCCGTCTCCCGAAAGGAAGCACATGCCTCAGGACGTCCGGTTCGACCTCCCCTTCGACACCCCGGTCAGCGAGCATCTGGAGTACGCCCGGGCACGCCATCTGCGCTGGGTGTGGGAGATGCGCCTGGTCCGCAGCCGGGAGGGGTTCGAGGAGTACAAGTCCTGGGACCTGCCCCAGGCGGCCGCGCGCACCTATCCGCACGCGTCGGCGGACGACATGGTCGTCCTGATGAACTGGTTCTCGCTGGCCTTCCTCTTCGACGACCAGTTCGACGCCAGCCGGCCCGACCGCGCCGACCGCATAGCGGAGGTCGCCCGGGAGCTGATCGTCACTCCCCTGCGGCCGGCGGGCAGTCCGCCCCGGGTGGCCTGCCCGATCACCCTGGCGTGGGCGGAGGTCTGGAAACACCTCTCGCGTGGCATGTCCCTGACATGGCAGACGCGGTTCGCCGCCTCGTGGGGACGGTTCCTGGTCGCGCACTGCGAGGAGGTCGACCTGGCGGCCCGGGGCCTGGAGGGCACGCTGGGCCTCGACGAGTACGCCGAGTTCCGGCGCCGTACGGTCGGCATCCACCACAGCATCGACGCGGGCGAGCGCAGCCGCGGCTTCGAGGTGCCGGCTCAGGCGATGGGGCATCCGGTGATGGAGCGGATGCGCGACCTGGCCGCGGACACCATCGGCTTCATGAACGACATCCACTCCTTCGAGCGGGAGAAGCGGCGCGGCGACGGCCACAACCTCATCGCCGTGCTGCGCCAGGAGCGGGGCTGCTCCTGGCAGGAGGCCACCGACGAGGCGTACCGGATGACGATCGCCTGTCTCGACGAGTACCTCGAACTCCAGGCGCGCGTCCCGCAGATGTGCGACGAGCTGCGGCTCGACGAGGCGGAGCGGGACCGGGTGCGGATGGGCGTCGAGGCCATCCAGCACTGGATCAACGGCAACTACGAGTGGGCGCTGACCACCGGCCGTTACGCGGCGGCGAAGGAGGGCCCGGTGGCGACGGCCGAACTGGCCGGGCGGGGCTCGGTGGACGACCTGCTGACCGTGTGACGACGGGCCGGGTGCCCGGCCGGACAACCGGCCGGGCACCGCGTCAGACGGGGAACTCGACCGGCAGGCTGTCCAGCCGCGACTCCCACGTGGAGGCGGTCGAGGTGAGCTCCTCCGGAGGCACGGCCAGGGTCAGGCCCGGCAGGCGGTGCAGCAGGACGTCCACGGCGATCTCGATGATGGACTGGCCGATGCTCTGCCCGGGACACTCGTGGGGACCGGAACTGAACGCCAGATGCGCCTGGTTGCCCTGGACCGAGACGCCGGTGTCCGGCCGGATCTCCGGGTCGGTGTTGCCCGCCGCGAGGCCGAGGACCAGCAGGTCGCCCTCCTGGAGCTGGTGGCCGCCGAGTTCCAGGTCGCCGGCGGCGAACCGGCCCGGCAGCACGGCCAGCGGAGGGCTGTTCCACATGACCTCCTCCACCACGGCCGAGATGTTGAGCTGCCCGCTGATCAGTCCGGAGAGCCGGGCGGTGTCGGTGAGAATCAGCTGGAGGACCCGGGCCAGCAGATTGCTGGTGGTGGTGTGCGCGGCGATCAGCACCAGCCGCAGATGGCTGACCACCTCCTCCTCGTCGAGGCCGGCCGCGTGCCCGAGCAGGGCGGTGGTGAGGTCACCACCGGGTTCGGTCCGCTTGCGCTCGGCCAGTTCCCCGAGGATCACCATGATGCGGTCGTTGTGCGCGAGGGCGTCCTCACCGCCCTTGAGGACCTGGGCGCAGGACTCGACCAGGTCCCGCCCCTCCGCCTCGGGCAGCCCGAGGATGCGGGACAGCACGAGCATCGGCAGGTACTCGGCGTAGTCGGACACGAGGTCGGCGCGCCCGGTGTCCGCGAACGCGTTGATCTGCTTGTTCGCGAAGTGGGTCGCGTGACGCCGGATGCCCCGGGCCGAGGCCGCCTGGAGTCCGTCGGTGACGGCGGCCCGCAGCCTGCGGTGCGGCTCGCCGTCCTGGGAGACGCAGTCGGGCCGCCAGCCGAGCATCGGGATCAGCGGCGAGGTCTCCTCGACGCGCCCCTCGGCCCAGTCCCGCCAGATCCGCGCGTCCCGGCTGAACTGGCGGGGGTTGTCGAGCACCCGCCGGTTGTCGCGGTAGCCGAGGACCAGCCAGGCGGGCACGTCGCCTTCGAGCAGCACCGGCGCGACCGAGCCGTGTTCCTTGCGCAGCCGCTCGTAGATGCCCGCCGGGTCGGTCGAGGCCTCCGGCCCGTAGAGCCGGGTCAGTTCGGTCGCGTGGTGGGCGACGGGGCAGCCGCGCGGTGCCTGGAGGGGATTTTCGGTCTGATCGTTCATCGGGGCTCCAGGGCCACGGCCGAGCGTTGCTTCAGGTGGTGGATCAGGGCGACGAGGACGTCACGGCTGGAGGCCCGGTCGCGGGCGTCGAAGGCCACGACCGGGGTGTGCTCGGGGATGTCCAGGGCGTCCCGGATCTCCTCGACCGGGTAGTTCCGGGAGTCGGGGAAGACGTTCAGCGCCACGACGAAGGGGACGTCCTGCCGCTCCATCTCCTCGATCGCCCGGAAACTGGACTCCAGGCGGCGCGTGTCCACCAGGACGATCGCGCCGAGCGCCCCCTTGAACAGCCCGTTCCACAGGAACCAGAACCGCTCCTGGCCCGGCGTGCCGAACAGGTACAGCACCAGGCTCTCGTTGATGCCGATCTTGCCGAAGTCCAGGCTGACGGTGGTCTGCGTCTTGTCGGAGACGCCGATGAGGCGGTCGACGTCGACACTGGCCTGGGTGAGGGTCTCCTCGGTGGTGAGCGGCTTGATGTCGCTGACCGACCGGACCATGGTGGTCTTCCCGGTGCCGAACCCGCCGGCGATCATCACCTTCACCGAGCGGGTGTCCCCGGCCGCCCGCCCTCCGGGTTGGTCAAAGCCTTTCAAGTCCACTGAGTACCTCCTCAAGGAGCGCGAGGTCGGGCCCGCGGCCGGCGTCGTGTGCCGGGATGGGATCACGGGCTTCCACCCGGCCTGCGTCCAGCAGGTCCGACAGCAGCACCGCGAGAATGTTGAAGGGCAGCCCGAGGTGGGCGCCGAGTTCGGCGACCGACAGCGGATCGCGGCAGCGCCGGAGGATCTCCTCGTGCTCGTGCTGCATGCCCGGTAACGGGGCGGCGCGGGAGACGACGAGAGTCGCCACGTCGAGGCTCGACGCCGAACCGCCCGGTCCGCTGCGCCCTCCCGTGAGGACGTAGTAGCGCTCGAGACCGGACGGGTCCGACGGCCTGCGGGGAGCACTCATCCAGAGTGCTCCTCCAGGCGCGGAGTGGTGCCGAGGAGCTCACCCATCCTGCGGGCCAGGTCTCTCATCTGGTGCCCGAGCAGGCCCTGGTCGAGGCCCTCCCTGGCGAGGACACCGAGGTACGTCTCCACACCGGCGCGGACGACGAAGAGGTGCCCGCCGTCGACCTCGATCATCGCGAGGCGCAACTGCCCGGCGTACTTGGGGAACTGTTCGGCGACCGGCTGGGCCAGGGCCTGGAGGCCGGCCACCACGGCGGCGAAGCGGTCGACGTCGTCGGGGTCTTCGGCGCCGTAGGAGGTGATGGCCTTGCCGTCGCTGGAGGCCACGAGGGCGAAACGGATCTCCTGGATGCTCTCGACGAGATCGCGGAGCGCCCAGCTCACATCGGTTCCTTGCTGCGTCATGAGGACTAGTCGCTCTCTTCGGTGCGGTGCTCGGTGGACTCGCGTCCGGCGGGGGTCTCGCGGTCGTCGGCCGCCTGGGAGGCCTCCGCGGCGTCGCGTCCGGCGGTGGCGAAGGCCGCGAGACCGGAGAAGGAGGCGTCCGGCGGGACGGCGGAGACGGCCGTGCTCCGGTCGGTCCGCTCGGCCTGCCTGGACCCGTCCGTCTCGTTCCGCTTGCTGCGGCGCCGCGGCAGTCCGCCGGGTGTGGTCTCCACACGGTCCGGCTGCGCGGCCGCTGCCGGTGCGGTGACCGTCTCGCGGGCCGGGGCGGTCGCGGCGGTGCGCACCTCCGGGGCGGGCGCGGACTGGGCGGCCGGGGCCGCGGGCAGCGGGCTGAAGTACTTGTGCGGGACCACGACCACCACGGAGGTGCCGAGCCACGGGGAGTCCGCGAAGGTGACGCGGATGCCGTAGCGGCGGGCGAGGGCGCCGACGACGCGCAGGCCGATGCTCGCGTCCTCGGTGATGCCGCCGAGGCCGGCGCCGGGCGCGGTGCCCGCGAGGGCGTGCTCGGCCTCGCGCTTCTTCTCCTCGCTCAGGCCCTTGCCGGAGTCCTGGATCTCGATGCCGACGCCGTTGGGGACCTCCTTGCCGGAGATGAGCACCGGCTCGGTGGGCGGCGAGTAGCGGGCGGCGTTGTCCAGGAGGTGGGCGAAGATCAGCGTCAGGTGGTCCACCAGGCCGCCGTCGACGCCGAGTTCGGGCAGATGGCGTACCTGGACGCGGTGGAAGTCCTTGATCCGGCCGATGCCGCCGCGCACCACGCTCAGCAGCCGCTGCGGTTCCTGCCACTGGCGTCCCGGACGGTCCGAGCCGCCGAGCACACCGATGCTCGCGGCGAGCGAGTCGGCGGGGCCGAGCTCCTGGTCGAGCTCCATCAGACCGCGTGCGACGGCCGGGAGCCTGCCGTGCTCGCCCTGCATCTCGTGCAGCCGGCCGCGGAGCTTGCTGGTCAGCACGTGGATGCGGTTGCCGATGCTGATCACGGCCTGCTCGGCGGTGGTGGAGCGGTCGAACTCCGCCTCCAGGCCGATCAGGGCGGTGCGCAGCAGCTTGCGCAGTTCTGCCTGGAGATCGGCGCTGACCTTCGCGCACTGGTTGACGGTCGGCAGGACGTCGTCGATGGCCTCGCCCGAGCGCAGCTTCTCCATGGCGTCGGGCAGTTGCTCGTCGGCGAGCCGGGTGACAGCGGCGAGCTGGTGGGAGAGCTGCTCCTGCCAGACCTCGGCCTGGTCGGCGAGCTGGGCCTCGTAGGACCTGGCCTGCTCGGTCAGCCGTTCCTCATAGGCCCGGGACTGGTCGGCGAGCTGCGACTCGTAGGCGGCGCCCTGCTCGGCGATGCGCCGCTCGTAGGAGGCGTTCTGCTCCGTGAGCTGGGACTCCAGGGTGGCGCGCTCGGCGGAGAACTTCCGTTCCAGGCCCGCGACATGCTGCTGCCACTGCTGGTTGTGCTCGGCCTGCGTGGTGCGGAAGGAGCCTTCCGCCCGGTGCAGTTGGGCCCGGGTGCGCAGCAGCAGGCGTACGCACACGGCACCGGCCGCCGTCGCCGCGACACCGGCGACGGCCGTGGTTATTCGCTCCGAGCTCATGAACGTGGCGGCAACGGTCCCGCCTCCCAAGCCCAGCGGCATCAACCACCAGCTGTACCAGGCGACAGGGGCCCGCGCCGCCGGCGGCGGAGTGGCGAGTTC
Source organism: Streptomyces africanus (assembly GCF_002150735.1). Lineage (GTDB taxonomy): Bacteria > Actinomycetota > Actinomycetes > Streptomycetales > Streptomycetaceae > Streptomyces > Streptomyces africanus. The sequence continues at coordinate 10,079 of NZ_MUKA01000412.1, forward strand.
CATCTGCATCCTTCGAGGCAACACGATCGAACGGGGGGGTGTGGACCGCACTCATGAGTACGCACGGCGAGTCGACCGGACGCGATCGCGTCAACTCGCAGCGCCGTTCGGAACCTTATCGGGTTTGAACCGGAAAGGATCAACCTCGTCCCCCTGGCGGAGGTGAGGGTTCCGTCACGCTCCGGCAGGAAGCAACAGGTCGACAAATGGCTTTGCTGCCCGCCCAGTTGGCCGGACGCCAGGTCGTGGCCGGTCAGCGGGCGGTCTGGAACGTACGGCGGTAGGCCTGCGGGGTCACTCCGATCGCCGCGTTCAGGTGCTGTCGCAGGGAGGCGCCGGTCGCGAAGCCGACCCGACCCGCGATCTGGTCGACGGTGAGGTCGCTGGACTCCAGCAGATGCCGGGCCCGGGCCACCCGCTGCTGGATCAGCCAGCGGCCGGGGCTGAGGCCGACCTCGTCGTGGAAGCGGCGGGCGAAGGTGCGCAGGCTCATCCGGGCGTGGCCGGCGAGGTCGGCCAGGGTGAGCGGTTCGCCGAGGCGTTCCAGGGCCCAGGAGCGGGTGGCCGCGGTGCTCGCGGCGCCCTGTTCGGGGACGGGCTGTTCGATGTACTGGGCCTGGCCGCCGTCCCGGAACGGCGGGACCACGCAGCGGCGGGCGACGGTGTTGGCCAGGCGGCTGCCGTGGTCCTTGCGGACCAGGTGCAGGCAGACGTCCACGCCGGAGGCGGCTCCGGCGGAGGTGAGGACCGGGTGGTCGTCGACGAACAGCACGTCGGGGTCGAGGTCGACGTGCGGGAACATGCGCCGGAAGCGGTCGGCGACCTGCCAGTGGGTGGTCGCCCTGCGCCCGTCGAGGAGCCCGGCGGCGGCGAGCACGAAGGCGCCGGTGCAGATGGAGACGATGCGCGTCCCGGGGCGGATGAGCGCGAGCGCGGCCAGGACGTCACCGGGCACCTCGTCGGTCAGGTGGGCGGGGGCGACGGGCGCGATCACCACGGTGCCGGCCGTGGCCAGGACCTCGGGGCCGTGCTCCACGGTGACGCCGAAGTCCGCGTTCGTGCGCACCGGACCGCCGTCGACCGAGCAGGTCAGCACCTCGTACCGGTCGTCGGCCGCGCCCAGGATCCGGCTGGGGATGCCCAGTTCGAACGGGTACACGCCGTCCAGGGCCAAGACCACCACTCGCTCACGTCGCATGGCACGATCCTATCGAAGGTTGGCCATCCTGCCATTGGCGGGCCGGGCGCGGGCAGGCACGCTGGATGACCATGAGCACACAGAACACGATGCGAGCCATCAACCAGGACGTCCTCGGCGGTCCCGAGGTCCTGAAGGAAGTGGAAGTCGAGCGCCCGGCGCCCCGGCCGAACGAGGTGCTGGTCCGGGTGCGGGCCGCCGGGGTCAACCCGACCGACTGGAAGCACCGCGCCACGGGCGGCTTCCTGGGCGAGCCGCCCTTCGTCCTCGGCTGGGACGTCTCCGGGGTGGTGGAGGCCGTCGGCATCGGCGTCGCGGCGTTCGCGCCCGGTGACGAGGTCTTCGGCATGCTGCCGTATCCGTACGGGCACGGCTCGCACGCCGAGTACGTCATCGCCCCGGTGCGGGCCCTGGCCCGCAAGCCGGCCGGTGTCGACCACGTCCAGGCGGGCGCGCTCCCGCTGGTCTCGCTCACCGCCTGGCAGGCGCTCACCGAGCACGCGGACCTCCAGCCGGGGCAGCGGGTGCTGATCCACGCCGCGGCAGGCGGGGTCGGACACGTGGCGGTGCAGATCGCCAAGGAGCGCGGCGCCCATGTCATCGGCACCGCGAGCGCGGGCAAGCACGCGTTCCTGCGGGAGATCGGCGTGGACGAGACCGTGGATTACCGGGAGACGGACTTCACCGAGGCCGTGAAGGACGTCGACGTCGTCCTGGACACGATCGGCGGCGACAACGCCCTGCGCTCCCTGCGCGTGCTGCGGCCGGGCGGTGTCGTGGTGTCGATCCTGCCGGGTGGTTCGGACGACTTCTACGAGGAAGCCGAGCGGCTCGGTGTACGCGCGGTCCGGATGCTGGTCGACGCCGACCGCGCCGGCATGGAGACGATCGCGGAACTCGCCGGGACGGGCAAGCTCCGCGCCACGATCGCCGGAACCTTCCCGCTGTCCGCCGCCGCACAGGCCCACGCCTCAGGCGACACGGGCCGCACGACAGGCAAGCTGGTCCTGGTCACCGACTGAATTGAGCGCCCCAAAGGGGCGCGGGGAACTGCGCGCCCAGCCACGACAGACCCGCACACGCCGCTCCACCGCGCCCCGAGTTCTCGGCTGTCAGAACACCAGAACCGGCTTGATCGTCTTGCCCGACCGCATGTCCTGCACCGCCCGGTCGATGTCCCCGAAGGGATACGTGCCGATCAGGCGCCGCAGCGGCAGCCGGCCGTCCTTCACCAGCCGGACCAGCGCGGGGATCATGGTCTGGGTCTCACTGTCGCCGAGGGTGAGACCCACGATCCGCTTGCCGCCGAGCAGTCCGTTGACGTCCAGGGCGACCTCCGTGCCGAAGGGCGGGGCGCCGACCACGACCAGGGTGCCGCGGGCGGCGAGCGCGTCGACGCCCTGGCGCAGGACGCCGACGTTGCCCGTGGTCTCCACGACACCGTCCGCGCCCTGGCCGCCGGTGATCTCGGCGAGGGCCGGGGCGAGGTCCGTCCCGCTGGTGTCGACGGTGTGCGTGGCGCCGAGCTCCGTCGCCAGGGAGAGGCGTTCGGCGACCCGGTCGACGGCGACGATCCGCGTGGCCGGGGTGAGGGCCGCCGCCATCACGGCCGACAGACCGACGGCTCCGGCGCCCAGGACGACGACCGTGCTGCCGGTGTCCGGCTTCAGGACGTTCCAGACGGCACCGACCCCGGTCTGTACGCCGCAGCCCAGCGGGGCGATGGACTCCAGCGGCACGTCCGGGTCGACCTTGACGAGGCTGCGCTCGTCGGCCAGGGCCCACTCGGCGAAGGAGGACTGGCCGAAGAAGTGCCCGCCCAGGGCCTGGCCCCCGCGGCTGATGGTGCTCGTGCCGTCGGCCCGGCTGCCGCCGAGCAGGTTCAGCGGCAGCCAGGTCGCGCAGTACGCGGGGTGCCCGCCGCGGCAGTTGCGGCAGTCGCCGCAGGAGGTGAAGGAGAGCAGGACGTGGTCGCCAGGCGTGACGCCGGTGACGGCGGAGCCGACGGCCTCGACGACGCCCGCGCCCTCGTGGCCGAGGACCCCGGGCAGCGGGAAGGGAAGTCCGCCGCTTGCCACCCCCAGGTCGGTGTGGCACAGACCGGTGGCGACCATGCGGACCAGCGCCTCGTGCGGGCCGGGTTCGTCGAGGACGACGTCGGAGAGGGTGAAGGGCGCGCCGCCGGACTCGACGACCGCGGCACGGGTGGTGATGGGCATCGCAGGAGCTCCTTGACGACTGTCTCAGTCGAGCGAGACGACGACGGACTTGACCTTGGTGTAACCGGCGAGGGCCTCGGGCCCGTACTCGCGGCCGTAGCCGGAGTCCTTCACGCCGCCGAAGGGCACGGCGGGGTCGAGCATCGCCCAGTCGTTGACCCAGACGATGCCGGCCTGGAGCCGGTCGGCGACCCGGTGCGCGCGGGCGAGGTTGGTGGTCTGGACGCCCGAGGCCAGGCCGTAGGGGGTGGAGTTGGCGAGGGCGACGGCCTCGTCCTCGTCGTCGAAGGGCTGCACGGTGAGGACCGGGCCGAAGATCTCCTCCTGGATCACCCGGGAGTCGTTCGACAGGTCGGCGATGACGGTCGGCTTGTAGTAGTAGCCGCCGTCCAGGTCGAGCCGCTCGCCGCCGCAGACGATCCGGGCGCCCTCCTTGCGGGCCAGGGCGACGTACTCCTCGACCTTCTTCAGGTGCTTCTCGGCCGCCATCGGGCCGATGACGGTGGCCGGGTCGCGCGGGTCACCGACCGGTACGCCGGGTACGGCCTCGGCGAGGATGCCGAGCAGTGTGGGGTACACCGAGCGGGCCACCAGCAGGCGCGGGCCGCCCATGCAGAACTGGCCGGTGTTGAAGACGAAGCCCTTGATGACCGCGCCCACCGCCTTCTCCAGGTCGGCGTCCTCGAAGACGAGGTGGGCCGCGTTCCCGCCGAGCTCCATGGTGACGGGCTTGAGGGCCTCGCCGGCGACGCTCGCCACATGCCGGCCGATCGCGGTGGAGCCGGTGAAGGCGACCTTGTCGACACCGCGGTGGCGCAGCAGCGCCTCGCCGGCCACCGGGCCGCTGCCGGTCACGACGTTGACCACGCCGTCGGGCACCCCCGCCTGCTGGAACAGCCGGGCCATGTAGAGGGCGCTCAGCGGGGTCTCGTCGGCGGGTTTGTGGACGACGGTGTTGCCGGCCGCCAGCGCGGGGCCGAGCTTGCTGCCGGCGAGGATCAGCGGGAAGTTGAACGGGGTGATCGCGGCGACCACGCCGAGCGGCTCGCGCCGGGTGTAGGCGAGGGCGTTCATGGGGGTGTCGCGCAGGGCGCCGTCCTGGCTCTGGGCGAGGTTGGCGAAGTACTCGTAGTCGTTGGCCGCGTTCGTCACGTCGACCGCGCCGCACAGCGTGATCGGCTTGCCGACGTCGAGGCTCTCCAGCGCGGCGATCTCGTCGGCGTTCTCGCGGATCAGCTGGGCGACGCGGTGCAGCACCCGGCCCCGCTCGCGGCCGCTCAGGCCGGACCAGGCGCCGTCGTCGTAGGCCTCGCGGGCGGCCCGCACGGCAGCGTCGACGTCGGCCGGGCCCGCCTCCGCGACGGTGGTGACGACCGTGCCCCGGGACGGATCGACCACCTCGGTACGCGCCCCGTCGGCGGCCTCGCGCCACTGTCCCCCGATGAACAGCTGTCCGGGTTCCCTCTCGAAGGTGGTCATCGCCGCTCCTCAGCCTCGTCGCCAAGATTTCAACAAACAGGATTCCTGTTGGTTCGCAGTCTCATTACAGACAGGTTTCCTGTCAATGGTCTAACCTGCGTTCCATGCTCGACGCACAGGTGACCAAGGCGCCCCCTTCCCTGCTCTACATGGTCAAGCAGGTGGAGCTCGTCGTGCGCTCCCATCTGGACGAGCTGGTCAGACCCTCCGGGGTCACCGCTCTCCAGTACACCGCGCTGACCGTGCTGGAGCGACACGACGGGCTGTCGGCGGCCCAGCTGGCGCGCGACTCCTTCGTCACCGCGCAGTCCATCGCCGACCTCGTCCGCTCCCTGGAGGGCCGCGGGCTGGTGCGCCGGGAGCGCAACCCCCGCAACCGCCGTGAGCTGCTGATCCTGCTCACCGACGCCGGGCGGGAGCTGCTCGCACAGTACGCCGGACCCGTCCGGGAGCTGGAGGAGCGGATGGTGCGCGACCTCACCGCGCACCAGACCGAGCAGTTCCGCCAAGCCCTGATCAAGGCCTGGCACGCCCTGTCGTAGCCCGGGGCACCCTGTCGCAATCCGAGGCGCACGCCCGGAACCACGCCCGCGCTCACGCCCGCGCACGCCCCCGCGCGAACCTCGGCCAACTCGGCCGCAATTCAGAGACATATGTCAATCGAACATGCTCAAATTCACTCGTTGGAGGGTAACTTGCGGGGCGGGGAACGGTTCTGAGGACCGCGGCCCCTCCCCACGCACGGAGCAGGCTGGAGGCGATCTCGTCGTGCGGCAGGAACCTGCACCGCTCACCCGGCATCTGCGCGTCCGCCAGGAACGGGGACACACGGTGCTGGAGTTCCGTGGCGAGATCGACCTCGCCGCGGCCACGGAGATCGCCCCGCACCTGGACCGGGAGACGAACCGCCGCGCCGCCCGGGTCGTGGTCGACCTCAGCCGGATCGAGTTCTTCGACTGCTCGGGCCTGCGGCTGCTGTACCGGGCCAGGAGCCGGGTGCTCGACCGGGAAGGGCAGCTCCTCCTCGTCTGCGCCCACCCGCTGACACTGCGCGTCCTGCGGATCACCGGCCTGTCCCGGCTGCTGCCCCCGCAGCCGACGCTGGACGCGGCCCTGGAACAGCCGGAGGCGGCGTCCGGCCCGGTATGACGCCCGCGTGCGCCCCGCGGTGCTTCCGCTGACGTCCTCCCGTCCTCAACCCGCCGGTCTGGCACGGCCCGTGGCGGGCATCCGAAGAGGAGGAAGGAGGGCCGTCGCATGACGACTCCCGTCAAGCGTCTCCCCCGGCGCGTGCCCGGCTGGGCGAAGGTGGTGGGCGCCCTCGTGCTGGTGCTCGTCGTGTTCTTCGCCGGGATCCGGCTGAGCGTGATCCCGGGCCTGAAGGACCTGTTCGGCACCGAAACGCACGACCGGTCCGGTCCCGCGCTGCTGAAGTCCATCCAGGACCTCAGCCGTTACGACGCCGCCTCCGGCAACTTCCAGGTCGTCGTGGACCTGGAGAAGGACGCCAAGTTCCTCCCCGACGCGATCCGCGGCACCCGCACCCTGTACGTCGGTGCGGGCACCGTCGACGCCTATGTCGACCTGGGCAAGGTCGGCGACGACGACGTGCAGGTCAACGGCGACCGCACGTCCGCCACGCTCCGGCTGCCGCACGCGCGGCTGGGCAAGCCCGCCCTGGACCCCGACCGTTCCTACGCGGTCTCCAAGCAGCGCGGTCTTCTCGACCGCCTCGGCGACCTCTTCTCGGACAACCCGGGCGGCGAACAGGCCGTGCAGAAACTCGCGGTACGGCACATCGGCGACGCCGCGAAGGAGAGCGAGCTGACCGCACGCGCCGAGACCAACACCACGGGCATGCTCCAAGGTCTGCTGCAGTCCCTGGGCTTCAAGGAGGTGCGCGTCTCGTACGGGAGCTGATCAGCTCCCGAGGATTCCGGGCAGGGCCAGCGCGCCCAGCAGCGTGGTGCCCACCAGCAGCCACGCCACGTAGTCCCCGACGTGCCCGGACTGCAGGCGCCGCAGCGGCAGCGCCCGGTCCGGTGCGGCGAGCAGCCGCGGCCGGCTGACGGCCACCGCCGCGAGGGCGAGCGCCAGCGCGGTCGAAGCGAGGCCGAGCAGGACGCCGGGCGCGGTCCAGTGCACGGAGACGTGCACCAGGCCGCCGGTTCCGGCCTCCTGCACGGCGTGCCCCACCGCGCCGCCGAAGCCGGGGACCACACCGACGGCGAGGGATCCGGCGAGCAGCACCGCCGGGATCGCCGTCATGGTGTCCGGGACCCGGCTCAGCCGCTGCCGGGTCTCGGGTTCCTCGCCCGAGCCGGTGGTCTCGTACACGTCCCCTTCCTCCGGCCGGGGACCGAGCCCGGGGAACACGCGTGCGGCGACCCGCAGGACCGCCCCGGCGGTCACCGCGCTCGCCAGGACGTACAGCACGGTGAGCGGGCCGCCCACGGCCTCCTCGGTGACCGACTTGCCGAGCGCCGTGCCGAACGGCGGCAGTCCGGCGAGGCCGAGACCGCCCGCGACGAACAGCACGGCCACTCCGCGCAGCCGCCGGGCCCGGCCGTACAGCGCGTGCTCGTCGACCGAGCCGTACCGGTCGAGGAGGATGCCCGTGCAGGCGAACAGCGCGGCCTTCACACCGGCGTGCCCGAGGATGTACAGGGCGACCCCGTCGTCCGCCTCCGGGGTGAGGGTGCCGATGCCGGTGAGGAACAGCCCCATGTGGGCGACGGTCGAGTAGGCCAGCAGCCGTTTGATGTGCCGCTGGTACCAGCACATGACCGCGCCCACGACCGCCGTCAGCACGCCGAGCGCCACCAGGGCCCGCTCCACGTCGGCGGCGGGCAGCCCGCCCGGCCCGGAGAAGACGGTGTCGTGGACCCGCCACACGCCGAAGGCGCCGAGCTCCACCATGACGCCCGACAGCAGCATGCAGACCGGGGTGGGGGCCACCGCGTGCGCGTCCGGCAGCCAGAAGTGGAACGGGACGGCCGCGCCCTTGACCAGCAGCCCGGTCAGGACCAGGACGAATCCCGCGAGAACCAGCGCGTCGGGCGGACCGTGCGCGTCCAGCTCCTGCCCGATCCGCGTCATGCCCAGCTCGCCGGTGCGGGCGTACAGCAGCCCGATGCCCATCAGCATCGCGTACGCGCCCAGCGAGTTGACGACGCCGAAGGTCAGCGCGCCCTGCACGGCCCGGGCCTCCTCGACCCGGTGGCCGGTCAGCGCGTAGGCGACGACGCTCATCAGCTCGAACCACACGAACGCGTTGAACAGGTCGCCCGCGATCGCGAAGCCGCACATGCCCGCCTGGAAGAGCAGCAGCAGTGCCGGGAACGATCCGGAGTGCCCGCGCGGCGGTTCGTCGAAGTAGTGCCAGGAGTACACCAGGGCGGCCAGGGTCAGCGCCGAGGCGAGGGCGGCCATGCCGAGCCCCGGCCCGTCGCCCACCAGGACGATCCCGACGCTCTCGCCGCCCACGGGCACCCAGCCGCCCACCCACTCCGCCTGTGGTGGCGAGGAGCCGAGCAGGAGCACGACCGCGAGCGCCGCGGTTGCGGCGGAGACCGCGCAGCCGGCGGACTCGGCGGCGGCCCGGGGCACACGGCGGCCCGCGGCGGCCAGCAGGGCGGCCCCGAGCAGCGGGACGGCGACGAGGAGCGGCAGCAGGTGGTGCATCAGCCGCGCAGCTCGGAGAGTTCGTCGGGGTCGACGGTGCCGTGCCGCTTGGAGACCTGCACGACGAGGGCGAGGAGCAGCGCGGTGACGGTGGCGCCGACGACGACGTCGGTGAGGGCCAGGGCCTGCACGACCGGGTCGACGACCGGCCGTGCGCCGGGCTTCAGGTCGGAGAAGACGGGCGCGGTGGCCCTGTCCCGGTAGCCGACGGCCAGCAGCAGCACGTAGGTGGCGGACTGGCACACCGACAGACAGCCGACGGCGTGGATGAGGTTGCGGCTGGTGGCCAGGCCGTAGCAGCCGGCCAGGAAGACCCACGCGGCGACCAGGTAGGCGAACACGTCCATCACAGCGGCCTCACGTTCCGCTCTCCTCCTCGATCTCGACGGCCTGGTCCAGGAAGCGGGCGAGCAGCACGACGACGGCGCAGGCGACCTCCATGCCGACGGCCGCGTTGAGCAGCGGGACGGTGCCGCCGGAGGACAGGGTGTTGAACGTGCCGTGCGGCAGCAGCGTGTTGGCGAGGAAGGCGGCGCCGCCGAGCAGCGCCGCGATGCCCGTGACGAGGTAGGCGCAGACGGCGACCCCGTCGCCCACCTCGTACAGCCCGACCGGCCGGACGCGTTCCAGGGCGCGGTAGTCGGCGCCCAGGTACAGCAGGTGCAGGGCGGTCGCGGCGGCCACGCCGCCCTGGAAGCCGCCGCCGGGGCTGAGCTGCCCGTGCGCGATGACGTACAGGCCGGTGAGCAGGGCGACGGGCAGTACGAGCAGGGCGTAGCGGCGTACGGGCGGGGCGACCTCGGCGGGTTCGGGCCGGGCGCGGTGTTCGTCGCGGGTCTGGCGCAGCAGTGCGACGCAGCCGAGGACGGCCGCGAACAGGATGGTCAGTTCGCCGAGGGTGTCGAAGGCCCGCTGGTCGAAGTTGACGGAGGCGATGGTGTTGGCGGTGCGGTGGGCCAGGGACGCCTCGACGGCGCGGTCGCCGTAGGGGTGGTGGTCACCGCCGAAGGCCGGCAGGCCGAGGCAGGCCGCGACGAGCAGCGCGGCGACGCCCGCGCCGCCCACGGCGACCAGCCAGAGCCGCGTGCGAGGGCTCACCTCCCGCTCTCCTCGCGTTGTCCGCGCCGTCTCACCTTGCGGACCGTCAGCAGCAGCAACAGCGGCGTGAGCGCGGAGCCGACCGCGAGTTGCGACAGGCCGACGTCGGGGGCCTGGAGCACGGTGAACAGCACGGCGAGCACGACACCGAGGACGGACAGCACGAGGGCCTGGCGGGCGGGGTCGCGGGTGGCCACGGCCACGGTCGCACAGGCGGCGACCAGCACCAGCGCGACGGCGATCACGGCATCGTCCACGGCTGCCCTCTCCCCTGCCCGGCGCTAGGCACGACCGGTCCCTCCGGCCCCTCCGGTCAGCGCCCGCGAGGCGACGAGGTTGCCGCCGATCAGCAGGGCACCGGTCACCAGGAGCTTCGCCGTCGCCCGGCCCGGCCCGGTGACCGCGCACAGCGCCAGCACGACCACGGCCCCGAGGCCGGCCGCCGCCCAGGTCACGCCCCGGGCGCGGGGTGGGTCCTCGGCCAGTTCGCCGGCGAGCAGCCGGGCGAAGACGAGCGTGCCGACCGGGCCGAGCAGGGCGAGAACGAGGGCGAGATCGACGTAGGAGGGGCGGTCGTAGCCCTGGGCGAGGAGCAGCAGGCCCGGGCAGGCCACCGCGGTGGCCAGGTTCTGGGCGACGACCCGGCGCCGCAGCGGTCCGGTGGCGACGCCCCACAGGGACGCCGTCAGGCCGGCGGCGAGGGTGAGCGTCGCGGCGAGGATCCAGCCGTTCACCGTCCGGTCACCGCCCGTCGCGCGGCCCGCGCCGCGAGCGCCCCGAGGAGGGCCGCGCCCGCGCCGACCGCGAGTTCCAGCGGGTCGACGGTGGTGATGAAGACCAGCCACAGCGCGGTGAGCGCGGCCCACCACAGCGGTACCTCGGCCACGGCGAGGAGCGTCGTACGCCGGTTCACACGCCACCTCCACGGGCGCTGATCGTTGTGGCGGTCATCCAAGCACCGCCCCGGCCGCGGGACGCGACGGCGCGCGGCGGCTCCCAGGGCGGAGTGCCCCGGCGGACGACGGGGAAACCGTGTCCGGGAACGGCCCCGGCGGCATCGTCGGCGCCCCCGTGGGTAACCGCCCTATCACGCTGAGACGTTGAAGACTGGAGGACAAAATGGCCGGTGCAGCCTCACGTCCCCGTACGGCCGGCTCCGGCCGCGAGCGACACCAGCTGCCGCTGCCCGTGCGGCTGCTGGCGATGCTGTGCGCCTTCGCGTTCATGGTGGCCTTCGCCGTGGTGCTGGCCCGGCTCACGCTCCAGCCGTCGCCCGCGTCGGAGGCGCTGACCCACACCAATCTGCATCCGGGGCGTTCCCTGAGGGCCTATCTCGAGCAGCCGGAACTGCGGGACGCCGTCCGGCAGATCGGCGGCAACATCCTGCTGGGCGTCCCCTTCGGCGTCCTCGTGCCCGTCGTCGCCCCGCGCACCCGCGGCATCCTGCGCGTGCTGCTGCTGACCGCCGTGGTGATGCTGCTGGTGGAGTTCGCCCAGGGCGCGCTGGTCACCGGACGCGCCTTCGACGTCGACGACGTCATCCTGAACACCGGGGGCGCGCTGATCGGTTACCTGCTCCTGGGCCGCCGCCTGAGCCGCGCGGTCCACGCGCGCCGGCCCCGCGGCGGCCGGGCGGGGACGAAGCCGGCGCCCGAAAAGTCCTAGCGCACGGTCGAGGCCTAGTGCACGGTCCAGGTGAACTTGTCGCCGCCGACCCAGCGGACCACGTCCGGATCGTCCAGGTCGTGGACCGTGATGCCGAAGGCGGCGGCGGCCGCCAGTACGTCGGTGACGGCCTTGGCCTCACCGACCACCTGGCCGTCGATCTGCACGATCCGGAACGGCGGTGTGCCCGGCTGCACCCCGAGCACCATGATCCGCGGGTGTGATACGTACGGGCTCCAGCTTTCGGTCATGCATCGAGCCTAGAACGCAACCGGCGGTGGTGCGGGTTCGGCCGCCGACCGGACCGAAGGGACCGCTCAGGGGCGGCGCCAGTCGTCGCTCGTCAGGTGTGAGCCGGCCTGCGGGCCCATCCGGAGCATGCCGCCGTCGACGCTCCAGGAGGCGCCGGTGACGTACGAGGCGTCCGGGCCGGCGAGGAAGGCGATGACGGCGGCGACCTCGCGGGCGTCGCCGGGCCGGCCCAGCGGCACGCCGGGACGGCTCTCGGTGTGCGGGTCGGTGTCCTCCTGCCCGGTCATGGGCGTGGAGATCTCGCCGGGTGCGACGGCGTTGACGGTGATGCGGTACTCCGCGAGTTCGAGCGCCATGACCTGCGTGAGCAGGCCGAGACCGCCCTTGGCGGCGCAGTACGGGGCGGCGCCCACGCGCGGCTGGTGCTCGTGGACGGACGTGACGTTGACGATCCGCCCGCCGTCGCCCTGCCTGATCATGTGCCGGGCCGCCTTCTGCCCGCACAGGAACGGCCCCACCAGATCGACGTCGAGGACCTCCCGCACGTCGGACAGCTCCAGGTCGAGGAAGGGCGTCATGGTGCCGGTCCCCGCGTTGTTGACCAGCACGTCGAGACGGCCGAGGCGCTCGCACAGCTCGTCGACGGTGTCGGCGGCGTCGGGCAGCCGGGTGAGGTCCATCCGGGCGACCTCGGCCCGCCGCCCGTGCGCCCGGACCTCCTCGGCCGTCTCCTCCGCTCCCTTGTGGTCGCTGTGCCAGGTGATGCCGACGTCCATGCCCGCCTCGGCGAGCCGTACGGCGGTGGCCCGGCCGATGCCGGAGTCGGCGCCGGTGACCACGGCGACCTTGCCGGGGGGCGCGGTGGGGTCGGACATGGCGGGCCTCCTCGTCGGCGCGTTCGGGACGAGGCATCGCAGTACCCGGGTGGGTACCGGGCAAACCGCGCGCCCGTCGTGCGGCCCGCCGGGCGCTGGGGAACCCTTGAGGTGGAGGTGGCGATGGACCCCGTCGAGGCACTGGACCGGATCGCCTTCCTGCTGGAGCGGTCCCTGGCACCGACCTACCGCGTGCGCGCCTTCCGTACGGCGTCCCGGGTGCTGAAGGAGCTGGGCGAGGACGAGGTGCGCCGGCGGGCGGACGCCGGGTCGCTGGAGTCGCTCAAGGGGGTCGGGCCGAAGACCGCGCAGGTGGTGCGGGAGGCACTGGCCGGTGAGGTGCCGGGTTATCTGCGCAAGCTGGAGGGCGAGGCGAAGGAGCCGCCGGCCGTACGGGGCGGCGAGCGGCTGCGGGCGCTGCTGCGCGGCGACTGCCATCTGCACTCCGACTGGTCGGACGGCGGCAGTCCGATCGAGGAGATGGGCCGGGCCGCGGCGGCGCTGGGGCACGAGTGGGCGGCGCTGACCGACCACTCGCCGCGTCTGACGGTGGCCCGCGGACTGTCGGCCGAGCGGCTGCGGGAGCAACTGGACGTGGTGGCGGAGCTGAACGAGACCTGGGCGCCGTTCCGGCTGCTGACCGGCATCGAGTGCGACATCCTCGAGGACGGCTCCCTCGACCAGGAGCCGGAGCTGCTGGACCGGCTCGACGTGGTGGTGGTGTCGGTGCACTCCAAGCTGCGCATGGACGCCCGGTCGATGACCCGGCGGATGGTGGCCGCGGTCCGTGACCCGCACTCGGACGTGCTCGGGCACTGCACGGGGCGGCTGCTGACCGGGCGGGGGCGGCCGGAGTCGGAGTTCGACGCGGACGCGGTGTTCGCGGCGTGCGCGCAGACGGGCACGGCCCTGGAGATCAACAGCCGGCCGGAGCGGCTCGACCCGCCGCGGCGACTGCTGCGCCGGGCCGTGGACGCGGGGGTGCTGTTCTCGGTCGACACCGACGCGCACGCGCCGGGGCAGCTGGACTGGCAGATCAACGGGTGCGCGCGGGCGGAGGAGTGCGGGGTGCCGCCGGAGCGGGTGGTGACCACGTGGTCCCTGGACGAGCTGCTGGCCTGGACCCGTGAGGGGCGGGTGCCGTCCGGCGTGGCGGGCGGCTGAGGTGGTACCCGGTGGTACCCGGCCGGGCGCAGAGCGGGCTCAGAGGAAGGGATCGTACGCATGGCGAAGGCGGAACGGGCTGCCGTGTTCGACGTCGACGGCACGCTGGTCGACACGAACCATCTGCACGTCGTGACGTGGTGGGAGGCTTTCCGGCAGGCGGGCCACGACGTGCCGATGCACGCCGTTCACCGGGCCGTGGGCCTGGCCTCCACCGACCTCGTCGCGCACCTGCTCGGCGAGGACCGGGACACGGACCAGGACGCGGCGATCAGCGCCGCGCACAAGGCACTGTACGGGCAGTACTTCGATCGGCTGCCCGCGCTGCCCGAGGCGGGGGCGCTCCTGCGGCGGCTGCACCGGGACGGCTGGGCCGTGGTCCTGGCCACCTCTGCCGGTGGCGCCGAGCTGAGCGCGCTGCGCCGGGCGATCGACGCGGACGACGCCATCACCGCCACGGCCAGCGCCGACGACGTGGACGAGGGCAAGCCCGCCCCCGAGCCGGTCGAGCACGCCCTGGAGCTGGCCGGGGTGCCGGCGGAGCGGGCGGTCTTCGTCGGCGACACCGTGTGGGACATGCGGGCGGGCAGCCGCGCCGGAGTGCGCTGTGTGGGCGTCCTGTGCGGCGGCATCCCGCGCACCGACCTGGAGAAGTCCGGCGCGGACGCGGTCTACGCCGACCCCGCGCACCTTCTGTCCTCCCTGCGGGAGAGTCCGCTGGCATGAGGCGGCGTGAAACCCTGAGGCACTCGGATACTCGCAGCGCATGACGCTTGTGACGAGTGTGGTTCGGCGGGCGGCTCACGCCTTCGGCCGCCGCAAGGACGAATCCGCGACGGCGAACGGCACCGGCCCCTCCGGCGGGCCGACCCGGGGGACGGGACCCGACAGGACGACTGACAACCCGTCGGCCAGAGAGACGCGAGCCGACGAGACGAGTGACAGCCAGGCAGCGCGGGAGGCACGGCCGGACGCGGCGACGACGGACGACGCGTCGGCCCGGGAGGCCGGGTCCCACCGAGCGACGGACAGCCGGGCAGCCGAGGAGACACCGCCCCGCAAAGCAACGGACACGCAGACGGCCCAAAAGGCACCGCCCGACAGGGCGACCGACAGCCCCTCGGGCCGGGAAGACCGGAAGGGCGGGGAGACCCGGGCCCGCAGCGCGGTGGACAGCCGGGTGGCCGCCGATGCCCTGCGGGAGCGGATGGAGGATCTCGGGCAGGGCGTCCGCTCCGCGCGGCCGCTGGACGCCGTGGGGCGGGAGGCGCGGCGGGTCGTGGAGGCCGTGCGGGCCGCCTGGCGGGAGCCCGGGCGGGAGCGGGACCTGGTCGTCCAGTCGCTCAAGGCCGCCGCGGCGGCAGTGATCGCCTGGCTGGTGGGCGGCGTCTGGATGGGCGACCCGCTGGCGCTGATGGCCCCGTGGGTCGCGGTGGTCCTGGTGCAGGCCACCGTCTACAGCTCGCTCGTGCAGGGCGCACGCCAGTTCGGCGCGATCTGCGTCGGCACCGTGCTGGCCTCGGCGACGCTGGCCCTCACCGGCGACACGACGGGCGCGCTCGCCCTGTCCGTCCCCGTGCTGATGCTGCTGTCGAACTGGCCCCGCTTCGGCGACCAGGGCATCTACGCGGCGACCACGGCGCTGTTCACCCTCACCTCGGGCATGGCCGGCCTGGACGGCGTCGGGCACCGGGTGGGGCAGGCGGCGCTCGGCGCGGTCATCGGCGTCACCGTCAACGCGCTCGTGCTGCCGCCGATCCATCTGCGCGACGTCCGGGAGAACCTGGCGACCCTCGCCCGGGAATCGGGCGAGGTGCTGCGCTGCGTCGCCGCGGACCTGCACGAGGGCGACTGGGACGCACAGACCGCCGCCGGCTGGCTCAACGCCTCGGCACGGCTGGAGCACCATCTGGAGGCGTTGCGCTCGGCGCGCCGCTGGAGCCAGGAGAGCCTGCGCCTGACCTACGGCCCGCTGCGCGCCCTGCACCGCGTTCCGCACATGCCCCTGCCGCCGCCGGACGAGGACGAACGCCTCAGCCGCGTCACCGGGCACGTCACCGCCCTGACCCGGGCCCTCGCGGTGGCCGTGGACGGCAAGCGCACGCCCGCCCCGCCCGAGGGCGCGGCCCTGCGCTCGTACGCGGACCTGCTGGACATGATCGGGGAGGTCTGCAACGCGGAGGCCGACCGCCTGCTCAACGGCAGCGTGGAGCCCCGCCCGGACGACGACAGGGAGGAGAGGATGCGGGAGCTGCACCAGTACTTGCAGGACAGGCTGCGGGAGCACGCCGGGCTGGGCGCCGAGCACACGGCGGTGCTCGGCACGCTGTTGCTCCAGGCCGAGAACCTGTGGGCCGAGATCCTCCCGGAGGACGAGGAGCGGTGACCCACATCACCGGGAAACAGGTCCGAGCCCGGAACACCCAGATGTAGTTACCCGTTGAACAACATGTGGGTGCGGAGGGGACGGTGTCCCCGGGCCGTACGTCCACCCCCTGAGCCGCCCCGGCCGTGATTCCCCCGTCCGGCCGGGGCTTTCCTCTGCCCGCGTGGGATCGGCTGCCCCGGTGCATTCGCCCCGGCCCGGGTACTCGGTCCTCTCCGAGGACGGTCGCGGCCGAGAGGAGCGGATGGTGAGCAGCGGAACAGGCATGAGGGTCGTCGTCACGGGCGCCACCGGCAACGTGGGCACCAGCGTCGTGCGCCTCCTCTCGGAGGATCCGGAGGTCACCTCCGTGCTGGGCCTGGCCCGGCGGATCCCCGACTGGTCGCCGCCGAAGACGGACTGGTCGGCGGTCGACCTGGCCTCCGAGGAGGCCGATCTGGCCGAGCAGTTCCAGGGTGCCGCCGCGGTGGTCCATCTGGCCTGGGCGTTCCAGCCGACGCACGACCCGGCGGCGACCTGGCGCACCAATGTGCTCGGCAGCATGCGGGTGTTCGAGGCCGTGGCCGAAGCGGGCGTGCCGGCGCTGGTGCACGCCTCGTCGGTCGGCGCGTACTCGCCGGGCCCGAAGGACCGGGCGGTGGCCGAGTCGTGGCCGACGCACGGCTGGCCGGACGCCGCGTACTGCCGGGAGAAGGCCTATCTGGAGCGCGCGCTGGACACGTTCGAGCGCGACCACCCCGAGACGCGAGTGGTGCGGATGCGGCCCGCCTTCCTCTTCAAGCGGCAGTCCGCAAGCGAGCAGCGCCGGATCTTCGGCGGGCGTTTCCTGCCCGGCCCGCTGGCCCGCCCGGAGCTGCTGCCCTTCCTGCCCGACATCCCGGGGCTGCGGGTGCAGGCGCTGCACACGGACGACGCGGCGAACGCGTACCGGCTGGCCGTGCACTCCGACGCCCGGGGTGCCTTCAATCTGGCGGCCGAGCAGTCGGTCGACGCACAGGTGCTGGGCGAGATGCTCGGTGCGCGCCCGGTGCGGCTGCCGCGCACCGCGGCCCGTTCGGCGATCGCCGCCGCCTGGGGCCTGCACCTGCTGCCCGCGTCCCCGCACCTGTTCGACGCGGTGCTGCGGCTGCCCCTGATGGACTGCACGCGTGCGCGTGCGGAACTCGGCTGGCGGCCGGAGCACGCGGCGACGGAGGTGCTTCAGGAGTTCCTCCAGGGCCTCCAGCAGGGCGCGGGCGCACGCACGGAACCGCTGCGGGGACGCAAGGTGGGCTGACCGCGGGCCCCGGGCCGGGACGACCGATGGCCGCAGCCGGCCCCCACGGTCGGCTGCGGCCATCGGCGCTCATACCGCCGGAGCGCCGAAGGACGCTCCGGCGGAGGATCAGGCGGAGGACTCGTCCGGCGCCGGATGCTCGGGGTGGACGGTTCCCGAGCGCGGTTCGCCCTGCCGTCCCGTCCCCGCTTCGTCGGTGTCGGGGACGTCGTCGGCAGGCTCGTCGGCCTCGTCCTCGTCGTCCTTGCGGTCCTTGCCGGTGCCCGTGAAGCGCGGGGCGACCTCCCACGGGTCCTCACCGGCGTCGGCCTGCTGGTCCGGCATGTCCCGCGGCACGGGGTCACCGTTCTCGCCGGGTCCTTCGAGGCGGTGGTCGGTCACGGCGTGCTCCCTTCACTGGGCCGGGCGCCACGCGAGTACCTCCGCGGTGACCTGGGAAACCTAGGCTGCCTCGATCTCCTCCAGGGCCGCGATCAGTTCCGGGGCGACCCTCTCCTGCACCCAGCGCTCCTGGTCCTCCCCGACCTCGCGCGGAATCGTCTCGGTGAGCATGATCAGGTACAGGTACGCGCGGTACAGGGCCAGCCGGAGGCGGGCGGGGGCGTCGAAGCGGGCCCGGCCGTCGGCCTCCCGGTAGCCCGCCAGGAACGCCTCGTCCCGTTCGATGTCGCCCAGCAGCGCCAGGGAGACGAAGTCGGCCAGGGGGTCGCCCCAGAACATGCGCTCGCCGTCGATGAGGCCGCCGATGCGGGCGTCGCCGCCCGAGCGGTCGACCAGGATGTTGCCCCGCCACAGGTCGAAGTGCACGAGGCACGGGACGGTGACCTCGTCGAGGGCGTCGTACGCGGACCGGGCGGTGCGGGCCACCGCGTCGACGGGGCGGGGCAGCCGCGCCCCGTAGCGCCGGGCGTCGTCGAGGACGGCGTCGAACATCGTCGTGAACGCGGTCCGCCAGTCGGGGGCGAGCGCGCCGAGGGCGCCGGAGGGATAGCCGAAGCCTGGGCCCGTCACGCGGTGCAGCAGGGCCGTCTGGCGGCCCAGCTCCGTGCGCAGTGCGCTCTGTTCCGCGTCGGTGAGCGAGCCGTCCCAGGAGTCGCCGGGGCAGGCCGTCATCAGCAGGAAGTCGTCCCCCATGGACACGAGCTGCGGTGCGGTGACTCCGGCGCGGGCGGCCGAGCGGTAGAACTCGGCCTCCGAGACGAGGAGCCGGCGCTCGTGGCGGAGGCCGAGTTCTACCGCT
>NZ_MUKA01000413.1 GCF_002150735.1 Streptomyces africanus
CGGCCCGGCCGAGGAGGCCGGACACCTGAGGTACGACGATCCGTGGTACGACGCCCTCGCCTCCGGGTGGGGCGAGTCGGGTGGTGCCGGGGTGCCGGCTCCGGCCGTGGTTCCCTCGGCACGCGGTGAGGGCGAGACCGGGGTCGCGGCGGCCGATGTGTATCTGGAGGTGCAGCGCAGCGCGGCCTTCCAGCAGGTGCGGCGGCAGTACCGGAGGTTCGTGGTGCCGGCCTTCGTGGCGTTCTTCGCCTGGTATGTGGGCTACGTCGTGGCTGCCACGACCGCACCGGAGCTGATGGCCCGGCCCGTCGTGGGAGCGGTGAACGTGGCGCTGCTGGCGGGGCTCGGGCAGTTCCTGACCACGTTCCTGTTTACGTGGGGCTACTCGCGGCACGCGCGGCTGCGCAGGGACCGGGCGGCGCTCGATCTGCGCTGGGACACCCAGGAGCTGACGCGCGGCGTGAACGGCGGGGTCTCGTGACGGATGAACACCAGACGCTGGCGCTGCTCCTGTTCAGCGGGTTCGTCGCGGTCACGCTGGCGATCACGACATGGGTGAGCCGTAACCGGCGCGGTTCGGCGGAGGAGTTCTACGCGGGTGGGCGGCTCTTTTCGCCCATGGAGAATGGTTTTGCCATCGCGGGTGACTACATGTCGGCCGCCTCCTTCCTCGGGGTCACCGGGCTCATCGCGCTGTTCGGCTACGACGGGTTGCTCTATGTCGTCGGCTTCCTCGTGGCCTGGCTGGTGGTGCTGTTCCTCGTGGCCGAACTGGTCCGCAACTGCGGCCGGTTCACGCTCGCCGACGTCGTGGCGGCGCGGATGAGGGAGCGGCCGGTACGGATCGCGGCGGGAACCTCCTCGGTCACCGTGTCCGTTCTGTATCTGGTGGCGCAGATGGTCGGCGCGGGCAGCCTGGTGGCGCTGCTGCTCGGGGGC
>NZ_MUKA01000053.1 GCF_002150735.1 Streptomyces africanus
GGTGCGGGTGGTGTGTGGTTGATCGCGCAGTTCCTCGCGCCCCTGAAGGGCGACTAACTACCCTCTGAGCAGGGCGCATGTCGGATGAGCGGGCGCCCCATGGGTGGGCAAAGGTGATCTGCCTGTGAGGCAAGGGACGCTCAAATCGGGGCCAATTAGTCGACAGGTCTGCTGCCATCGGTCCGGCTGAGGAGTCCACTGGGTCGCGGGGGCGGAATCGTCCTCACGCCACAGCGGAACAGGAGCTGGCATGAGTGAGATCACAGGGCAGACCGGGCTCCGCGCCGGTGCGAGTGCCGTCGTCAACGAGTCGTACTCCTTCGCCTGCATGCGCTGCGGATACGGCTGGGAGCAGTCGTACGAGATAGAGCACCACACGGACGCCGCCGGGCACGAGTTCGTCCTCTACGTGGCGGACGGCGAGGTCGTGCCCTCCCCGTTGAGCAAGCCCACGTGCCAGAACTGCGACGGACACGTCGTGCGGATCATGCGGCCCGGGCGGGTCGAGTCGGCGCGCAACGCGGCGCACCGGCCCCACCGCGTACCGCCGCAGGCCGGCCCCGTGCAGGCCCCGGCGGCGGACGCCGAGGCCGAGGGCACGGGCGAGCAGGAACAGCGCGAGGACCACCACTGGCATCTGTCCGACCTGCTGCACCCCTTCCAGCGCAAGGCGAGCTGACCCGTCCGGCTCCCCTTGTCGACGCCCTCCCCGCTCCTCCCCCGCCGGGGAGGGCGTCGTCCTTCCGTAGGATCGGGGCATGCCTTCGAACGACTCCGGCAAGCACGCCGCGCCCCCGCTCCCGGAACCCCTCCGGGTGCCGGTCGCCGACTCCCACACCCACCTGGACATGCAGTCCGGCACGGTCGAGGAGGCGCTGGCGAAGGCGGCGTCCGTCGGAGTGACGACCGTCGTGCAGGTCGGCTGCGACCTCAAGGGATCCCGCTGGGCGGCCGAGACGGCGGCCACGTACGACGCCGTCCACGCGACGGTCGCCCTGCATCCGAACGAGGCGCCCCGGATCGTCCACGGAGACCCCGACGGCTGGTCGCGGCAGGGCGCGCGCGAACCCGGAGGCGAGGCCGCCCTGGACGAGGCGCTCGCCGAGATCGACCGGCTGGCCGCGCTGGAACAGGTCAAGGGCGTCGGTGAGACGGGCCTCGACTACTTCCGCACCGGGCCCGAGGGCAAGGAGGCGCAGGAGCGGTCCTTCCGCGCCCACATCGAGATCGCCAAGCGGCACGGCAAGGCCCTGGTCATCCACGACCGCGAGGCCCACGCCGACGTCCTGCGCGTGCTGAAGGAGGAGGGCGCCCCCGAGCGGACCGTCTTCCACTGCTACTCCGGCGACGCCGAGATGGCGGAGATCTGCGCGAGCGCCGGCTACTTCATGTCCTTCGCCGGCAATGTCACCTTCAAGAACGCCCAGAACCTGCGGGACGCGGTGGCGGTGGCCCCGCCGGAGCTGCTGCTCGTGGAGACGGACGCGCCCTTCCTCACGCCGGTGCCGTACCGCGGGCGGCCCAACGCCCCCTACCTCGTGCCGATCACGGTGCGGGCCATGGCCGAGGTGCGCGGCATCGACGAGGACACGCTGGCGGCGGCTCTCGCGGAGAACACGGCGCGCGCGTTCGGCTACTGACCTTCCCGCCCGCTTGACCGCACGACTGTGCGTAGTCGCGTCGCTTTGGAGAGTGACGACCGCTCCGCTAGGTTCTGGGGGCCCGATCCGGACCCCTCTGGACCCCCTCCGGCCCCTGGAGCGTGTCGGCGTGAGCAACTCGCGGTACGAGACCTACGAGACGTACAAGACGTACGACACTTACGAGGCGCACACGGCCTACGAGACGTACGGCCCGGCCTGCGCGGACCCGCTGTACGGCGGTTTCGACGCGCCGCCCGGCGATCGGCAGCGCGCTGGAACGCTCGGGTACCAGGACACCTACCGGCCCGCCTACGAGGTGCCGCCCCCGCGCACCTCGCGCGCGGAAGCGCGCGCCGAAGCCCGTGCCGCCGCGCGCACCGGCTCGCACCGGCGGTCCGCGCGCCGGCGCAAGACGCGGTACGCCGAGCGGCCGGGCGACGGCTCCATGCGGCGGCTGCTCCCGCAGGCCCTCGTCGTCGCCTTCCTGGCCGGCGGCACCACCGCGTTCGTCGCCAAGGACAAGGCGATCGAGCTGAACGTCGACGGCAAGGCGCGCACGCTGCACACCTTCGCCGACGACGTCACCGAGCTGCTGGCGGAGGAGGGCGTCGACATCGGCGCCCACGACGTGGTGGCGCCCCGCCCCGGCACGGAGATCACCAGCGGCGACCAGGTCGCCGTGCACTACGGCCGCCCCGTGCGGCTCACCCTCGACGGCCGGCGGAGCCAGGTGTGGACGACGGCGCACACCGTGGAGGGGGCGCTGCGGCAGCTGGGGGTACGACAGGAGGGCGCGTACGTGTCCACCTCGCGCGCCCGGCGTATCGGGCGGGAAGGGCTCGCGCTGGACGTGCGGACCGAGCGCACGGTCACGATCATGGCGGACGGCCGGGCCCGCACCGTCCGCACCAACGCGGCGACCGTGCGGGAGGTCGTCGAGGAGGCCGGGATCACCCTGCGCGGCCAGGACACCACGTCGGTCCCGCAGGGGAGCTTCCCGCGCGACGGGCAGACCGTCACGGTGCTGCGGATCACCGGCGGCAGGGAGGTCCGCGAGGAGGCGATCCCGTTCCAGGTGCGGCGGGCCGACGACCCGGCCCTGTTCCGCGGCACGGAGGTCGTCGAGGAGGCGGGCCGGCCCGGTCTGCGCCGGATCACCTACTCCCTGCGCACCGTCAACGGGGTCAGGCAGAAGCCGCGCCGGATCAGGTCCGAGGTGGTGCGCGAACCGCTCCCGCAGCTGGTGAAGGTCGGCACCAAGCCGCTCCCGGAGTCCGTGCAGGGCGCCGACCACCTCGACTGGCAGGGCCTCGCGGCCTGCGAGTCCGGCGGCCGCCCCGACGCGGTCGACTCGTCGGGCACCTACGGCGGCCTGTACCAGTTCGACACGCACACCTGGCAGTCCCTCGGCGGCAAGGGCCGCCCCCAGGACGCCCCGGCGGCGGAACAGACGTACCGAGCGAAGAAGCTGTATGTCCGGCGGGGGGCAAGCCCATGGCCCCACTGCGGAGGCCGCTTGCACGGCTAGGCGTGAACCGCGGGCATGCGTGCCTCCCCCAGTGCCTTAAGGGCCTGGGAGGTACCCCCAGGGCGGCACGGGTGGGCGCAGCGGCACCCCGCTCCGCCGGGTTGCGCAACGCCCCGCCCCCAGCACGGACGCCGAGCAGCACCTACAGAAACGCCAGACTCACGATCCCGTACGAAGCCGCGGCCACGATCGCCGCAGCCGGCATCGTGATGAACCACCCCAGGATGATGTTCTTGGCGACACCCCACCGCACGGCGTTCACCCGCTTCGTCGCCCCGACCCCCATGATCGCCGAGGTGATGACATG
>NZ_MUKA01000414.1:0-169 GCF_002150735.1 Streptomyces africanus
CAGGCCGGAGGCGGTCAGCACGGCCAGGCCGAGCGCGAGCCGCCGGCGTATCGCTCCACTGTCCACTGTCGTCCTCCCGTACCGCGTCGTGCGCGACCATCGGCGTACAGGTGTACGGACGCATGACGTATGTCGCACGGTTGCACGAGCGTGACGAAAACGCCGGTCG
>NZ_MUKA01000414.1:208-7585 GCF_002150735.1 Streptomyces africanus
CGACGACCCGGTCGGCGCGGGCGGCGGTGGTGAGGCGGTGGGCCACGACGAGGGTGGTGCGGCGGCCCGCCAGGCGGTCGGTGGCCTGGTTGACCTGGGCCTCGGTGGCCAGGTCCAGGGCGGCCGTCGCCTCGTCGAGGAGCAGGACGTCCGGGTCGACCAGCTCGGCGCGGGCCAGGGCGATGAGCTGGCGCTGTCCGGCGGAGAGGTTGCGGCCGCGCTCGGCGACCTCGTGGAGGTAGCCGCCCTCCAGGGTGGCGATCATCTCGTGCGCGCCGACCGCGCGGGCCGCCGCCTCGACCTCGGCGTCGGTGGCGTCCGGGCGGCCGTAGGCGATGGCGTCGCGGACGGTGCCCTGGAAGAGGTACGCCTCCTGCGGGACGACCCCCAGACGGTGCCGGTACGAGGTGAGGTCGAGGGCACGCAGGTCGGTGCCGTCGACGGTGACCCGGCCGCCGGTGGGGTCGTAGAAGCGGGCCACGAGCTTGACCAGGGTCGACTTGCCCGCGCCGGTCTCGCCGACGAACGCGACGGTCTGCCCGGCCGGGATGCGCAGATCGACCCCGCCGAGGGCCTCTTCGTCGTCACCGTAGGCGAAGTGCACCCCCTCGAAGGCGATCTCGCCGCGCAGGGACAGCACTTCGCGGGGTTCGTCGGCGGACTTCGTCGACGTCGGCTCCTGGAGCAGCTCCTGGATGCGGCCCAGCGACACGGTCGCCTGCTGGTAGCCGTCGAAGACCTGGGAGAGCTGCTGCACGGGCGCGAAGAACAGGTCGATGTAGAGCAGGTACGCCACCAGCGAGCCGATCGCCAGCGTCCCGTCGTCGACCCGCGCCCCGCCGACCATCAGCACGGCCGCGGCCGCCACCGACGACAGGAACTGCACGAACGGGAAGTACACGGAGATCAGCCACTGGCCCCGGATGCGCGCCTGGCGGTAGTTGTCGCTGTGCGCGGCGAATCGCCGCCCGCCGTCCCGCTCGCGCCGGAAGGCCTGCACGATCCGCAGCCCGGACACCGACTCCTGGAGGTCGGCATTGACCACGGACACGCGCTCACGGGCCAGTTCGTACGCCTTCACGCTCGCCCGGCGGAAGAAGAACGTGGCGATGATCAGCGGCGGCAGTGTCGCGAACACGACCAGCGCCAGCTCCACGTCGAGCACCAGCAGGACGACCATGATGCCGAAGAAGGTGACGACCGAGACGAAGGCGGTGACCAGGCCCGTCTGGAGGAACGTGGACAGCGCGTCGACGTCGGTCGTCATCCGGGTCATGATCCGGCCGGTCAGCTCCCGCTCGTAGTAGTCGAGCCCGAGGCGCTGGAGCTGGGCGAAGATCTTCAGCCGCAGGGAGTACAGGACGCGTTCACCGGTGCGGCCGGTCATGCGGGTCTCGCCGACCTGGGCCGCCCACTGCACGGCCACCGTCAGCAGCGCGAGCAGCGACGCCGCCCACACGGCGCCGAGCGCGACCTGGGTGACGCCCGAGTCGATGCCGTGCCGGATCATGATCGGCAGCAGCAGGCCCATGCCCGCGTCGACGGCGACCAGACCCAGGCTGACCAGCAGCGGCAGTCCGAAGCCGCGCAGCAGCCGGCGCAGGCCGTACGACTGCTCCGGCTGGACGGCCCGCGACTCGTCGACGTCGGGCACGTCGGTGGCCGGGGGCAGCGCCTCGACCTGGGCGAGCAGCTCGGGCGTGGCCGGGCTCTCGGCCAGGGCGGTGTCCTTGCGCTCGCGGTCGCCGCTCCACAGCCGCGTGGTGACCCCGCGCTCGGCGTCGAACTCGGCGTCCAGCTCGTCCCGGACGGAGGTGTCCTCCTGGGGGGAGGCCGGCCGGGTGTGGCCCGGGGAGACCGCGCCCAGCTCGTCGGGGTCGGTGAGCAGGCGCCGGTAGAGGGCGGAGCGCTCCTGGAGTTCCTCGTGGGTGCCGATGTCGGCGAGGCGGCCGCCGTCCAGGACGGCGATGCGGTCGGCGAGGTTCAGGGTGGAGCGGCGGTGGGCGATCAGCAGGGTGGTGCGGCCCCGCATGACCTCCTTCAGGGCCTCGTGGATCTCGTGCTCGACCCGGGCGTCCACGGCGGAGGTGGCGTCGTCCAGGACCAGCAGGCGCGGGTCGCTGAGGATGGCGCGGGCGAGGGCGACGCGTTGGCGCTGGCCGCCGGACAGGGTCAGGCCGTGCTCGCCGACGGTGGTGTCGTAGCCGTCGGGCAGCTCGCTGATGAACCGGTCGGCCTGGGCGGCGCGGGCGGCCTGCTCGATCTCCTCCTGGGTGGCGTCCGGGCGGCCGTAGGCGATGTTGTTCCGGACCGTGTCGGAGAAGAGGAAGGAGTCCTCCGGAACCAGCCCGATCGCGGCCCGCAGCGATTCGAGGGTCAGTTCGCGCACGTCGTGGCCGCCGACCAGGACGGCGCCGCGGGTGACGTCGTAGAAGCGCGGCAGCAGCAGGGAGACCGTGGACTTGCCGGAGCCGGAGGAGCCGACGACGGCGAGGGTCTCGCCGGGGCGGATCTCGAAGGAGAGCCCGTCGAGGACCGGGCTGGTTTTGCCGTGGGCGCCGTCATAGCCGAAGGAGACGTCGTCGAACTCGACGGTCGCGGGGGCGTCGGCGGGCAGGTCCTTGCGGCCGTCCTCCAGGGACGGCTCGGTGTCGATCAGCTCCAGGACGCGTTCGGTGCCGGCACGGGCCTGCTGGCCGACGGTGAGCACCATGGCGAGCATGCGGACCGGGCCGACGAGCTGGGCGAGGTACGTGGAGAAGGCGACGAACGTGCCGAGCGTGATGTGCCCGCGCACCGCGAGCCAGCCGCCGAGCGCCAGCATCGCGACCTGGCCGAGGGCGGGGACGGCCTGGAGGGCCGGGGTGTAGACGGAGTTCAGGCGGATGGTGCGCAGCCGCCCGGCGAAGAGCCTGCGGCTGACGTCCCTGAGCTTCCCGGTCTCCTGCTCCTCCTGCCCGAAGCCCTTCACCACACGGACCCCGCTGACGGCACCGTCGACCACGCCGGCGACGGCGGCGGCCTGCGCCTGGGCGTACCAGGTGGAGGGGTGCAGCCGGGTGCGGCTGCGTTTGGCGATCCACCACAGGGCGGGGGCCACGGCCAGGGCGACGAGGGTGAGCGGCAGCGACAGCGACGCCATGATCCCCAGGGAGATCAGGAACAGCAGGACGTTCCCGATGGTCATCGGGAGCATGAACAGCAGGCCCTGGATCAGCTGCAGGTCGCTGGTGGCCCGGCCGACGACCTGGCCGGTGGACAGTTCGTCCTGGCGGCGGCCGTCGAGCCGGGTGATCGTGCCGTACATCGCCGTCCGCAAGTCGTGCTGGACGTCGAGGGCGAGGCGGCCGCCGTAGTAGCGGCGGATGTAGGTGAGGACGTAGACGACCAGTGCGGCGGCGATGAGCAGGCCGGCCCAGGTGGTCATGGAGCGGGTGTGGTCGCTGATGACGTCGTCGATGATCACCTTGGTGATCAGCGGGACGACGGCCATGACCGCCATGCCGCCCAGGGAGGAGCCGAGGGCGAGTACGACATCCTTCGGGTGGCGCCATGCGTAGGCCCACAGTCGTCGTGCCCATCCCCGTTGCGGTGTCACTCCGGTGCCCTCCGATCGTCCTTCTCTGCCGGAAGGCACCAACGCCGTGGGACGCTGTTTTCATCCCGCGGCGTGACGAGCGTTACCCCGCCCCCACCCTGGACGGTCGTTGATACTCGCCGGTATCTTTGTCTGAGCAAGCGCTTAGACATACCGAGGTCCCTGGAGGTGGCGGCGTGCGCCGTACGGTGTTCAACGAGGATCACGAGGCGTTCCGGGAGACCATCCGCGCCTTCATCGAGGCCGAGGTCGTACCGGTGTACGACGAGTGGTTCGCGGCGGGCCAGGCGCCCCGCGACTTCTACTACAAGCTCGGTGAGCTGGGCATCTTCGGGATCAACGTCCCCGAGGAGTTTGGCGGCGCGGGCCTGGAGAGCCACAAGTTCGAGGCCGTGCTCTACGAGGAGACCGCCCGCGCGGGCGTCCAGTTCGGCGGCTCCGGCGTGCACGTGCTGCTCGCCCTGCCCTACATCAAGATGCTCGCCACCGACGAGCAGAAGAAGCGCTACCTGCCGAAGTTCGTCACCGGCGAGGAGATGTGGGCCATCGCGATGACGGAGCCGGGCACCGGTTCCGACCTCGCGGGCATGAAGTCCACCGCCAAGCTGAGCGAGGACGGCACGCACTACGTCCTCAACGGCGCCAAGACCTTCATCACCGGCGGTGTGCACGCCGACCGTGTGATCGTCTGCGCCCGGACCGCCGCCCCGACCGCCGAGGACCGCCGCCACGGCATCTCCCTCTTCGCCGTCGACACCAAGTCCGAGGGCTACTCGGTCGGCCGCAAGCTCGACAAGCTCGGCCTGAAGACCTCCGACACCGCCGAGCTGGCGTTCGTCGACGTCAAGGTGCCCGTCGAGGACCTCCTCGGCGAGGAGAACAAGGGCTTCTACTACCTCGGCCACAACCTGGCCTCCGAGCGCTGGGGCATCGCCTTCGGCGCCTACGCCCAGGCCAAGGCCGCCGTGCGGTTCGCCAAGCAGTACGTGCAGGAGCGCACGGTCTTCGGCAAGCCCGTCGCCCACTTCCAGAACACCAAGTTCGAGCTGGCCGCCTGCCAGGCCGAGGTGGACGCCGCCGAGGCCGTCGCCGACCGCGCGACGGAGGCCCTGGACGCCGGTGAGCTCACGCCCGCCGAGGCCGCCTCCGCGAAGCTGTTCTGCACCGAGGTCGCCCACCGCGTCATCGACCGCTGCCTCCAGCTGCACGGCGGCTACGGCTACATGAACGAGTACCCGATCGCCCGCCTGTACGCGGACAACCGCGTCAACCGCATCTACGGCGGCACCAGCGAGATCATGAAGTCGATCATCGCGAAGGACATGGGCCTGTAAGGCCCCCGACACCGGTACGCGATCACTGGCCGGTACAACTACCCCATGAGTCAGGCACTACAAGACCTCCTCGATCTGCTCGACCTGGAGCAGATCGAGGAGGACATCTTCCGCGGCCGGTCCCGGTCCGCCGTCGTCCCGCGGGTCTTCGGCGGGCAGGTCGCGGCCCAGGCGCTCGTCGCCGCCGGGCGCACGGTCCCCGAGGACCGGCCCGCGCACTCCCTCCACGCGTACTTCCTGCGCCCCGGTGACCCCGGCGCGCCGATCGTCTACACCGTGGACCGGATCCGCGACGGCCGCTCCTTCACCACCCGCCGGGTGGTCGCCGTCCAGCACGGCAAGCCGATCTTCCACCTCTCGGCGTCGTTCCAGGTGTACGAGGACGGGCTGGACCACCAGGAGCGCATGCCGGACGCGCCCGATCCCGCCACGCTCCCCACCAGTGAGGAACGGCTGCGCGGCTACGGCCATCTCGACCCGGACGTAGTGGAGAGGTTCCTGGAGGCCCGGGCCGCCGTCGATCTGCGCTACGTCGACGAGCCGCCGTACGGGAAGTTCGGCGAGCCGCGCGAGCCGCACTCCCAGGTGTGGTTCCGGACCAACGGCAAGCTCGCCGACGATCCTCTGCTGCACGTCGTCCTCGCCACGTACGTCTCCGACATGACGCTGCTCGACTCCGTGCTGCTCGCGCACGGGCGGGGCGGCTGGGCGGTCGGTGATGTCGTGGGCGCCTCCCTCGACCACGCGATGTGGTTCCACCGGCCGTTCCGCGCCGACGAGTGGCTGCTCTACGACCAGGAGTCCCCGTCCGCGTACGGCGGCCGGGGACTGGGACAGGCCCGCATCTACACGCAGGACGGGCGGCTGGCCATCACGGTGATCCAGGAGGGCGTGGTCCGCGTCCCGCGCGAGACACGTCCTAGCTGAGGCCCGCCTCCGCCAGCAGGTACGCCGTCATCGGGTCGTAGTGGCGGGGGCTGACGACGTGGTCGTCGAGGGGCACCGTCACCTGTACGGTGCCCTCGGCCTCGCCGATGAAGAGGGCCGGGTCGTTGCAGTCGGCGTAGCCGACGGAGTCCACGCCGTGCTGTCCCGCGTAGCCCGCCCAGCCGTGGTCGGCGACGACCAGGTCGGGCAGCGGGCGGCCCTCGCGCTCCATGGCGGTCAGGATGGCCTTCATCGGTTCGCCCGAGTGGGTGTGCCACAGGGTGGCGCCGTGCTCCAGCACCGCCACGTCCGCGAACTGCATGACGTAGCCCTCCTCCGTCGTCAGCCCGTCCGGGATGACGACGATCTCGCAGCCGGCCGCGCGCAGGGCCGCCGCGGTCGCGCGGTGCACGTCGAGCAGGCCGCCGGGGTGGCCGGTGGCGAACAGCACCCGCTGCTGCCCGTCCGCCGCCTTGCGCAGCCGCCCGGCCATCCGCTCCAGACCGTCGACGGTCAGCTCGGGGTCGATGGTGTCCTGGCCGTACCGGTGCCCGGGGTCGTCGTTCACGCCGACGCGTTCCGCCATCACCGCGAGGACGTCCTGCTCGTCGCTCCAGCGGTCGCCGAGTTCCAGGCCGAGCCAGTAGTGGCGGTCGGCGTTCGCCAGCTTGCGGTAGTGGGAGAGGTTGTTCTCGCGGGGGGTGGCGACGTCGCCCGCGATGCGCGTCCTGACGAGGTGGTCGACGAGTTCGGCGCGGCTGGGTGTCCCGGGTATCGGCATGACAACCATTGTGGAGCAGCCGACTGTGGGCGGCCCTGGCGTATCGCACGCTGGGATGTGCGTCACGTACTCAGCGGGAGCCCGCTCACCTACTCAGATCTGCCGCAGCGCGAACCAGAGTTCCATGCGGACGTCCGGGTCGTCCAGGTCCGCCTCCAGCAGGGTCGCGCACCGTGCGATGCGCTGCCGCACGGTGTTGCGGTGCACGGACAGCGCGACGGCCGTGCGGTCCCAACTGCCGTGCAGGGAGAGCCAGGTGCGCAGGGTCTCGGGGAGCGCGGGATGGGCCGTGACGGGCGCGAGCAGGGCGCGGGCGTGGGCCGCCGCCTCGCCGGGCGGGACCAGGTCGGCGAGGGCGGGGCGCGGGCCGTGCCGGAGCAGCGGGGCGCGGGTGGCGCGGGCCCGGGCCAGGGCGCGGGCCGCCTGGGTGTCGGCGACGGGCCAGTCCTCCGGGGCGGCGTCGGCGCTGACGCCCAGGGTCCAGCCGGGCAGCGGCTCCGGTGCCCGGTCGGCCGGGACCAGGACCCGGACGACGTCGCCCGCCGGGTCGACCAGGGCGGAGCCGAGCGCGGCACCCAGCGCGGAGGCCGCGACGGCGTCGGGTACGCCCTCCCCGTCCGGACGGGCGTGCACGACGACCCACCGCCGCCCGTCGCCGAGCAGCGGCGCGACGTCCTCGGGCGCGGCACCCAGCAGCAGCCGCACCAGCGCGGAGGAGCGGGCGGCACCGGTGCCGC
>NZ_MUKA01000415.1 GCF_002150735.1 Streptomyces africanus
AGTTCGCGCAGCCGGAGCACCCCGAGGTGCTCCGGCTGCGCGAACTGACCGCGTACATCTCCTACCTGGCCGGCGACCCGCTCCGGGCCTTCCGCCTCTCCCTCGACCTGGCCGGCGCCCGCCGCCGTACGGGCGACGCGGAGGCCGCCTACGGCAACGTGCGGAGCGCGGCCACCGCCTGGCGCGCCGTGCGCGACCCGGCGGTGGGACTGGAGCTGGGGCGGGACCTGATCGGCCTGTGGACCGAGCTCGCCGCCGAGGACGGCCCCGCCGCCGAGGAGATCGAGCAACTGGAGTCGGCCCGCGCCCGTATGGGCCGGCTGACCGAACGCGCCCGCAACCAGTAGGCGCCGTTACTCCGACAGCTCCCACACCGCGTACGCGACGGCGTCGCTGTTGCGGTCCAGGGCGGTGTCGTCGATGTTCGCGGTGGTGTCGCAGGAGGAGTGGTAGCAGCGGTCGAAGGCCCGCCCGGCCGTGCCGCCCCACTTGGCCGCCTGCGCCGCCGTCTTGGTCCGGCTCGCCCCGGTGAACAGGCCGCCCACCGGCACCCCCGCGCTCTTGAAGGGCGCGTGGTCGGAGCGGCCGTCGCCCTCGGTCTCGATCTCGGTCGGGACGCCGAGGCCGCTGAAGTACTCCTTGAAGGTCTTCTCGATCGCCGGGTCGTCGTCGTAGACGAAGTAGCCGGGGTTCGGGGAGCCGATCATGTCGAAGTTCAGGTAGGCGCTGATCCTCGAACGGTCCCCGGTGGCCAGCTGGTTGACGTAGTACCGGGAGCCGACCAGGCCGAGCTCCTCCGCGCCCCACCACGCGAACCGCAGGTGCTTGGCGGGCTTGTACTGCGCCCGGGACACGGCGAGGGCGGTCTCCAGGACGGCGGCCGAGCCGGACCCGTTGTCGTTGATGCCGGGCCCGGAGGAGACGCTGTCGAGGTGTGAGCCGGCCATCACGACCTGGTTCGCGTCGCCGCCCGGCCAGTCGGCGATCAGGTTGTAGCCGGTGCGGCCGGAGGCGGTGAACTGCTGGACCGTGGTGGTGTACCCGGCCGCGTCCAGCTTCGCCTTGATGTGGTCGATCGAGGCCTTGTAGCCGGCGCGGCCGTGCGCGCGGTTGCCGCCGTTGGCCGTGGCGATGGACTGGAGCTGGGCCAGGTGGGCCTTGACGCCCGCCAGGGGTATGTCGGGCGCGGCGGCCGGTCTCGGGGGAGCGGACGCGGCGTCCGCCACGGCACCGCCGGTCAGGAGCATGGCGGTCGCCACGGCACCCGACGCCACGGCACGCGCGGAAACGGAGAGCTTCATGTGGGGGCTCCGGATTCCATGGGGAAGCCCGTGGGATGTCCACGGGCAGCCCACAGTGAATGGGGTGCCTGGATGGTGAAGCTGGTACTGACTCTGCGTCAAGAGACGTATCCGGCCAGGGCGTTGTGAGGAGCCGGACCGCCGGTGCCCGGGACGGTCACTGCACGCAGAACTCGTTCCCCTCCGGGTCCGCCATCACGACCCACGCGCCGCCCTGCTCCGCCACCCGCCGCAGCACACGCGCGCCGAGCCCCTCCAGCCGCGCCACCTCCTCCTCGCGCCGCCCCTCGCCCGGGTGCAGATCGAGGTGGAGCCGGTTCTTGACCGTCTTCGCCTCCGGCACCCGCTGGAACAGCAGCCGCCGCCCCAGCCCCGTCCCGCTCTCCTCCTCGAACGGGTCCTCGGGGTGCCGTACGGCGACCAGGTCCCGGAAGGCGCGCCGCCCGTGGAACTCGACCGTGGCCTCTTCGGGCAGGGCCCCGAAGCCGAGCAGCTTCTCGATGAGGGCGCTGTTGTCCTCGGCCTCGTACCGCAGGGCGGCGGCCCAGAAGTCGGCCTGCGCATGCGGATCGTTCGCGTCGATGACGATCTTCCAGTGCACGGGGGCGGGTGATGCCGGGGTCTGTGTCATGTGACCAGTTATACGGCGCCCCGTGCCGGGAACTGAGGGCGACGGGCGGCCCCGGGGAGTTCACGTGCTCCCGCCGGGCTCCTACCTGCAGGAAGTCCGCGGCTGGTCGCCCCTCCAGACGGCGGTGGCCCTGATCGTCATGGGCGTCGACGTCGTCCTCGCCCCGACGCTCACCCCGAGACTGGTCGCCCGCTTCGGCAACGCCCAGGTGATCGTCGGCGGCTTCGTCCTGGCCGTGATCGCGTACGGGCTGTTCCTGCCCGTCGGCATGGACTGGTCCTACGCCGCGATGTTCCCCACCCTGTTCCTGTCCGGCCTCGCCTTCGCCCTGGCCTACGGGCCGCTGACGATCGCGGCCACGGACGGGGTCATCGGGTCGGAGCAGGGCCTGGCCGGCGGGCTGCTGACCACCGCCACGCAGTTCGGCTCCGCCATCGGCATCGCGGCGGTGACCGCGGTCTACGGCCTGGCGTCCACCGGGTCCGGCCCCGAGGCCACGCTGTCGGCGTTCCGGGTGGCGCTGACCGTGCCGGTGGCCCTGGTGGTGCTGGGCGCGCTGATCTCACTGGTCAGCGCGCGGGAGGCCCGGCGGGCGGCGCGCAGGGCGTCCCAGGTGAGCAGCGTCAGCGCCAGCCACACCAGCGCGAACCCGGCCCAGCGCTCCGGCGGCATCTCCTCGTGGAAGTAGAAGACGCCGAGGAGGAACTGGAAGACCGGCGTCAGGTACTGCAACAGGCCGATCGTGGACAGGGGCACGCGGATGGCGGCGGCGCCGAAGCAGACCAGGGGCAGCGCGGTGACGATCCCGGCCGAGGCGAGCAGCGCCGCGTGCCCCGCGCCCTCGGCGGCGAAGGTGGACTCGCCCCGCGCGCTCAGCCACACCAGGAAGCCGAGCGCGGGCAGGAACTGGACCACGGTCTCGGCGGCCAGCGACTCCACGCCGCCGAGGTTCAGCCTCTTCTTCACCAGCCCGTACGTGGCGAAGGAGAAGGCGAGGCCGAGGGAGATCCACGGGGGCCGGCCGTAGCCGACGGTCAGCACGACGACCGCCGCGGCGCCGGTCCCGACGGCCAGCCACTGCACCGGCCGCAGCCGCTCCTTCAGCAGCAGCACACCCATCGCGATGGTGACCAGCGGGTTGATGAAGTACCCGAGCGAGGCCTCGACGACGTGCCCGGAGTTCACGGACCAGATGTACAGGCCCCAGTTGAGGGTGATGAAGATCGCGGCGACCGCGACGAGGCCCAGCCTGCGCGGCTGCCGCAGCAGCTCACCGGCCCAGGCCCAGCGGCGCAGCACGAGCAGGGCGGCACCCACGAAGACCAGCGACCACACCATCCGGTGGGCCAGGATCTCCAGCGCCCCGGCGGGCTTCAGCAGGGGCCAGAACAGCGGAACGAGCCCCCACATCCCGTAGGCCGCGAAGCCGTTCAGCAGTCCTATGTGCCGCTCACCCCTCGGTTTGCCGCTCACGGGCCCCTCCTCCGTACGTGTGTTCCGCGTCCACGACGGTAACGCCGAGCGCCCCCGGCTGTCATGCCCGTATCGGTATACGGTCATGACAGCCGGGGGTGGGGCGGCTGAAGGGCTCGCCGGGGGAGTTCAGCCCTTGAGCGCCGCGGCGATGGCCTCGGAGAACGGGGTGGTCGGGCGGCCGGTCAGCCGGGACAGATCGCCGGTGGAGACGACCAGCTCGCCCTTCTCGATGGAGGCGTCCACGCCCGCGAGCGTCTGCGCCAGCGGCTCGGGCAGCCCGGCGCCGGTCAGGATCCCGGTGAGCACCTCGGTCGAGACCGCGTTGTAGGTGATCTCCTTGCCGGTCTGGCGGCTCAGCTCGGCCGCGTACTCGGCGAAGCTCCACGCGGTGTCGCCGCCCAGCTCGTACGTCTTGTTCTCGTGCCCCTCGCCGGTCAGCACCGCGACGGCGGCAGCGGCGTAGTCGGCGCGGGCGGCGGAGGAGACCCTGCCCTCGCCGGCGGCGGCCACGACCGCGTTGTGCTCCAGCACCGGGGCGAGGTTCTCGGTGTAGTTCTCGTGGTACCAGCCGTTGCGCAGCAGGGTGTAGGGCACGCCGGAGGCCGGCAGCAGTTCCTCGGTGCCGCGGTGGTCGTCGGCGAGGGCGGCGGTCAGCGGGCCCGGGGCGCTGGTGTAGGCGAGCAGAGCCACACCGGCCGCCTTGGCGGCGTCGATGACGACCTTGTGCTGCTGCACGCGGCCCTTGTCGAATTCGTTGCCGGAGACCAGCAGCACCTTGTCACCGGCGGAGAAGAGTCCGTCGAAGGAGGCCGGGGCGTTGTAGTCGGCCAGTGCGATCTTCACACCGCGCTCCGCGAAGTCGGCGGCCTTCTCCGCGCTGCGGACGACCGCGGTGATCTGCTCGGCGGGGACCTTCTCCAGCAGCTGCTCCACGACGTGACGGCCGAGATGTCCGGTGGCTCCGGTGACGATGATGCTCATGAGGGTGACTCTCCTTGTGGGGTGCGATGACACTAACCCTACGGGAGGCGCTAACTCTTGGAAAGTACCCACTTTGAAGTAAGGTACTGGCATGGCAGTAAGTAACAGCGATGCCGAGGCCCTGTGCCCGTACCGGCTGGTGCTGGAGCACGTCACCAGCCGCTGGGGCGTGCTCGTGCTGATCGAGCTTCTGGACCGCCCGCACCGGTTCAGCGAGCTGCGCCGGGCGATCGGCCGTTATGCGGTGCGGGGCGTCAGCGAGAAGATGCTCACGCAGACGCTCCAGACCCTGGAGCGCGACGGCCTGGTCCACCGCGACGCCAAGCCCGTGATCCCGCCCCGCGTCGACTACTCCCTCACCGACCTCGGCCGCGAGGCCGCCGAACAGGTGCGCGCCCTCTCGACGTGGACGGAGCGGCGCATGGACGACGTGGAGAAGGCGCGGCAGGCATACGACGAGGCCCGGGCCGCGTCCTGAGACGGTCCCGGGCCTCGATCTGCGAGGGGCATGCTCAGCCGACGACCGTCCAGGTGTCGCCGCCCGCCAGCAGCGCCGCCAGGTCGCCCTTGCCGTGCTGCTCGATCGCGTGGTCCAGCTGGTCGGCCATCTGTGTGTCGTAGACGGGCCGGTCGACGGAGCGCAGGACACCGATCGGGGTGTGGTGCAGGGTGTCCGGGTCGGCGAGGCGGGACAGCGCGAACGCCGTGGTCGGGGACTCGGCGTGCGCGTCGTGCACGAGCACCTGGTCCTCGTTGTCCGGCGTCACCGCCACCACCTTCAGATCACCGGTCGCCGGGTCCCGGACGACACCCTTGGCCAGGTCGGCGCCGAAGCGGATGGGCTTGCCGTGCTCCAGCCGGATCACGGCCTCCTCGGCCCGCTGCTTGTCCTTGAGGGCGTCGAAGGCGCCGTCGTTGAAGATGTTGCAGTTCTGGTAGATCTCGATCAGGGCCGTGCCCTGGTGGGCGGAGGCCTGGCGCAGTACCTCCGTGAGGTGCTTGCGGTCGGAGTCGACCGTCCGCGCCACGAACGACGCCTCCGCGCCGATCGCCAGCGACACCGGGTTGAAGGGCGCGTCCAGCGAGCCCATCGGCGTCGACTTGGTGATCTTGCCGACCTCGGAGGTCGGCGAGTACTGGCCCTTGGTCAGACCGTAGATCCGGTTGTTGAACAGCAGGATCTTGAGGTTGACGTTGCGGCGCAGCGCGTGGATCAGGTGGTTGCCGCCGATGGAGAGGGCGTCGCCGTCGCCGGTGACGACCCATACCGACAGGTCCCGGCGGGAGCTGGCCAGGCCGGTGGCGATGGCCGGGGCGCGGCCGTGGATGGAGTGCATCCCGTAGGTGTTCATGTAGTACGGGAAACGGGAGGAGCATCCGATGCCCGAGACGAAGACGATGTTCTCCTTCGCCAGCCCCAGCTCGGGCATGAAGCCCTGCACCGCGGCGAGGATGGCGTAGTCGCCGCAGCCAGGGCACCAGCGCACTTCCTGATCGGACTTGAAGTCCTTCATCGACTGCCTGCCCTCGGCCTTGGGGACGAGGGAAAGCGCCTCGATGATGCCCGTGCCTTGTGTGGACGTCTCAGCCATCGATGGCCTCCTTCAGCGCCGCGGCGAGCTGCTCCGCCTTGAACGGCATACCGTTGACCTGGGTGTACGAGTGGGCGTCCACCAGGTACTTCGCCCGGATGAGCGTGGCGAGCTGCCCGAGGTTCATCTCGGGGATCACCACCTTGTCGTAACGCCCGAGGACCGCGCCGAGGTTCTTCGGGAAGGGGTTGAGGTGGCGCAGGTGTGCCTGCGCGATCGACTCCCCGGCCCGGCGCAGCCGCCGTACCGCGGCCGTGATCGGCCCGTACGTCGAGCCCCAGCCCAGGACGAGGGTCCGGGCGCCGTTCGGGTCGTCGACGTCGAGGTCCGGGACCTCGATGCCGTCCACCTTCGCCTGCCGGGTGCGCACCATGAAGTCGTGGTTGGCCGGGGCGTAGGAGATGTTGCCCGTGCCGTCCTCCTTCTCGATGCCGCCGATCCGGTGCTCCAGACCCGGCGTGCCCGGGATCGCCCACGGGCGGGCCAGGGTCTGCGGG
>NZ_MUKA01000416.1 GCF_002150735.1 Streptomyces africanus
GTGTGGCGGTGGCCGGCGGGCTCGGCGTCGGGGTGGCTTCCTCGCGGGACAGTTCGGCTCTGAGGCGGGCGGCGAGGGTGGCGCTGCGGGGGGTCGTGCCGGAGAGGTCCTCTTCGTCGTTCGGGGGTGGTTCGGGGCTCCGGGGGGCGAAGCGGGTCTCTCCGGTCTCTCCCGCCTGGTCCGTCAGGTGGTCGAGGACGCGGGACAGAGTCGGGCCGCCGGTGTTCGGGGCCGGGCTGCCCGGGGCCGGGCGGACGCCCATGGCGTCCAGGACCCGGTGGAGCCGGGCCGCGTCGACGCGCCACTTGCGGTCCACGACCTCCTCCGGATACTCGCTCCAGCCCACCGGCGACCAGTCGGGACGGGGCCCCGCCGGGCCGCCGTGGAAGAGGCGGGCGGCGAGGAGGGAGGCGGCCTCGTCGACCGTGCCCGGCTCCTCCAGCAGATCGCAGGCGGGCCGCTCGCCGAGACGGGACGCGAAGCCCTCGGCCAGACGGTCGCGGCGGGACAGCTCCGTGAGCGCCGCGACCACTCCGGCGTCCAGCCGGGACGGCCAGCGGCCCATCCGCCAGGCGGGCAGCGCGACCCGGGTCAGCAGCCGGTCCCAGCCCGCGTACGCCAGGCCCACCTGCTCCTGGGCGACGATCCGCAGCCCGTAATCCACAGCCTGTGCACGCTCCGCGGCCGCGGCCGCCACGCCCCGCTCCATCTCGCCGGCGTGCACACGGCAACTGCGCAGCAGCAGCCGGGCCACCCAGCCGACGCCGGCCAGCACGGCCCGCGACACCGGTCGGCGCTCCGGCGCCGAGGCCACGGCCACCGCGGCGTCCAGCCCTCGGACGAACCGCCGGGCGGCGGCTATGTCCGGGTGCGCCGAGGGGCCCGTACCGGCGACGACCGGGGCGAGGACCGCGCGCAGTTCACCGACCCGCATCCACCACAGGAAGGGGGAGCCGATGACGAGGACCGGCGCGACCGGATGCCGGCGGTGCGGGTGTCTGTCGCTGCCCGCTATGTCGTCGTGCTCCTCGGCGGGGGGCGGGCCGTGGGCCCGGTGGGTGCGGTCCTCCAGCCAGCTGTCGCAGTCCGGTGTGAGCGCTATCGCGGAGGGCGCGGGGACGTCGAGGCGGTCGGCGAGGTCGCGCACCATCCGGTAGAGGTCGGGGGCCGACTCCTCGGCGATCGGGATGGTCGGGCTCATGGCGGGCCGGGCCCGGGCGACGACCAGGGCGACACCGGCGGCGGCGAGCAGCACGAGGACCGCGACCGGCGTCAGGGTCCAGCGGGCGGCGTCCCAGCCGGGGCCGACGAGTCGGCCGGTGGGGGCGCCCGCGAGCAGGATCACGGCGACGGCGGCGGGCAGCAGGGCGACGGCCAGCGCGCGGCTGCGGATGCGCAGCACGACCAGTGCTCGTGCCCGCGCGGCCTGCGCGCCTGCCTCCACACCCATTCCGGTCACGACCGACCTCACCCCCTCCCCGTTGACCTGACGCTTTCCTTGCTCACTCCCCCACTGTGGCACCCGCCACTGACATCGCAATGCCGGTGGGCCATGTGCCGGAACGCTTGCGCGGCACCCTAGTTGGGGCTCCACCCCCCGTCAGCCGGATAAGACATCGGTCACTCGATGGAATGGCTTTGGGGAAAGGTGGATGACGGACAGCGAGGATCAGGCCTCGCATACCGAAAACTTCAGGCCCCGGATCCTGAGACGGATCCGGGGCCTGTGGGGTTCATC
The DNA here is from genome assembly GCF_002150735.1 of Streptomyces africanus. Taxonomy (GTDB): domain Bacteria; phylum Actinomycetota; class Actinomycetes; order Streptomycetales; family Streptomycetaceae; genus Streptomyces; species Streptomyces africanus. The sequence goes on from NZ_MUKA01000416.1 coordinate 1,739, forward strand.
GAGAGGGGCGGTTTCCCACGTTGGTGTGACGCAGGGGTCCGGTGTTGACCGTCGTTACGCGCCGGCCGCCTTCGCGGCGATGTCCGTGCGGTGCTGGGAGCCGTCGAGGCGGATGCGGCCGACGGCCGTGTAGGCGCGGTCGCGGGCCTCGGCGAGGTCCTTGCCGGTGGCCGTGACGGACAGGACGCGGCCGCCCGCGCTGACGATCGCGTCACCGTCACGCTTGGTGCCGGCGTGCAGCACGTACGCGTGCGGGGCGTCCTGGGCGGCGACCTCGTCGAGACCGGTGATCGGGTCGCCGGTGCGCGGGGTGCCGGGGTAGTTGTGCGAGGCGACGACCACGGTCACGGCCGCGTCGTCGCTCCAGCGCAGCGGCTCCAGGTGGGCGAGGTTGCCGGTGGCCGCGGCCATCAGGAGACCGGCCAGCGGCGTCTTCAGCCGGGCCAGCACGACCTGGGTCTCCGGGTCGCCGAAGCGGGCGTTGAACTCGATCACGCGCACGCCGCGGGAGGTGATCGCGAGACCGGCGTAGAGCAGCCCGGAGAACGGCGTACCGCGGCGCTTCATCTCGTCCACGGTCGGCTGGAGGACGGTCTGCATCACCTCGTCGACCAGCTTCGGGTCGGCCCACGGCAGCGGGGAGTAGGCCCCCATGCCGCCGGTGTTCGGGCCCTCGTCGCCGTCCAGGGCGCGCTTGAAGTCCTGGGCGGGCTGGAGCGGCACGACCGTCTCGCCGTCGGTGACGGCGAACAGGGAGACCTCGGGGCCGTCGAGGTACTCCTCGATGACCACGCGCTCGCAGGCGGCGGCGTGCGCCCTGGCGGTCTCGATGTCGTCGGTGACGACGACGCCCTTGCCGGCGGCGAGCCCGTCGTCCTTGACCACGTACGGAGCGCCGAAGGCGTCGAGGGCCGTGTCGACCTCCTCGATGGTCGTGCAGACGTACGACCGTGCCGTGGGCACCTCGGCCGCCGCCATGACGTCCTTCGCGAAGGCCTTGGAGCCCTCGAGCCGAGCGGCCTGCCCGGACGGGCCGAAGACCGGGATGCCGGCCTCGCGGACGGCGTCGGCGACACCGGCGACCAGCGGCGCCTCCGGGCCGACGACCACGAGGTCCGGGCCGAGCCGCTTGGCCAGCTCGGTGACGGCCGTGCCGTCCAGGGCGTCGACCTGGTGCAGCTCGGCGACCTCGGCGATGCCGGCGTTGCCGGGGGCGCAGTGCAGCGCGGTGACGTCGGGGTCGTGGGACAGGGAGTGGCACAGGGCGTGTTCGCGGGCGCCGCTGCCGATGACGAGGACCTTCACGGGGGTCAGCCTAACGGGAGGTGGCGGGTTCCCTTTGTGCGGGCTTCCGAAGGGGGTGGGGATCTTGGCTTGGAGGTTCCTCCAAGGCGGGGGGCTTTGGCTGGTTGCCCGGACCTAGGGCTCGTTCGAGTTCCTAGGGCTCGTTCGAGAACTCCTCCACCACCGTCGCCCCCAGCTCCCGGACGATCAGCTCCTGGCCGGAGAGGGCCGACTCGTCGAGGTCGGGATCGTCGTCCTCGGGGATGTCGTCCTCGACGGAGACGGACCGGGGCGCCGGGGCGGAGGGCTGGCACTTATACACATCT
>NZ_MUKA01000417.1 GCF_002150735.1 Streptomyces africanus
CCCGCGACGGCCACGGCGGCGGTGGCGGGTGTGGTGCCGGTGCGGGGGGCGGTGGTCGCCGCCGTGGCCGTCGCGGGAGCCGTGGCAGCGGCCGGTGCCTTCCTCGGGCCGGACGACCTGCTTCGGAGCGTGCTCGCGGTCGTCCTCTCCCTGGCGGCCGCCGAGGTGCTGCTGCGTCATTGCACCCGCCGCTTCGGCGGGGTCACCGGGGATGTCTTCGGCGGTCTGGCGGAGACGGCGGCGACCACGGCGTTGGTCGTTCTGTCACTGGGCTGAAACGATCTCCTCGTCCCTCTCCTGCACGGGCCGCCCAGCCGCTACCTTCCTGCCCCGACACACAAGTGATCGGGGGATGTTCATGCCGAAGCTGCGCCGTGCCCTGGCCTGGCTCGTCGATTTCGCACTGGTGGTGGCGCTGGCCTCGGCGCTCGCCGTGCTCACCTTCCACCGGATCTCGGCGCTCGTCACGGACGTGCCCGAACTCGCCACCCGCAGCGGCCTGGACCTGCTGACCTCGCGCGGCGACGTGCTCGACGCCTCCCAGGACCTGGGGCTGGCCCTGTGGGACAAGTCCGTGCTGTACGTGGAGCAGGCCTTCGGGCTGCTGGTCCTGACGGTGTTCCTCTACCAGTGGGCGTGCCTGGCCCTGGCGGGGCGGACGATCGGCAAGGGCCTGGTCGGGCTGAAGGTCACGCCGCGGCTGCCGCGCCGGGCGGCGCTGCGGGCCGCCGTCACCACCGCCTCGGACGTTGCCGTGTACGCGGTGGCCTGTGTGCTGCTGGTCGAGGGGCAGGTCGTGCTGTCGGTGCTGGTGTGGGCGGTCGCTGTGGTGCTGTTCCTGCTGAACGCGCTGCCGGTCCTCTTCACCGGCCGGCGGTCCCTCGCCGACCGGGTGGCGGGCACGGCGGTCACCGGGATCGGGCTCAGCACGCCTGTCGCCATGCCCCTAGTTCGTACTTCTTGAGCAGTGAACTCAGGCGCAGGCGGCGGGACTCGGCGCAGAAGCGGCCTTTGGGCACCTCGTACTCGACGTGGAAGACGGCCTTGCCCGCCGCCACGAACGGCTTCAGGGCCCCGCACTCGTCGTACTGGGCGCACTGCTCGTTGACCGCGAAGTCGAAGTCGCCGACCAGCTCCGGGATCTGGGCGAGGTCGTTCTTCAGGCCGACGGCCAGGCCCCGGTCGTGGGCCAGGCGGGCGATGAGGCGGTTGTAGCGGAGCTGGTCGGCGGCGGTCAGCGGGAAGCCCGTGTCGTTGCGGTAGCCGTCCATGTTGTCGGGCTCCACCGCGTCGAAGCCCTTGTCGCGGCACATGTCCAGACGGGCCGCCATGAGCGGCTCCAGGACGTCGGTGCGGCGGATGTCGAGCCAGCGTTCGCCCTCCCAGCCGTTGCCCCGGCCGAGAACCGGCTTCGGGAACTTCTTCGCGTCCGGGCGGAACTCCTCCCAGGCGCCGGTGGACAGGTAGCAGATGACCTTGCGGTCCTCGCGGTGCAGCCGGGCGACGGTGGCCTCGGAGTGGTCGAAGCCGTCGATGTCGTAGACCGGCACGTCGACGGAGGTGTCCAGCCGGCCGCTGAGCTGCCACTGCCAGGCCGTGCCCGGGCGGGGCTGCCAGCGGGGGCCGGGCTTGTCGTCGGGGCCCTGGGTGCAGCCCGCGAGCAGCAGGACGAGCAGGGCGGCGAGCAGGGGGCATCTCACGGGGCGTTCTCCGGATGGTCCAGGGTGTGCGGCAGGGTGCCCCAAGGATGATCTCCGGTTCCGGGCACGGCGCAGTGCACCGCCGCGCCCCGCTCCCGCGCCAGGCGCTCGGCGTCGGCGCCGGTCGGCACGCCGTACACCAGGTGGCACAGCCGCACCCGGTGGTCGCCGGGCCGGGGCTGGGGAGGCAGGGCGCGGTAGGAGGCCCAGGTGCCCTCGAAGGTGACGAGGACGTCGGCGATACGGGCGTAGCAGGGGTGCGGTGCCGTGCCGTGGTTGAGGACGAGGGTGCCGCAGCCGACGCCCCAGGCGGCCACCGCCAGCCGCTGGTAGTGCTCGAACCGCTCGGGCCCGGACGGGACCTGGTCGAGGAAGGCGCCGTCGGTGCCGTACCAGTCGCGGTGCCGGGTGAGGTCGCGGACGACGTCCGTGGCGGCGCGGCGGCCGTAGTCGGTGTCGGCGTACCCGAGCACCCGGACGCCCGCCGCCTTCAACCGGGCGGCGACCTCGGCGAAGGCCTCGTCGGGGCGGTCGCCGGGGCCGCTGGCCGGGTTGAGGACGACCCCGTAGAGGCGGGGCGCGGCGGCGACGATCGCGTCCCATTCGGCGGGGCGGACGGACGGGTGCTCGTAGTACGGGACCAGGAGAGTGCTCATCGGTGGGCGGTTGCCCTTCCCAGCAGGGCGCACACCAGGACGGCCTGGACG
>NZ_MUKA01000418.1 GCF_002150735.1 Streptomyces africanus
AGCCGGAGGAGGCGCTCTAGAACGCGCGTCTCGCCGGGCTTAGCTGCGGGCAGTCGTGCCTCCCCCAGTGCCTCAAGGGCCTGGGAGGTGCCCCCAGGCGGCACGGGTGGGCGCAGCGGCACCCCGCTCCGCCGGGCTGCGCACCCACCCCACCTCAGCCCAGACGCCGCGCACCCTTCACCCCCGCAGCACCACAGCCTGCCCCGCCACCACCAACAGCACATGCTCACACTCGTCCGCGAACCCCGCGTTCAACCGCCCGAGTTCATCCCGATACCGCCGCCCCGACGCGGTCGACGGCACGATCCCCGACCCCACCTCGTTCGACACGGCCACAACGGTCCGCCGAGTCGACCGCACCGCCTCCGTCAACTCCCGCACCCGCTCGCGCAACGCCTTCTCCCCCCGCTCCGCCCACACCGCGTCGTCCCACGCCCCCGCCGCATCCATCGCATCCGTCAGCCACAACGACAGACAGTCGATCAGCAACGGCGGCCCCTCCGCCTCCAGCAACGGCACCAGATCGCAGGTCTCGACCGTCCGCCACGACCCCGGCCGCCGCTCCCGGTGCGCGGCCACCCGCGCCGACCACTCGGTATCCCCGTTGCGCGACCCACCCGTCGCCACGTACAGCACGTCCGGAAAGGCCTCCAGCCTCCGCTCGGCCTCCACCGACTTGCCCGACCGCGCCCCGCCCAGCACCAGCGTCCGCCGCGGCAGGTCCGGCACGTCCTCGTACACCCCCACCGCCAGCGTCGTCCCGTCCGGCACGGCCCGCGCCCCGGCCGCCGCGAGCCGCCGCGCGAGCTCAGGACCGGGCGGCACGTCGTGGTCCAGATGGACGGCGACCACATCGGTCGTCGGCCCCACCGCGCCCACCGCCCGCAGCTTCGCCAGCGCGTCCGGCCGCCCCACGACGTCCGCGAGCACCATGTCGTACGACTCGGCCGGCTCCTCCAGCCCCGCCGGCGCCCCGCCGGGCGGCAGGTACAGCAGCCGCTGCCCCTCCGGCCCGGTCACCGCGTACCCCGTGCCCGGCGCGTCCATCGCCACCGCCCGCACCCGGTGACCTGTCAGCAGCGTCAACTCCCGCCCGTCCGGCACCCGTCCGGGTTGCGGCAGCCCGGCCGGCACCTCGACCGCCGGCCCGTCGTGCGGATGCGACAGCAGCACCTGCCGTACGCCGGTCAGGGAACGGCCCGCCCGCGCCGCCGCGAACGCGGCCCCGGGCGTCAGGTCGAGCAGCAGCGCCCCGTCCAGGAGCAGCGCGGTGGCCGCCCGCGCGTCGGGGCCGAGGGCAGCCGCACAGGCCGCGCAGGGACAGTCGGGGCGGGGGAGCCCCGCGGGGGCGCCGGTGCCGAGCAGAGTCAGTTCCACGCCCCGATTCTCACCCGTGAGCATGGGACATGCGTTGCGGAGACGCCCCGACAGGGGCGCGGGGAACTGCGCGACCAGCCCCACACGACCCGCACGGGCCCAACCACCCGCACTCCCGCAGGGCCTATCACGCCGAACCCAGCGGAGCGCTTAGGCTCTGGGCAGGAGCCGGACCAAGATCCGGCTTCCGCTGTGCAGTGTGCTCAACACACATGGGAGGCGTACATGGCGGCATGGACGTGGCGGTTCGAGAAGACCGACGGGACGGAGGTCCAGCCCGCGGTGCCGCCGGAGGAGTTCCCCACCCAGGGGGACGCCGAGTCCTGGATCGGGGAGCACTGGAAGGCCCTGCTGGAAGGCGGTGCCGACCAGGTGCGGCTGTTCGAGGACGCCACGCAGATCTACGGGCCGATGAGCCTGCACGCGGCCGACGCGTGAGCCCCGGGGCGGGGGCCCACGGCCCTCGCCCCATCCCCTCGTCCGGGTGTGTCAGCCGCGCACGCCGCACAGGTGCAGCAGCGCCGCCACCCCGCGGTACGGATCCGTCCGGCCGGCCTTCTCCTCCACCGCGAGCAGTGTCTCCACGTCGGCCGGGACATCGGCGCCGTCCGCCGCCGCGTCCGTGAACACGCGCACCCCGTACCAGGCGTGCAGCGGCGCCCCGATCCCGGCGAGCGTCGCGGTCAGGTCCTTCAGCCGGTCGGCCCGTACGTCGAGGCCGAGACGGTTGCGGTAGGAGACGGTGTCGAAGGCGCTCAGCGCCCCCGCCCAGTCGCCGGACAGCCCCGGCCGGATCGCGAGCGCGTCCCCGTTGCGCACGAGCAGGGACAGCAGACCGCCGGGCGCGAGCATCCGGGCCAGGCCCGCCAGCAGCGGGTCGGGCTCCTCCACGTACATCAGGACGCCGTGGCACAGGACCACGTCGAAACTGCCCGGCAGGAAGTGCACGCCGGTGTCCCGGCCGTCGCCCTCGATGATCTGCATCCGCTCCCGGATGCCCTCCGGCTCCCCGGCGAGGGCCTCCCGGGCCACGGCGATCATCTTCGCGTCCTGCTCCAGACCGGTCACCTGGTGCCCGGCCCGGGCCAGCCGCAGCGCCTGCGTGCCCTGACCCATGCCCACGTCGAGCACCCGCAGCCGCTGCCCGACCGGGAACCGCCCGACGATCTGCTCGTCCAGCTGCCGGGCCACCAGCTCCTGCCGGACGACATCGCGCAGCCCGCCCAGCTTGTCCAGCCAGGCATCCGCCGCGCCCCCGGAGAACGACGTCGCGGTCAGGGCCGCTCTCCGCGCTTGACCTGCGGCTTCGGCAGCCGGAGCCGGCGCATCTGGAGAGAGCGCATCAGGGCGTAGGCGACCGCGCCGCGCCGGTTCTCACCCGCGAAGCGCTCGTTCAGCTGCTTCTTCAGGCGGAACGCCGTGACGAACGAGTCGAGCACGATCAGCACGATCACCACGAGCCACAGCAGCAGCGCGATGTTCTGCAGCGCGCCCACCCGCACCATGCTCAGCACGAGGATGACGACGGCCATCGGCAGGAAGAACTCCGCGATGTTGAACCGCGAGTCGACGAAGTCGCGCGCGAACCGGCGGACCGGCCCCTTGTCACGCGCGGGCAGGTACCGCTCGTCGCCGCTCGCCAGCGCCTGGCGCTGGCGCTCCAGCGCGCTGCGGCGCTCCTCGCGCTGCCGCTTGGCGGCCTCCTTCCGCGTCATCGACGTGTTGGCGACGCTGCGGCGCTGGGACTGGGCCTCACTGCGCTTGGGCGTGGGCCTGCCCTTCGGGGCCTGCGGGTCGCGGGGCTGCTTGGAGAAGTTCACCGGCGCCTTGTCGGCGGCCTGGGCCTTCTCATCCTTCGCACGGCTACGGAACACAAAACCCAAGGGTAAGGGCTTCCCGGGCATGGACCCCAGTCCCATGGGGAACGATCCGGCAACACCAGTCGTCAGTAAGGGGACAGAGGGGACGTTGTGTACGCACCCGGTCGTTCCCCGGAGGTACGTCTCCGGTTACCGGGGGTATCCCCGGTGACCCCGGGGACCACCTACTCCCTACGCCGGAGCGGGCGCGTGCTCAGTCGTCCTTGGGGATGAGCGCATCAGTCCCCGAACAGTGCGGTAATGGATGCAGGGCCCGTACTGTGGGTTCTGTCGCAGGAGCAGCTGCCGGAGTCGGTCAGAAGGGGGCGCGCGAAGCCCATGAGCGGTGTCATGAAGCGTATGGGGATGATCTTCCGCGCGAAGGCGAACAAGGCCCTTGACCGGGCCGAGGACCCGCGCGAGACCCTCGATTACTCGTACCAGAAGCAGCTGGAGCTGCTCCAGAAGGTCCGCCGCGGCGTCGCCGACGTGGCGACCTCGCGCAAGCGCCTGGAACTCCAGCTGAACCAGTTGCAGTCCCAGTCCACCAAGCTGGAGGACCAGGGCCGCAAGGCGCTCGCGCTGGGCCGTGAGGACCTGGCCCGGGAAGCGCTGTCCCGCCGTGCCGCCCTCCAGCAGCAGGTGACCGACCTGGAGACCCAGCACGCGACGCTCCAGGGCGAGGAGGAGAAGCTCACCCTCGCGGCCCAGCGGCTCCAGGCCAAGGTCGACGCCTTCCGTACGAAGAAGGAGACCATCAAGGCGACGTACACGGCGGCCCAGGCGCAGACCCGGATCGGCGAGGCCTTCTCCGGCATCTCCGAGGAGATGGGCGACGTCGGCCTGGCGATTCAGCGCGCCGAGGACAAGACGGCCCAGCTCCAGGCCCGCGCCGGCGCGATCGACGAGCTGCTCGCCTCCGGCGCCCTCGACGACCAGTCCGGCATGCACAAGGACGACATCCAGGCCGAGCTGGACCGGCTCTCCGGTGGTACGGATGTAGAGCTGGAACTTCAGCGGATGAAGGCCGAGCTGGCCGGAGGTTCGAGCGCCGGGCAGCAGGCCCTCGAAGGTGGCACGAGCCAGCAGCAGTCCCAGCAGCAGCCGCAGGACACCCCGCGCTTCGACAAGCAGTAGGGGCCCACGCCTAGGAGGGCGACATGATCGTACGGATCATGGGGGAGGGCCAGGTGAGGCTGGCCGACGGTCACCTCGCCGAACTGAACAAGCTGGACGACGAGCTCCTGGCGGAAATGGAGAACGGCGACGGCCCCGGCTTCCGCCGCACCCTCCAGGCTCTGCTGGCCAGGGTCCGAGACCTGGGCGAGCCCCTCCCGGACGACTTCCTGGAACCCTCGGAACTGATCCTTCCGTCCCCGGACGCGACGCTGGAGGACGTCCGGGAGCTCCTCAGCGACGACGGCCTGATTCCGGGTTAGTGATCCGCGGGCAGTCGTGCCGCTGGGGCGGCACGGGTGGGCGCGGACGGCACCC
>NZ_MUKA01000419.1 GCF_002150735.1 Streptomyces africanus
GGGGAGAGGCGGATGCCGTCGGGGGAGCAGGAGAGACGGAGCCCGGCGGCGTCGCCGTCGAGGGCGTACGACGTGTCGGTCTCCGCCTTCTCGGTCCCCGCCTTGTCGGTCTCCGTTTTCCCGATCCCTGCCTTCTCGGTCCCCGCCTTCTGGACCCCCACCGTCGCCATCGTCCCGCCCGACGCCAGCGCCGGCAGCAGCCGCTCCGCCGTGCCCGGGTCCGCACCGCTGAGGAGCACCGCCGCCGTGACCGTCTCCACCAGCGGGCCCGGTACCGCGTGGCGGCCCAACTCCACGAAGGCGACGGCCAGGTCCACCGGTCGCGGCCCCAGGCCGCCTTCGTAGGCCTCCGGAACCGCCAGCGCGAACACACCGGCCTCCGCGACACGGGACCACAGCGCACGCCCGCTCGCGTGGTCGCCCCGGCTCCAGTCCCGCACGACCGCCGGTGTGTCGGCCGCCGTCAGCAGGGCGTCCAGCGAGGCGGCGAAGGCGCGCTGCTCCGCGTCGAGGAGGAAACGCATCAGCGGCGTCCCTTCGGCAGTCCGAGCAGGCGCTCGGCGATGATGTCGCGCTGGATCTCGTTCGTCCCCGCGTAGACGGGACCGGCCAGGGAGAAGACGTAGCGCTCGGCCCAGTCCGTGTCGGCGAGCTCCCCCTCCTCGCCCAGGAGGTCGAGGGCCGTCTCGTGCAGCGCGATGTCGTACTCCGACCAGAAGACCTTGTTCAGGCTGGACTCGGGGCCGATCGACGCGCCGTCCAGGAAGCGGGAGGCAGCGGCGTAGGCGAACAGCTGGTAGGCGCGGGCGCCGATCAGGGCGTCGGCCACGCGGTCCCGGGTGCTCTCCGGGCTGCCCTGTGCCCGCCAGAGGCGGTGGAGCCGGTCGGCGGCGGCGAGGAAGCGGCCGGGGGAGCGCAGCATCAGACCCCGCTCGTTGCCCGCCGCCGACATCGCGATCCGCCAGCCCTGGCCGGGCTCTCCGATCACGTCCTCGTCGGGCACGAACACCTCGTCCAGGAACAGCTCCGCGAAGGCCGGCTTCCCGTCGAGGCGGGCGATGGGGCGGACGGTCACGCCGGGCGAGCGCAGGCCGAACATCAGATACGTGAGGCCCTGGTGGGGTTTCGGCGCGTCCGGGTCGCTGCGGAACAGGCCGAAGGCGCGGTCCGCGAAGGCGGCCCGGGACGACCACGTCTTCTGTCCCGTCAGCAGCCAGCCACCGTCGGTGCGCACGGCTTTCGAGCGCAGGGACGCCAGGTCCGAGCCCGCCTCCGGCTCCGACCAGGCCTGGGCCCAGATCACCTCACCGGTGGCCATGGAGGGCAGCACCCGGGCTCGCTGCTCCCGCGTACCGTGCTCGAAGAGCGTCGGGGCGAGCAGATGGATGCCGTTCTGGCCGACTCTCCCGGGCGCGCCCGCCGCGTAGTACTCCTCCTCGAACAGCAGCCACTGGACCAGCGTGGCGTCCCGGCCTCCGTACTCCCCCGGCCAGTTCACCACCGACCACCCGTCCGCGGCCAGCTCCGCCTCCCAGGCGCGGTGAGCGGCGAAGCCGTCCTCTGTCTCCAGGGAGGGCAGCGGCCCGGACGGCACGTGGGCGTGCAGCCAGCCGCGGGCCTCGGCGCGGAACGCCTCGTCGGCGGGGGAGTGGGTGAGGTCCACGACCGGCGTCCTCCTTCCCTCACCAGTGGGCTTCCCTAACAAGTGTTTGGTAGGTTAGCGTGCTGTCATGACAAACGTCGAGGTGCCGGCCAGGGTTCCCGGACACGGGCTGCTCGACGGGCGTACGGCCGTCATCACCGCGGCGGCGGGCGCGGGGATCGGCGGGGCGACCGCCCGCCGTTTCCTGGAGGAGGGCGCCCGCGTGCTGATCAGCGACGCGCATCCGCGGCGGCTGAAGGAGCACGAGGCGCGGCTGTCCCGGGAGTTCGAGGGCGCGGTGGCGTCCGCCGTGTGCGATGTCACCGACGAGTCGCAGGTACGGGCGCTGTTCGACACCGCCGTCCAGGAGCACGGCCGGCTCGACGTGGTCGTCAACAACGCGGGCCTCGGCGGGACCGCGCCGCTCGTCGAGATGACCGACGAGCAGTGGGCGACGGTCCTCGACGTGACCTTGAACGGCACCTTCAGGTGCACCCGGGCCGCCCTGCGCCGGATGCGGGACACCGGCGGCGTGATCGTCAACAACGCCTCCGTCGTCGGCTGGCGCGCCCAGGCCGGACAGGCGCACTACGCGGCCGCGAAAGCGGGCGTGATGGCCCTGACCCGGTGCGCCGCCGTCGAGGCCGCCGCGTTCGGGGTGCGGGTCAACGCGGTGTCGCCGAGCCTCGCCATGCATCCCCACCTCGCGAAAGTGACGACCCCTGGCCTGCTGGAGGAACTGACGGCCCGCGAGGCCTTCGGGCGCTGCGCCGAGCCCTGGGAGGTGGCCAACGTGATCGTGTTCCTTGCGTCGGAGTACTCCTCGTACATGACGGGCGAGGTCGTCTCCGTCAGCAACCAGCATCCCTAGGGCCCTTCTGATGGATCTCCGCAGCGTCGCGACGCCCGGCACGCACGCTCGCCGCACGGTGCGCAGGGCCAGGTGGCTCCGCCACATGACCCTCCGCACCGCACGCCGATCGCACGCACCGAACGCCGCTCCTACTCCTGCGGAGATCCATCAGAAGGGCCCTAGGACAATGGACAGCGTGCCGACCAAGAAGAAGTCCCAGGCGACAGCCGTGACAGCCGAGCCCCCCGCCGCCCCGGACCGCCGCAGCGAACTCCTCGGCACCGCCGCCGAGGTCTTCGCCGAGCAGGGCTACAACGCCACCACCGTCCGCAAGATCGCGGACCACGCGGGCATGCTCGCGGGCAGCCTCTACTACCACTTCGACTCCAAGGAGTCGATGCTGGAGGAGATCCTGCGCACCTTCCTCGACGAGCTCTGGGACGGCTACGACGCCGTCCTGGGTGCCGGACTCGGGCCCCGCGAGACGCTCGAGGCCCTGGTCACCGAGTCGTTCCGGGAGATCGACCGGCATCGCGCGGCCGTTGCGATCTACCAGAAGGAGAGCAAGCAGCTCGTGGCGCAGGAGCGGTTCGCGTTCCTCGCCGAGTCGCAGCGCAGATTCGAGAAGGCGTGGCTGTCCACGCTGGAGCGCGGCGTCGCCGAGCGGGTCTTCCGGGCCGACCTCGACGTCCGGCTCACCTACCGCTTCGTGCGCGACACGGTGTGGGTGGCCGCGTCCTGGTACCGGCCGGGCGGCCAGCACAGCCCGGAGGAGATCGCCCGGCAGTACCTGTCGATGGTGCTGGACGGGATCGCCGTACGCGAACAGCCCTGATCTGAGGGAGTTGCCATGGCCGAGGCCTACATCGTCGAAGCGGTCCGCACGCCCGTCGGGCGGCGCGGAGGAGGGCTGAGCGCGGTCCATCCGGCCGACCTCGGCGCGCATGTGCTGAAAGAGCTGATGAACCGCTCGGGCGTGGATCCGGCCGCCGTGGAGGACGTCGTCCTCGGCTGTCTGGACGCCGTGGGGCCGCAGGCCGGGGACATCGCGCGGACCTGCTGGCTGGCGGCCGGGCTGCCCGAGGAGGTGCCGGGCGTGACCGTCGACCGGCAGTGCGGTTCCTCGCAGCAGGCCGTGCACTTCGCGGCGCAGGCCGTGCTGTCCGGCACCCAGGACCTGGTGGTCGCCGGCGGTGTGCAGAACATGTCGATGATCCCCATCGCCTTCGCCACCCGGCAGGCCGCCGAGCCGCTCGGGCTGACCGAGGGCCCGTTCGCGGGCAGTGCGGGCTGGCGGGCGCGGTACGGGGACAAGCCCGTCAACCAGTTCGCGGGCGCCGAGATGATCGCCGCGAAGTGGGGGATCAGCAGAGGCGACCAGGAGGAGTTCGCCCTGCGCTCCCACCAGCGGGCGGTGCGGGCGATCGACGAGGGCCGCTTCGACCGCGAGACCGTGCTGTACGGGGACGTCACCGCCGACGAGGGCCCGCGCCGGGACACCTCCCTGGAGAAGATGGCCGGCCTCAAGCCGGTCCTCGACGGCGGCACCATCACCGCCGCCTGCTCCTCGCAGGTCTCCGACGGGGCGGCGGCGATGCTGCTGGCCTCCGAGCGGGCCGTGCGCGACCACGGGCTCACCCCCCGCGCGCGCGTGCACCACCTCTCGGTGCGCGGCGAGGACCCGATCCGGATGCTCACCGCCCCGATCCCGGCCACCGCCCACGCCCTGAAGAAGACCGGCATGACCATCGGCGACATCGACCTCGTCGAGATCAACGAGGCCTTCGCCCCGGTCGTCCTGGCCTGGCTGGAGGAGACCGGCGCGGACCCGGAGAAGGTCAACGTCAACGGCGGTGCGATCGCCCTGGGTCATCCGCTCGGCGCGACCGGCGTGAAGCTGATGACGACCCTGTTGCACGAACTGGAGCGCAGCGGCGGCCGGTTCGGCCTGCAGACCATGTGCGAGGGCGGCGGACAGGCCAATGTGACGATCATCGAGAGGCTGTGAGACGCCGGCGGGTGTCCTCCGCCTCCTCCATGATCCGCTCCACCAGCTCCGCGCACGACGGCAGGTCGTCGATCACCCCGGCGACCTGCCCGGACGCCATCACTCCCAGATCCGTACGGCCGTCCACCATGGCCGCCTTGAGCAGCATCGGCGTGTTCGCGGCGAGCAGGACCTGGCTCCAGGTCAGCTCCTTGCCGTGCCGGAGGGCGAGCCCGTCGCGGACCATGCGACGCCAGGTGAGACCGGACAGCCGCCGGAAGCGGGACGCCCTGCGCATCGCGTGGAACAGGGCCTGCACGCGGCCCGAGTGCTCCAGCGCGTCCACCAGGTCCGTGCGCAGCATGCGGTGCGGAAGACCGTCCACCGCCCGGGTGACCGTCACGTCCCGCACCGTCGCCGCCAGATACCGGGCCTTCACCGCGTCCGGCACCGTCGAGTCCGACGTGAGCAGGAACCGCGTCCCCATGGCGACGCCCGCCGCCCCGTAGGCCAGCGCAGCGACCAGTCCCCGCCCGTCGAAGAACCCGCCCGCCGCCACGACCGGCAGGTCCACGGCGTCGACGACCTGCGGCAGCAGCACCGTCGTGGCCACCTCGCCGGTGTGCCCGCCGCCCTCCGCGCCCTGCACGAGGACCGCGTCCGCGCCCCACGCCGCGACCTTCTCGGCGTGCCGCCGCGCCCCCACGGTCGGCATGACGACCACACCGGCCTCCTTGAGCTCGCCGATCAGCTCCCGGGAGGGGGCCAGGGCGAAGGAGGCGACCCGGACGCCCTCCTCGATCAGGATCCGCACCCGGTCGCCGGCGTCCGCCGCGTCGGCGCGCAGGTTCACCCCGAACGGCGCGTCGGTGCGGGCCCGGACCTCCCGGACGGCCTCGCGCAACCGGTCGGGCGTCATCGTCGCCGAGGCCAGGATGCCCAGAGCGCCCGCGTTCGCCGTGGCGGAGACCAGCCGCGGCCCCGCCACCCAGCCCATCCCCGTCTGCACGAGGGGGTGGCGGACCCCGGTCAGCCGGGTCAGTGCCGTCTCCATCACGCGGCGACCTCCCTGTCCCGCGTGCCGGCCGGGTCGACGACCTCGCGGATCAGCCGGAGCTCCTCGGCGGTCGGCTCGCGGGTCGGCGGCACCTCGTCGGGGACGGCCAGCTCGAAGCCCGTCGCCTCTCTCACCTGCTCCACCGTGACTCCCGGGTGCAGCGACGCCAGCCGCATCCAGCGGTCCGGGGTGGCGAAGTCGAAGACACCCAGGTCGGAGACGACCCGCGGGATGCGGTGGTAAGGCGCTCCGGCCGCGTGGTCGTACCCGACCCCGCAGACCATGTCGACCCGCTCGACGAAGACCCGCCGGGAGTGCCGCGGGATCCAGTAACTGGTCGGATGGTTGAGGGTGTTGACCGGTGCGCCGCGCACCCCGAGCAGCTGCCGCCGCGGCCGCTCCCAGTCGCCGATGCAGGAGATGTTCTGGTTGCCGAACCGGTCGATCTGGCTCGCGCCCATCATCACGTGCCGCCGGCCGCCCGTGACCAGCGTCAGGTGCTGCCGGTACGGCAGCCAGCCCTCCGTCGTCCCGTCCGGGCGGACCAGCAGCGCCTCGCCGTCGGTCAGCAGCAGGTCCGGCGCGAAGGTGAGCCGGGCGAGCCGGGCACCCACGGAGGGGATCAGCCCCATGGGACTCGCGAGCACCTCACCGGCGCCCCGCCAGGCCTCGGCGCACGCGATCACGCAGTACTCGGCGCGGCTGACGCCCGTCATGCCCCCTCCCCGACGGCCGACTGGTACGCCTGCTCGTCCCCGGCGAGGAAGCGGGCCCGGAACTCCGGCCAGGGTGTCGTCGCGTACGTCTTCTGGAACGCCTCGTCCCGGCCGTAGTCCGGCGCGCAGGACGTGAAGTGCGCCCCGTTCGGCGCCTCCACGACGCCCGTCACCGTGTGCCGCTTGACCAGCAGGGTCTGCGGCGGTGCCGCCTTCGTCAGCTCGGCCGTGCCGACGATCCGTTCGCAGCTGACGTACGCGGTGTCCGCCGCTTCGCAGAACAGGTCGTCGAAGTACGGGTCCGGGCCCAGGTACTGCCCGTTGCCCAGCCGGTCGGCGCGGTTCACGTGCACCAGGGCCGCGTCGAGGCGCAGGGCGGGCATCGCCACGAACGTCTCCCCGTCCTCGTACGGCGAAGTGACCGTCCGCAGACCGGGGTCGACCCGCATCACGTCCGAGCCGAGGCCGGCCCGCACGGGCAGGAACGGCAGCCGGCTCGCCGCCGCGCGCAGGCCCCACAGGAACATCGCCTCGTCGATCTCCGCCAGCGCGAAGGCGCCCCGCTCGCGGGCCGCGCGGTAGTGCGGCTCCAGGGGGATCGAGTCCAGGGTGACGAAGGCCGTGACCAGCTTCCGGATCCGCCCGGCGGCGGCCAGCATGCCGACGTCCGGGCCGCCGTACGAGACGATCGTGAGATCGGTGATCCGGGACCGGAGCAGTGCTCTCACCAGGGTCATCGGCTTGCGGCGCGAGCCCCAGCCGCCGATGCCGAGGGTCATGCCGCTGGACAGGCGGGACACGGCCTCG
This sequence comes from Streptomyces africanus, assembly GCF_002150735.1. Lineage (GTDB taxonomy): Bacteria > Actinomycetota > Actinomycetes > Streptomycetales > Streptomycetaceae > Streptomyces > Streptomyces africanus. Next base: position 7,063 of record NZ_MUKA01000419.1, read on the forward strand.
TCGGCCGTCATCGTCTTGTCACTCACCTACGCGCCCTCCTTCCCGAAGCCGGCCCGCACCCGGTCGCCCACGCCGCTGAGCCCTGCCTCGAAGGTGAAGCCCTGCTCGAAGCGGTAGCTGCGGCGCACGTCGACCGGGTCGATGCCATTCAGGGCGGCCTTGGCCAGGCGCAGCAGCCGCCCGTCCTTCGCGGCGATCTCGCGGGCCAGCTCCAGGGCGGCCGCCCGCAGTTCCTCGCGCGGCACCACCCGCCACACCGAGCCGTGCGCGTGCAGTTCCGCCGCGCTCGCCGTGCGCGCCGTGTAGTACAGCGCCCGCATCAGGTGCTGGGGGACCAGCCGGGCCAGGTGCGTGGCCGCGCCCAGCGCTCCGCGGTCCAGCTCGGGCAGCCCGAACACCGCGTCCTCGCTCGCCACGATCGCGTCCGCGTTCCCCACCAGGCCGATGCCGCCGCCCAGACAGAAGCCCTGCACGGCCGCCACGACCGGCACCTCGCACTCGTACACCGCCGCGAAGGCCTCCGCGCAGCCGCTGTTCACGCCGAGCAGCGCACGGTGCTCCCGGTCGTCCGCCTGCAACTCCTTGATGTCCACACCCGCGTTGAACCCCCGCCCCTCGGCCGTGAGCACCACACACCGCACCTCCGGGTCTCGCCCGGCCGCGCGCACCGCGTCGGCCAGGGCGAACCAGCCGGCCACCGGCAGGGCGTTCACCGGCGGGAAGTCGACCGTGACGACGGCTATGCCCTTTTCCCCGCACGAGGTGGAGACACCCATGACATCATCAGCTACCTTTCCACCAAACGTTTGTTAGGTGGAAGGTAGCAGCGAATGGAGCTGGACGGGAAGGTCGCCGTCGTCACGGGCGGGACCCGGGGCGTCGGTGCCGGCATCGCGCGCGCCTTCGTGCGGGCCGGCGCCCAGGTGGTGGTCTGTGCCCGCCGCCCGCCGGACGTCCCGGTGCCCGGAACGGAGTTCAGGCCGCTCGACGTCCGGGACGCCGAGGCCGTCCGGCGCCTGTGCGCCGAGCTGCCCCGGCTGGACGTCCTCGTCAACAACGCGGGCGGCAGCCCCCACCGCCCGCTCACCCACGCCGACGCCGGCCGGCACGCGCGCGTGGTGGAGCTCAACCTCGTGGCCCCGCTGACCGTGTCCCTCGCCGCGTACGAGCACCTGCGACGGGCCAGGGGCTCCATCGTCATGATCGGCAGCGTCAGCGCAGGCCGCCCCTCCCCGGGCACCGCCGCCTACGGCGCCGCCAAGGCGGGCCTGGAGAGCCTCGCCCGCTCGATGGCCGTGGAGTGGGCGCCCGACATCCGGGTCAACACCCTCGTCGTCGGCATGGTCCGCACCGAACTGTCCCACCTCCACTACGGCGACCAGGACGGCGTCGCCGCCGTCGCCCGCACCGTCCCGCTCGGCCGTCTCGCCGAGCCGTCCGACGTCGGCCGGGCCGCGGTCTTCCTCGCCTCGGACGCCGCCGCCTACATCAGCGGGGCGAGTCTGCTCGTCCACGGGGGCGGGGAGCGCCCCGCGTTCCTGGACGCCTCGACCGCGAACAAGGAGACCCGGTATGCCCCGGACAAGAAGGCCTGAGATGAGCGGAATCTGCGACGGCCGGGTCGTCGTCGTCACCGGTGCGGGCCGGGGGCTCGGCCGCGCCCACGCCCTCGCATTCGCCGCCGAGGGTGCGCGGCTCGTCGTCAACGACCTGGGCGTCGGCCTCGACGGCACACCCGGAGCCGACGGGCTGCCCGGCTCCGGCAGCCCGGCCGCCCGTGTCGCGGAAGAGATCCGCGCGGCGGGCGGCGAGGCGGTGCCGCACGGCGGCGACATCGCCACGACCCAGGGCGCGGCCTCCCTCGTCCGGACGGCCCTGGACACGTACGGCCGGCTCGACACGCTCGTCAACAACGCGGGCTTCCTGCGCGACCGCATGCTGGTCAACCTCGACGAGGACGACTTCGACGCCGTCGTACGCGTCCACCTCAAGGGCCACTTCCTCCCCCTGCGGCACGCCGCCGCGCACTGGCGCTCCGAGGCCAAGGCGGGCCGCCCGCCCGGGGCCCGGATCGTCAACACCAGCAGCGGAGCCGGTCTGCTGGGCTCGGTCGGACAGGGCAACTACAGCGCCGCCAAGGCCGGGATCGTCGCCCTGACCCTGGTCGCGGCGGCCGAACTGCGCCGCTACGGCGTCCAGGTCAAC
>NZ_MUKA01000420.1 GCF_002150735.1 Streptomyces africanus
CCGTCCGGCTGCGGCAAGTCCTCCACGGCCCTGGCGGTGCTCCAGCTGCGCCGCCCGTCCGGTGGTGAAGTCCGCTTCGAGGGGCGGGAGTTGACGTCCCTCGCCGAACGCGAGCTGCGCCCGCTGCGCCCCCGTATGCAGCCCGTCTTCCAGGATCCCTACGGCTCGCTGAGCCCCCGCCACCGCATCCGCGACGCCGTCGCCGAACCGCTGAGGGTCCAGGGCCGCTGGGATCCCGCCGCCGGCCCGGCCCGGGTCGCCGAACTCCTCGACCGGGTCGGCCTCGACCCCGCGTACGGCGACCGCCGGCCGCACGAACTGTCCGGTGGCCAGTGCCAGCGCGCCGGCATCGCCCGCGCCCTGGCGTCCCAGCCGCGGCTGCTGGTGCTCGACGAGCCGGTGTCGTCACTCGACCCGTCGGTACGCGCGGGCGTGCTGAACCTGCTCGCCGGCCTCCAGGACGACCTGGGCCTCGGCTACCTGTTCATCTGCCACGACCGGGCGGTCGTACGGCACTTCGCGGACCGGGTCGTCGAGATGCGCGAGGGACGCGTGAGCGTCACTTCGGGGTAGCGGCCTCGATCACCTGGCGGAGCCCCTCGGCGAGCTGCCCGGCCTCGGGCGCGCTCTTCGGATCGAAGGTCCACTGCGCCATGAGCCCCATCATCAGGGTCAGATAGAAGTAGCCGACGGTGTCCACCCGCTCCTCGGGGACGTCGTCCTCGCTGCCGCCGTGGAAGAGCGTCACGATGCCGCGCGCACCCTCCCGCTGGGCCCGCGCGAGATGCTCCCGCACCTCCGGCAGCTGGTCCCCCATGGCCACGATCTCCATACTGAGCCGCCACATCGAACCGGGCTCCCGCATGGTGGAGATGATGTTCGCCCACACCTCGGTGAACCGCTCCAGCGACCCCGGCTCCCCGCGCAGCTCGCCGCCGCCCTCGAAGGCGTCGGACATGCCCTCCACCATCTCGATGTAGGCCTGCGCCAGCAGCGCGTCCTTCGAGCCGTAGTGGTAGCCGATCGACGCCAGGTTCGTCCCCGACTCCTTGACGATGTCGCGCGCGGTCGTGCGCAGGAAGCCCTTCGCCAGCAGGCAGCGCTTGGCGCCTTCGAGCAGATCCTCACGGTGTCCCATGGCTCGTCACCCTACTCCGGTGTCCAGACGTCCGTCTTAAACAAGCGTACTAGACAAGCGTTTAATACGACCGTACAGTCCTGCCCATGACGACGAACCCCACCCCGCCGGCCCGCGCCGGCCGCCGCGAATGGACGGCGCTCGGCGTGCTGATGCTGCCGTTGCTGCTGGTCTCGATGGACGTCTCCGTCCTCTACTTCGCGATCCCCGCGATCAGCGCCGACCTGGAGCCGAGCGGCACCCAGCAGCTGTGGATCTTCGACATCTACGGCTTCGTCCTGGCCGGCCTGCTGATGACGATGGGCGCGCTGGGCGACCGCATCGGCCGCCGCAAACTCCTGCTGTTCGGCGCCGCCGCCTTCGGCACGGCCTCCCTGGTCGCGGCGTACGCGAACAGCGCCGAGACCCTGATCGCCGCCCGCGCGGTCCTCGGCATCGGCGGCGCGACGCTGATGCCGTCGACGATGGCGCTGGTGCGCACGATGTTCACCGACCCCGCGCAGCGCACCAAGGCGATCGGTGTGTGGTCGGGTGTGATGACGGCCGGCATCGCGCTCGGCTCGGTGCTGAGCGGGGTGCTCGTCGAGCACTTCTGGTGGGGCTCGGTCTTCCTGGTCAACCTGCCCGCGATGGTGTTGCTCCTGGTCCTGGGGCCCGTCCTGCTGCCCGAGTCGAAGAGCCCGCGCCCGGGCCGCTTCGACTGGCTGAGCGTTCCCCTGTCGATGGCGGCGGTGCTCCCGGTGATCTACGGCCTGAAGGAGCTCGCGGCGCAGGGCTGGAACGTGCGGTACGTGATGTCGGTGACGGTCGGCCTGCTCTTCGCCGCGCTGTTCGTCCACCGCCAGCGCACGGCAAAGTCCCCGCTGATCTCGCCGGCACTGTTCCGGAGCCGCGGCTTCACCCCGGCCGTCGTCCTCAACCTCGTCGCCGCGTTCGGCATGATGGGCTCGGCCTACTTCACGACCCAGTACATCCAGTCGGTCCTGGACAAGAGCCCGCTCGAAGCGGCGCTGTGGAGCCTGCTGCCCTCGGTGCCCATCGGGCTGGCGGCCCCGGTCAGCGCCCAGCTCGTGCAGCGGGGCGTGCCCCGCGCGTACGTCGTCGGCACAGGCTTCGCGGTCACCGCCGGCGGCTACGTACTGCTGGCCCTGACCGGCACGGACTCCCTGTGGCTGCTGCTGGCCGCGTGCGCCGTCCTGGCCTGCGGTGTCGTCGCCGTCATGTCGCAGGTGACGGACCTGGCCCTGAGCGCCGCCCCGGTGGAGAAGGCGGGCGCGGCCTCGTCGCTGCTGGAGACCGGCACGGAGTTCGGCGGCGCGCTGAGCATGGCGTTCCTCGGCTCCATCGGCACGGCCGTGTACCGCCATGAGATCCCGGCCTCGGCGCCCGCCCCGGCCCGCGAGACCCTGGGCGGCGCCCTGGCCGTCGCCGACCGGCTTCCGGGGCGCGCGGGGGACGCCCTGGCGACGGCGGCACGCGAGGCCTTCACCAGCGGGATGCACGCGGCGGCGCTCACGGGCGCGGTGCTGCTGGTCGGGGCGGCGGCAGCGGCGACGGTGACCCTGCGGCGGGTCCGGGTACGGCAGAACGCCGGACGGGCTGATCAACTCAGCCCGTCCGGCGTGTGAAGACGAACCCGTTCGGAGGCGAACGGGGGGTCCGGGGGCGTCAGCCCCCGGGGTGCATCAGACCAGGTTCACCGAACGAGCCGAGGTCGCACCGATCTCCGCCGCGACCTCGGCCAGCACACCGGAGGTCACCGTGTCGTCCACGGTCAGCACCGCCAGCGCCTCGCCGCCGGCCACGGCCCGCGACACCTGCATACCGGCGATGTTGATGCCCGCCTCGCCGAGGATGCGGCCCACCGTGCCGACGACACCCGGCCGGTCCTCGTACTTCAGGACGACCATGTGCTCGGCGAGCGCGAGGTCGACGTCGTACTCGCCGACGGCGACGATCTTCTGGAGGTGCTTGGGGCCGGCGAGCGTGCCGGAGACCGACACCTCCTCGCCGTCGGCGAGGGTGCCGCGCACGGTGACGACGTTGCGGTGCTCGGTCGCCTCCGAGCTGGTGGTCAGCCGCACCTCGACGCCGCGCTCCTGGGCGAACAGCGGGGCGTTGACGTACGACACCGTCTCGTCGACGACGTCCTCGAAGACACCCTTGAGGGCGGACAGCTCCAGCACCTTCACGTCGTGCTGGGTGATCTCGCCGTACACCTCGACGTCGAGGCGGACCGCGACCTCACCGGCGAGCGCGGTGAAGATCCGGCCCAGGCGCTCGGCGAGCGGCAGGCCCGGCTTGACGTCCTCGGCGATGACGCCGCCCTGGACGTTCACCGCGTCCGGCACGAGTTCACCGGCGAGCGCGAGACGCACGGAACGGGCGACGGCGATACCGGCCTTCTCCTGCGCCTCGTCGGTGGAGGCACCGAGGTGCGGGGTGGCGACGACCTGGTCGAACTCGAAGAGCGGCGAGTCGGTGCAGGGCTCCTTGGCGTACACGTCGAGGCCGGCACCGGCGACCCGGCCCTCCTTGAGGGCGGAGTACAGCGCCTCCTCGTCGACGATCCCGCCGCGCGCGGCGTTGACGATGCGCACGCTCGGCTTGACCTTGCGCAGCGCCTCGTCGCCGATCAGGCCGAGGGTCTCGGGGGTCTTGGGGAGGTGGACGGTGATGAAGTCGGAGACCTCCAGCAGCTCGTCCAGCGACAGGACCTTGACGCCCATCTGCGCGGCGCGGGCCGGCTGGACGTAGGGGTCGTAGGCGACGACCTTCATGCCGAAGGCGGACATGCGCTGCGCGACGAGCGCGCCGATGCGGCCGAGGCCGACGACGCCGAGGGTCTTCTCGGCCAGCTCCACGCCCGTGTACTTGCTGCGCTTCCACTCGCCGTTCTTGAGCGCGGCGTTCGCCTGCGGGATGTTGCGGGCGGTGGCGAGGAGGAGACCGCAGGCGAGTTCGGCGGCGGTCACGATGTTCGAGGTGGGGGCGTTGACGACCATCACGCCGGCCTTGGTGGCGGCGGAGACGTCCACGTTGTCCAGGCCGACGCCGGCTCGCGCGACGACCTTGAGCTTCTTCGCGGCGGCGATCGCCTCGGCGTCGACCTTGGTGGCCGAGCGGATCAGGATCGCGTCCACGTCGGCGATGGCGGGGAGCAGTTCGGCTCGGTCCCCGCCGTTGCAGTGCCGGATCTCGAAATCCGGGCCCAGCGCGTCGACGGTGGCGGGCGACAGCTCTTCAGCGATGAGTACGACTGGTTTCGAGCTCACGTGAGTCCTCACAAGTCCAATGCTGCGGACGGCCGTCCCGACGGCCGCAGGCGGTGGAGGGGGGCTAGCCGCGTGGAAGACGCACGACGCTGTGGGCCTGACGCGTATGTAGTGCAGCAGTCTAGTGGCGCCGAGGGCGTCGTCTTACGCCGCTGCGGAAGGATCACCCGTCCGTGGCCGGACGGGATGGACAACGCCGCACTTCCGACGTTACCCCGGGTCAGCCGAAGGGGCCGGAGCCTGTCGCTCCGGCCCCTCGGCCGTGAGGCTTACGCCTCCTCGTCGACCCAGCTCATGAGCTTGCGCAGCTCCTTGCCGGTGGTCTCCAGGAGGTGCTCGGAGTCCTGGGTCTTGTACTCGTTGTACTTCTTCAGACCGCCGTGGTACTCGTCCATCCAGGCCTGGGCGAACGTGCCGTCCTGGATCTCGGCGAGAACCTTCTTCATCTCGGCCTTGGTGGCGTCCGTGATGATCCGCGGGCCGGTGACGTAGTCGCCCCACTCGGCGGTCTCGGAGATCGACCAGCGCATCTTCTCCAGGCCGCCCTCGTACATGAGGTCCACGATCAGCTTCAGCTCGTGCAGGCACTCGAAGTACGCGATCTCCGGCTGGTAGCCGGCCTCGGTCAGCGTCTCGAAGCCCGCCTTCACCAGCGCGGCCGTACCACCGCAGAGGACGGCCTGCTCACCGAACAGGTCGGTCTCGGTCTCCTCGGTGAAGGTCGTCTTGATGACGCCGGCGCGGGTGCCGCCGATGCCCTTGGCGTACGACAGGGCCAGCGCGAAGGCGTTGCCCGTGGCGTCCTGCTCGACGGCGGCGATGCAGGGAACGCCGCGGCCCTCCTCGTACTGGCGGCGGACCAGGTGGCCCGGGCCCTTCGGGGCGACCATGCAGACGTCCACGCCGGCCGGGGGCTTGATGAAGCCGTAGCGGATGTTCAGGCCGTGGCCGAAGAACAGCGCGTCGCCGTCCTTCAGGTTGTCCTTGATGTGCTTCTCGTAGACCTCGGCCTGGATCGGGTCCGGGACGAGGATCATGATGACGTCGGCCTCGGCGGCGGCCTCCGACGGCGTCACCACACGCAGGCCCTGCTCCTCGGCCTTGGCCTTGGACTTGGAGCCCTCGTGCAGACCGACGCGGACGTCGACACCCGAGTCACGGAGCGACAGCGCGTGGGCGTGGCCCTGGCTGCCGTACCCGATGACCGCGACCTTGCGGCCCTGGATGATGGACAGGTCGGCGTCGGCGTCGTAGAACAGCTCGGCCACTTTGGGTTCTCTCCTCGGGAGTGCAGGTGTTGCGTCCCACCGTATGACGGGGGGCGGAAGGGAAGTCTGAGGGTCTCGGCATACGGGCGGCCGACGGCGCGCCGACCGCCCGTTTCAGGTCTTACGCCGACCGGTCCAGGGCGCGCAGCGACCGGTCCGTGATGGAACGGGCCCCGCGGCCGATCGCGATCGTGCCGGACTGGACGAGCTCCTTGATGCCGTACGGTTCCAGCATCTTGAGCATGGCGGACAGCTTCTCGCCGGATCCGGTGGCCTCGATGGTGACGGCCTCCGGGGAGACGTCGACGGTCTTGGCGCGGAACAGCTGGACGATCTCGACGATCTGGGAGCGCGTCTCGTTGTCGGCGCGGACCTTGACCAGGACGAGTTCGCGCTGCACCGCCTGCGACGGCTCCAGCTCGACGATCTTCAGCACGTTGACGAGCTTGTTGAGCTGCTTGGTCACCTGCTCCAGCGGCAGGTCCTCCACCCCCACGACGATGGTGATCCGGGAGATGTCGGGGTGCTCGGTGACGCCGACGGCGAGCGAGTCGATGTTGAAGCCGCGGCGGGAGAACAGCGCGGCGATCCGCGCGAGGATGCCGGGGGTGTTCTCCACCAGGACGGAGAGCGTGTGCTTGGACATGATCTCTTCGGTCTCTCTCGCTCAGTCGTCTTCGTTGTCGCCGAAGTCGGGGCGGACGTCCCGGGCGGCCATGATCTCGTCGTTGGAGGTGCCGGCGGCGACCATCGGCCAGACCATCGCGTCCTCGTGGACGATGAAGTCGACGACGACCGGGCGGTCGTTGACGGAGTTCGCCTCCTCGATGACCTTGTCGAGGTCGTCCGGGGACTCGCAGCGGATGGCGTAGCAGCCCATGGCCTCCGACAGCTTCACGAAGTCGGGGACGCGGGTGCCGCGGGCCTCGGGGTTGACGTCGTCCGGGCCGGAGTGCAGCACGGTGTTGGAGTACCGCTGGTTGTAGAAGAGGGTCTGCCACTGGCGGACCATCCCGAGGGCGCCGTTGTTGATGACGGCGACCTTGATCGGGATGTTGTTCAGGGCGCAGGTGGTGAGCTCCTGGTTGGTCATCTGGAAGCAGCCGTCGCCGTCGATCGCCCAGACGGCCCGCTCGGGGGCTCCGGCCTTGGCGCCCATGGCGGCCGGGACGGCGTAGCCCATGGTTCCGGCCCCGCCGGAGTTCAGCCAGGTGCCCGGCTTGTCGTACTCGATGAAGTGGGCGGCCCACATCTGGTGCTGGCCGACGCCCGCCGCGAAGATCGTGCCCTCGGGGGCGAGCTGCCCGATGCGCTCGATGACCGCTTGCGGGGAGAGCGAGCCGTCGCCGGGCTGGTCGTAGCCGAGGGGGTAGGTCTCGCGCCAGCGGTTCAGGTCGTTCCACCACAGGCTGTAGTCGCCCTGGTGGCCCTCGCTGTGCTCCTTCTGCACGGCCTGGATCAGGTCGGCGATGACCTCGCGGGCGTCGCCGACGATCGGCACGTCGGCGGCGCGGTTCTTGCCGATCTCGGCCGGGTCGATGTCCGCGTGGACGATCTTGGCGAAGGGCGCGAAGCTGTCCAGCTTGCCGGTGACGCGGTCGTCGAAGCGGGCGCCGAGGGCGACGATCAGGTCCGCCTTCTGCAGGGCGGTGACGGCGGCCACGGAGCCGTGCATGCCGGGCATGCCCAAGTGCTGCGGGTGGTCGTCGGGGAACGCGCCGAGCGCCATCAGGGTGGTGGTGACAGGCGCGCCGGTGAGCTCGGCGAGGACCTTCAGCTCCGCGGTGGCCTTGGCCTTGAGCACGCCGCCGCCGACGTACAGCACGGGCCGGCGGGCCTGGGTGATGAGCTTGGCGGCCTCGCGGATCTGCTTGGCGTGCGGCTTGGTCACGGGCCGGTAGCCGGGCAGGTCCATGGTGGGCGGCCAGGAGAACGTGGTCTTCGCCTGGAGGGCGTCCTTGGCGATGTCGACCAGGACCGGGCCGGGGCGGCCGGTGGAGGCGATGTGGAACGCCTGGGCGATGACCCGGGGGATGTCCTCGGCCTTGGTGACGAGGAAGTTGTGCTTGGTGATCGGCATGGTGATGCCGACGATGTCCGCCTCCTGGAAGGCGTCCGTGCCGATCGAGGCGGAGGCGACCTGGCCGGTGATCGCGACCAGCGGCACCGAGTCCATGTGGGCGTTGGCGATCGGCGTGACCAGGTTGGTGGCGCCCGGTCCGGACGTCGCCATGCAGACGCCGACCTTGCCGGTGGCCAGCGCGTAGCCCTCGGCCGCGTGACCGGCGCCCTGCTCGTGGCGGACCAGGACGTGGCGCACCCTGGTGGAGTCCATCAGCGGGTCGTAGGCCGGGAGGATCGCACCGCCGGGAATGCCGAATACCGTGTCGGCGCCGACCTCCTCGAGTGAGCGGATGAGGGACTGCGCGCCCGTCACCTGCTCGGGGGCGGAGTGCTGTCCTCCGGATCGGGGCCGGGGCTGCGGGTGATGGGCCCCGGTGGCCTGCTCGGTCATCGGCATTCTCTTCTCAGATGCTGAGGGTTTTTGCGAGGTTTGAACAGTTTTCGACTGCTGCACGAACGGTGCCTGTGCAACAAAAAACCCCTCGTGCCATAAGGCAAGCGAGGGGAGCGCGCCGGGTGGGGTCGCTGAGCGGTCGAGGCTCAGCGTCAGCCGACGCGCTTTCCAAGTACGAGAATTCGGGTGCGCATGGCACAGACCCTCCCCCCGGCACGCACTCACTGTCAAGTGGGTGGGACGGGAGTCTCATTATGTGAGCGGAGGGCCGTACCGCCTCCGATGACGGCGGACACGCCCGAGCTGTACACCCGCGGGGCACCGCCCGCGAACGCCGGTTCGGCCGGTTCGTGCGGCACCGGATAATGGCCGGAAGCGAGCGCCCGGCGCAGCCGGTGCTCGTCGAGCGGTCCGGAGAACGCCATGCCCTGCCCGTGCGTACAGCCCATCGCGCGCAGGGCGACGACCTGCTCGGGCAGGTCGACCCCGTCGGCCACGGACTTCAGCCCGAGGTCGCCGGCGATGCGCAGCAGCCCACTGGTGATCTTGTGCAGGCGGGCCGACTCGACGACGCCCTCGACCAGGCTGCGGTCGAGCTTCAGCACGTCGACGGGCAGCCGCCTCAGGGCCGTGATCGCCCCGTAGCCGCTGCCGAACCCGTCGAGCGCGATCCGGACCCCGACCCGCCTGAGGGCACCCAGCCGCCGCTCCAGCTCGTCCAGGCCGACCCTGGGGTCGGCGTCGGACAGCTCGATGACCAGCGACCCGGACGGCAGCCTGTGCCGCGTGAGCAGCGCCTCGATGGTGCCGAGCGGCATCGACCGGTCCAGCAGCCGGCGGGCGCTCATCCGGACGACGACCGGCGCGGACAGCCCGGCCGCGTGCCGCTCGGCGGCCTGCTCGACGGCCTCCTCGATCATCCACCGGCCCAGCTCGGCGGTCTTGTCGCTGTCCTCGGCCACGCGCAGGAACTCCGCCGGGGTGAACAGCACCCCCTGCGAGGAGCACCAGCGCGCCTGGGCGGACACCGACGCGATCCGGCCGTCCTCCAGGGACACCACCGGCTGGTGCAGCAGGGCGAACTCCCCGTCGTGCAGCGCGGCCCGCAGTCGCGTGGCCAGCTCCGCCTTGCGTACGACGTCCTGCTGCATCTGCGGCTTGTACAGCTCGACGCGGCCCTTGCCGCCGGCCTTGGCGCGGTACATGGCCAGGTCGGCGTTGCGCAGCAGCTCGCCCGCGCCGAGGCCGGCCTCGGCGAAGGCCACGCCGATGGAGGCGTTGACACGGACATCGTTGCCGTCGATGACGTACGGCTGGGACAGCGTCGTCCTGAGGCGGTCGGCGAGCTCCAGTATGTGCCGCTGCCGGGCCTCGCGGTCGCGGGTGTTGTCCCCGGCGATCAGGGCCGCGAACTCGTCGCCGCCCAGCCGGGAGGCGGTGTCGCCGTGCCGGACGGAGTCCTGCAGGCGGCGGGCGGCCTGGACGAGCAGCTCGTCCCCGGCCTGGTGCCCGATGGTGTCGTTGACGGCCTTGAAGCCGTCGAGATCGATGAACAGCACGGCCGTGTTCCGCAGGGCCACGCCCCGGTCGGAGGCGCGGCGGCCCGACAGCGCGTGCTGGACGCGCTTGGTGAACAGGGCGCGGTTGGGCAGGTCCGTGAGCGGGTCGTGCTCGGCGTTGTGCTGCAACTGGGCCTGGAGCCGCACCCTTTCGGTCACGTCCCTGCTGTTGAAGATGAGGCCGCCGTGATGGCGGTTGACGGTCGACTCGACGTTCAGCCAGCCTCCGTCACCCGAGCGGAAGCGGCACTCGATGCGCGTGGTGGGTTCCTCGACCGGATTGGCGGCGAGGAAACGCCGCACCTCGTGCACGACGCAGCCGAGGTCCTCCGGGTGGATGAGATGGGCCAGCTCCGTACCCACCAGCTCCTCCGCCGGGCGGCCGTAGACACCGGCGGCGGCCGGGGAGACGTACCTGAGGACGCCGCTGGGTGCGGCGATCATGATGACGTCGCTGGAGCCCTGCACCAGGGAACGGAAGTGGTTCTCCTTCTGGGCCAGTTCCTGGGTGAGGGTGATGTTGTCGAGCAGCATGATGCCCTGGCGCACCACCAGCGCGAGCACGACCGTGCCGCCGGTGAGCAGGACCACGCGGTCGACGCTGCGGCCGTTGAGGACGTTGTAGAGGATCCCCAGGGTGCACACGGCGGCCGCGAGATACGGCGTGAGGGCGGCGAGGGAACCGGCGATGGGCCGGGCGGCCGGGTACCGGCCGAGCTCGCCTCCGGGCAGGGGCGGAGGGTGGTGCGGGCCGCTGCGCTGCCCGGGCACGTGCTCGTGCACCACGCGTGTGTGCCCTGCCGTGTTCTGCCGGTCCGGGCCGGGCCGGTCGGTGTCCGGCGTGCGGGACCCGGCCCACGGGGCGTAGGCCAGGAGCAGCGAGCCGGCGAACCAGCCCGCGTCGAGCAGCTGGCCGGAGTGGTAGTCGTGGTGCATCAGCGGTGAGGTGAACAGGGCGTCGCACATCACGGTCAGCGCGAGCGCGCCGATCGCGGTGTTGACGGCGGAGCGGTTCACCGCGGACCGCCTGAAGTGCAGCGCGAGGACCATGCTGACCAGTGCGATGTCGAGCAGCGGGTAGGCCAGCGACAGCGCGATGTGTGCCACGCCGGGCCCTTCGGACTTCGCGGCCTGGGCGAGGGCGAGGCTCCAGGCCAGTGTGAGCAGCGAGCCGCCGATCAGCCAGGCGTCCAGCCCGAGGCAGACCCAGCCGGCCTTGGTGACCGGCCGCTTGGCGAGCACGAGCAGCCCGACGATCGCGGGCGGCGCGAAGCAGAGGAAGAACAGGTCGGCGTAGCTGGGACTGGGCACGGGCTGTCCGAGGACGACCTCGTACCACCCCCAGATCAGGTTGCCCAGGGACGCCATGGCCGAGGAGAGGCAGAACAGCAGCCAGGCGGGTCGAAAGCGGGTGCAGCGGCTGCGGCCGTAGAGGAAGCACGACACGGCGGCGGCGGCCGCAGCGGCGCTCAGCCCGAAGTCGCCCATGATCAGGGCCAGTTCGCGCGAACCCCAGCCGAACGCGGAACCGACGGCGTATCCCGCGCAGACCAGGACGAGGACGAGTTGGAGGGCCGGGCCCGGCCCCCGGCCGGGCCCGGCCCTCCAACTCGTCCTCGTCCTGGTCTGCGCGGGATACGCCGTCGGTTCCGCGTTCGGCTGGGGTTCGCGCGAACTGGCCCTGATCATGGGCGACTTCGGGCTGAGCGCCGCTGCGGCCGCCGCCGCCGTGTCGTGCTTCCTCTACGGCCGCAGCCGCTGCACCCGCGTTCG
>NZ_MUKA01000421.1 GCF_002150735.1 Streptomyces africanus
CCCCCGAGGAAGCCCGTACCGTCGCCTCCTGGGACCGCGACCTCGACGCCCTCACCGGAGAGCTCCTGCGCGCCCGCGACAGCGTCACCGAGGTCCCCCTGCCCGCATCGCTCACCGCGTCCCAGGTGCTGCGCCTGGCCGCCGACCCGGACGGCTTCGCGCAGGAACTGGCCCGCCCCATGCCCCGCCCGCCGCAGCCTGCCGCACGCCGCGGCACCCGCTTCCACGCCTGGGTGGAGGCCCGCTTCGAAGCACTGACGCTGCCGTTCCTGGAGCCCGGGGAACTGCCCGGCAGCGACGCCGAGATCGCCGACGAACAGGACCTGGAAGCCCTCAAGGACGCCTTCGAACGCACCGGGTACGCCCACCGCACGCCCTACCGTGTGGAAGCCCCCTTCCAGCTCGAGATCGCCGGCCGCGTCGTACGGGGCCGCATCGACGCCGTCTACAAGGAGGGCGACGGTCAGGAGACGACGTACGAGATCATCGACTGGAAGACGAACCGCACCCGCACCGCCGACCCGCTCCAGCTGGCCGTCTACCGCCTCGCCTGGGCAGAGCAGCAGGGCGTGCCGCTGGAGTCGGTCACCGCCGCGTTCCTGTACGTGCGCAGCGGCGAGGTCGTACGGCCGGACGACCTGCCGGACCGGGCCGCGCTGGAGCGGCTGCTGCTCGGGGAGCCGTCCGGTGAGGAACCGCACTCCGAGGACGTCAGTGCGGGCCGATAGGCTCGTGACCATGAGCCAGACCCCGGACAGTGCCGTCCGTACGTACATCGCGCAGCACCGCGCGGCCTTCCTCGACGACCTCGCCGAGTGGCTGCGCATCCCGTCGGTGTCGGCACAGCCGGACCACGCGCCCGACGTACGACGCAGCGCCGACTGGCTCGCCGCCAAGCTGAAGGAGACCGGCTTCCCGACGGCCGAGGTCTGGCAGACCCCGGGCGCGCCCGCCGTCTTCGCCGAGTGGCCCAGTGACGACCCACAGGCGCCCACGGTGCTGGTCTACGGCCACCACGACGTGCAGCCCGCCGCCCGGGAGGACGGCTGGGACAGCGAGCCCTTCGAGCCGGTCGTCCGCGACAACCGCCTCTACGCGCGCGGGGCGGCCGACGACAAGGGCCAGGTGTTCTTCCACACTCTCGGCGTCCGCGCCCACCTCGCCGCCACCGGCCGCACCACCCCGGCGGTGCACCTGAAGCTGCTGATCGAGGGCGAGGAGGAGTCCGGCTCGCCGCACTTCCGGGCCCTGGTCGAGCAGCACGCCGAGCGGCTCGCCGCCGACGCGGTGATCGTCTCCGACACGGGCATGTGGTCCGAGGACACCCCCACGGTGTGCACCGGCATGCGCGGCCTCGCCGAGTGCGAGATACGGCTGCACGGCCCCGACCAGGACATCCACTCCGGCTCCTTCGGCGGCGCGGTGCCCAACCCGGCGACCGCCGCCGCCCGCCTCGTCGCCGCCCTGCACGACGAGCACGCGCGCGTGGCGATCCCCGGCTTCTACGACGGCGTGATCGAACTCACCGACCGCGAGCGGGAACTCTTCGCCGAGCTGCCCTTCGACGAGCGCCAGTGGCTGCGCGCGGCCAAGTCGTACGCCACCCAGGGCGAGGCCGGGTACACGACCCTGGAGCGCGTCTGGGCCCGCCCGACCGCGGAGGTCAACGGCATCGGAGGCGGCTACCAGGGCCCCGGCAGCAAGACCGTCGTGCCGTCCTCCGCCCTGGTGAAGCTGTCCTTCCGGCTGGTGGCGGGCCAGGACCCCGGCCAGGTGGAGAAGGCCGTCCGCGCCTGGGCCGAGCAGCAGGTGCCCGCGGGGATCCGCTGCGAGATCACGTTCAGCGGGGCCACGCGCCCGTGCCTGACGCCGCTGGACCACCCGGCCCTGAAGTCGGTCGCCCGCGCCATGGGCCGGGCCTTCGAGCAGCCGGTCCGCTTCACGCGCGAGGGCGGCTCCGGACCGGCGGCGGACCTCCAGGACGTGCTCGGCGCTCCTGTGCTCTTCCTCGGCATCTCCGTCCCGTCCGACGGCTGGCACGCCCCGAACGAGAAAGTGGAACTCGACCTGCTCCTCAAGGGCGTCGAGACCACCGCGTATCTGTGGGGCGATCTCGCCGAGCACTGGCGCCATGCGCCCTGAGCGTCCCGCGCCGTCCGGACCGGCAGGGCGCGCGGGGCACACTGGAAGGGCTGCCCCGCCCCACCGGCCGGACCCGGTCGCCTCCCGCCGTACGTCCCGCTGATCAGCCCGCCGAACCCGACAGTCCCACCGGGGAGTTGGAAGCACCCGTGACCACCTGGACCGACCAGAACGCCGACCGACCCATCTCGCTCACCGCACCGAGCGGCATCGACCGGGCCGCACACCACCGGCTCGACGAGGCCTGGCTCGCGGCGGCGTGGAGCCACCCCTCCACGCGCTGTTTCGTGGTCTCCGGCGGCCAGGTCCTCATCGACGAGACGGCGGACGGGCGCACCGAACTCGTCATGACGCCCTCCTTCGAGGCCCCCCTCACCGAAGCCCACCGCTACTTCCTCGGAATCGACGAGGACGGCGTCAGCTACTTCGCCCTCCAGAAGGACTCCCTGCCCGGGCGTATGGACCAGTCCGCGCGGCCTGCGGGGCTGCGCGAGGCGGGCCTGCTCCTGTCGGCCCGGGACGTGGGCCTGATGGTGCACGCGGTCGGCCTGGAGAACTGGCAGCGCACCCACCGTTTCTGCTCCCGCTGCGGCGAGCGCACCGTCATCGCCGCGGCCGGTCACATCCGCCGCTGCCAGGCCTGCGGCGCGGAGCACTACCCGCGAACGGACCCGGCCGTGATCATGGCCGTGACCGACGAGGAGGACCGCATCCTGCTCGGCCGCCAGGTGCACTGGCCCGAAGGCCGCTTCTCGACGCTCGCCGGTTTCGTCGAGCCCGGCGAGGCCATCGAGCAGTCGGTGCGCCGCGAGGTCCACGAGGAGGTCGGCATCACCGTCGGCCAGGTCGAGTACGTCGCCAGCCAGCCCTGGCCCTTCCCGTCCAGCCTCATGCTGGGCTTCCTGGCCCGCGCCACCTCGACCGAGATCGACGTCGACGGGGACGAGATCCACGAGGCCCGCTGGTTCTCGCGCGACGAACTGCGCGCAGCCTTCGAGTCAGGCGAGGTCCTCCCGCCGTACGGCATCTCGATCGCGGCCCGGCTGATCGAGCTCTGGTACGGCAAGCCGCTGCCGACGAGAAGCGTCGCCTGACGAGGCCGCCCGCCCGCAAGCTCGCGGCACGGGCGGCAGCCGTCACAGGCGGGGACCGCTCGCCGGAGATGATCGAACTCGCCCGCGAGCACGCGCACGTGCCCGGCAACGTCAGAGAAGGCGGCCCCTGAGACGCCTCAGGAACCGCCTTCCCGGCACAACCGCAGGGCGACTACGCGCCGATCTTCTGCTTCACCTGAGCCAGCGACGGGTTGGTGAGGGTGGAGCCGTCCGGGAACAGAACGGTGGGCACCGTCTGGTTTCCGCCATTCGCCTTCTCCACGAACGCGGCGGACTCCGGGTCCTGCTCGATGTTGATCTCGGTGTACGCGATGCCCTCGCGGTCCATCTGGCTCTTCAGCCGACGGCAGTAGCCGCACCAGGTGGTGCTGTACATCGTCACAGTGCCCGGCATGTCTCTCGTGCTCCTTCGGTGGCTCGGGGACAGGTGGTTCGCAGTGGTGGAACGTCCATGACAGGGCCGCCATTCCCGCGGCCCGCGCCCTGCCGGACGTGACGCCTGCCGCATTAGTACGACTATCAGTGCCCGCCTGTGGACAACCGGCACAGCCGTTTCCCGCGACCTGGCAGCATGGCTGTGTGACAGCAGCAACGCACTCCACCCTGTTCCCGCAGGTACCGGACACCCCCGACGCGGTCCTCGAAGGGCTCGACCCCGAGCAGCGCGAGGTGGCCACGGCCCTGCACGGTCCGGTGTGCGTCCTGGCGGGCGCCGGCACGGGCAAGACCCGGGCGATCACCCACCGCATCGCCTACGGAGTGCGCGCCGGCATCCTGCACCCCTCCAGCGTGCTCGCCGTCACGTTCACCAACCGCGCCGCCGGGGAGATGCGGGGCCGGCTGCGCCAGCTCGGCGCCGCCGGAGTCCAGGCGCGCACGTTCCACTCGGCGGCGCTGCGCCAGCTCCAGTACTTCTGGCCGAAAGCGATCGGCGGCTCCATGCCCCGGCTCGTCGACCGCAAGATCCAGCTCGTCGCCGACGCTGCCGCCGCCTGCCGCATCCGCCTCGACCGGGGCGAGCTGCGGGACGTCACCGCCGAGATCGAGTGGTCCAAGGTCACCCAGACCGTCCCCGCCGACTACGCGCCCGCCGCCGCCAAGGCCGGCCGCGAGACCCCCCGCGACCCCGCCGAGATCGCCCAGCTCTACGCCGCCTACGAGGACGTCAAGCGCGAGCGCTCCGTCATCGACTTCGAGGACGTGCTGCTGCTGACCGTGGCCGTCCTCCAGGACCGGCACGACATCGCCGAGCAGGTCCGCGCCCAGTACCAGCACTTCGTGGTCGACGAGTACCAGGACGTCAGCCCCCTCCAGCAACGCCTGCTGGAACTGTGGCTGGGCGACCGGGACAGCCTGTGCGTCGTCGGCGACGCCAGCCAGACGATCTACTCCTTCACGGGAGCGACCCCGGACCATCTGCTCGACTTCCGCACCCGCCACCCCGGCGCCACGGTCGTCAAGCTGGTCCGCGACTACCGCTCCACCCCGCAGGTCGTCCACCTCGCCAACGGCCTGCTCGCCCAGGCGAAGGGCCGCGCCGCCGACCACCGCCTGGAGCTCGTCTCCCAGCGCGCCCCGGGGCCCGAGCCGGTCTACGCCGAGTACACGGACGAGCCCGCCGAGGCGGAGGGCGCGGCCCGGCGCATCCGCGAGCTCATCGACGCGGGGGTCCCGGCCGCCGAGATCGCCATCCTCTTCCGGACGAACGCGCAGTCCGAGACCTATGAGCAGGCCCTCGCCGACGCCGGAGTGCCGTACCAGCTGCGCGGCGCCGAGCGGTTCTTCGACCGTCCGGAGGTGCGCAAGGCCAGCGTCGCCCTGCGCGGCGCGGCCCGCTTCGGCGGCAACGACTCCCTCCTGGACGACGCCGTCGACCTGCCCTCCCAGGTCCGCGCCGTGCTCTCGGGGGAGGGCTGGACGCCGCAGCCACCGGCCGGTTCCGGCGCCGTGAGAGAACGCTGGGAGTCCCTGGCCGCCCTGGTGAACCTCGCCCACGACTTCGCCGCCGCCAAACCCGGCGCCACCCTGGCGGACCTCGTCGCCGAACTCGACGAACGGGCGAACGCCCAGCACGCCCCCACCGTGCAGGGCGTCACCCTCGCCTCCCTGCACTCGGCCAAGGGCCTGGAGTGGGACGTCGTCTTCCTGGTCGGCGTCGCCGAGGGCATGATGCCGATCACCTACGCCAAGACCGACGAACAGATCGAGGAAGAACGCCGCCTCCTGTACGTCGGCGTCACCCGCGCGCGGGAACGCCTCCACGTCTCCTGGGCCCTCTCCCGTTCCCCCGGAGGCCGCCCCAACCGCCGCCCCAGCCGCTTCCTCGAGGGGCTGCGCCCTGGTTCGGCGGCCACCACGGCCCGTACCGCCGCCGGCGGCGCGGGCGGCATCGAGCGCGGCACCCCCGGAAGCAGGGGTTCCGCCCCGAGACGAGTGCAGCGAACGCCCGCCCGCTGCCGAGTCTGCGGCCGCACGCTGACCGACGCGGGCGAGATGAAACTGATGCGCTGCGACGACTGCCCCTCCGACATGAACGAAGGTCTCTACGAGCAGTTGCGCGAGTGGCGCGCCGACCAGGCGCGACGCAGTGGCCAGCCCGCCTTCTGCGTGTTCACCGACAGGACCCTGATGGCCATCGCCGAGACCGCGCCCGACGACGAGCACGAGCTGGCGCGCATCCCGGGCGTGGGGATGCGCAAGCTCAATCGCTACGGAGCCGACGTACTGGCCATCTGTGCAGGCCAGTACGCCGGAGGAGACACGGATCAGGACTGACACGAACTCGTCGAAAAAATAGTTTGCGCATGCCCCAGCAATCCCCATAGGTTCTTAGGCACGAGAGCAGCGGCCTTCTCGGAGGCCCTGATTCCGTGTTGTACTTGCATATCCGCAGGACTGGTTCATCCAGTCCACCGAGACGCCGAGAGGAGGCGAGTCCAGTGATCAGCATCAACACCAGCTCCGTCAGCATCGTGAAAGTGACCGATCGCTCGGCCGTCTCCGCGTGCATGCTCGGCGTTTCGAACCTGGGCACCGGTCTGTCCGGCATTCGTGCCGCGCGTCCGGCGTCCTCCTCCGTTGCTCCCGCGGGCCTTCCCGTCCGTGAGCGCAATGAGCGACCGACCAAGGCACTGGAAGCGGCAGTAGTGGCACAGGCGCAGGCCTATGCCTTTACGGCGACCGGTGCCGGATTCCGGAAGCAGACGACGCAGCACCACCAGATGTGGGCCTTCCGTGGGCCAGAACCCTGGAGTGATCCAGCCTGATCGCAGATCAGGCCGGCGCCTTCAGGGCCGCGGAACCCCATCCGGGATCCGCGGCCCTTCTGTTTGTCCCTGAACAGGGACGACGGACCGAAGGAGCCTCGGGACAAGAAAAGAACCCGGTACCAGCCACCCCTCGGCCAACAGGCCGGAACGACCAGACGAGGAAGACGAACCGTGCAACTCGAAGCGCACGCCCCGTCCGTACCGCCTTCCGAAACGATCCCCAAGCCCGGCTCCACGGAGGACTCCGCCTTGACCCCGCTCACCGCGCTCACCGCGCTCGACGACGCCATCGAGAACCTCGGCGTGCCCGTCCCGTGCCGTTCCTACGACCCGGAGGTCTTCTTCGCCGAGTCGCCCGCGGACGTCGAGTACGCCAAGTCCCTGTGCCGCACCTGCCCGTTGGTCGAGGCCTGCCTCGCCGGCGCCAAGGAGCGGCGTGAGCCCTGGGGCGTCTGGGGTGGCGAGCTGTTCGTGCAGGGTGTCGTCGTCGCCCGGAAGCGGCCGCGTGGCCGCCCGCGCAAGAACCCGGTCACAGCATGAACACCGCAGGAACGATCGACCGCCCCCTCACGCACGACCCCCAGAAGCAGGCCCCGATGAAGCCGTCCATTGATGAGCCCGCAGGCTCCGCGACCCAAGACTTCACCACCACCGGCGCGAAGGACTCGCGTCAGAACAGGACCCGAGAGATGCAACTCATCCCAGAAGCCATGGCTCGTGCGCATATGCACGAGCGACTGCAAGAGGCGGAGCGGGAACGCCCGGCCGTGCGCCTGGCGACCGCCCGCCGGATGCAGCGCAGGGCGGAGCGCGCCTCACGGCGTGCCCGCCGGGCGCTCGCCATGGCGGTCATGCAGTAACCGACCTCACCTGAAGCGGTGGCCTCCCGAGCCCGGGAGGCCGAGCTCTCCCCGCGGGGGCCGGTCCGTGCCGAACGGACCGGCCCCCGCGGTGCGTTGTGCGCCGCGGACCGTCGGGCACGGCCATATCGTCGCCGGGTGACGAGCCCTCCCGGAGGCGGTGACGACAGCTCCGCAGCGGAGCCCCTGCCGCTCGTGTGCGACCGCTGCGGCACGTCGGCCGGAACCCTGGCCGACGGCCCACCCCTCACCTGGACCCACTCCGTCGAGAACGGCGTCCGCCGCTACTTCTGTGAGACCTGCTCCCGGGAGAACCTCAGGTCGATCGAGGGACGCCTGGACTCGGACTGGTGGTGAGGCGCGGGCACCGGTCGGCCTTGGTGCCCGCTGAGGCTCATGCCTCCACCACCGACGCCTCACCGTCCGCAGGGTCCTCCGGGAGGAACCCCGGCAGCCACTCCTCCAACTCCTCGCGCAGCCGCACCGTCGCCCCCAGCTGGCACAGAACGCCGATCGTGCTCAGCGTCACCCGGTGGATCAGCAGATACGACGGCGGAAGGTTGAGCTGCTTGCCCAGCTGGTAGGCGGGGGAGCGCGGGTCCGCGATGCGGGCCGCCTGGCTGCGCATCCAGCCGCGCGTGAACGTGAACTCCTCGACCTCGGCCGGTTCGATGATCGGCAGCAGGTAGTCCAAGACCGCGTCGGGATCCAGCTCTATGGTCTCCTTCACGAACCCCTCCGCGCACAGGAGCTCGTAGACCGCCTCGGCCTCCCCGTCGAGGGTCATCCGCAGGGACTCGCCGATGGTGGCCGGCAGACCGCCGGGGAGACGGTCGACCGTGCCGAAGTCCAGGACGCCCAGGCGCCAGTCGTCCTCACCGTCCGGGCCGCCGGGCAGCAGCCGGAAGTTGCCCGGGTGCGGATCGGCGTGCAGCAGGCCGGTGCGGGCAGGGCCGGAGAACAGGAAACGGGCCAGAAGCTGGCCGGCCCGGTCGCGCTGCTCCTGGGTGCCGTCCGAGATGATCTCCGACAGGGGGATACCGTCGATCCACTCCGTGATCAGGACCTGGTCGGACTGATGCACCACCTGCGGCACGATCACGTCCGGGTCGTCCGTGAACTCCTCGGCGTGGGTCTGCTGGGCCTGGGCCTCCAGGCCGTAGTCCAGCTCCTCCGAGACGCGGTCCTTCAGCTCCGTGATCAGCGGCTTGATGTCCATGCCGGGGATCAGCGGGCCGAGCAGGCGGGAGAAGCGGCTCAGCTGGTTCAGATCGGACAGCAGGGCCTCGCCGGCGCCCGGGTACTGCACCTTGACCGCCACCTCGCGGCCGTCATGCCACACCCCGCGGTGCACCTGGCCGATCGAGGCCGCCGCGGCGGGCTTGTCCTCGAACTCCAGGAACAGCTCGTGCCAGCCCTCGCCCAGCCGCTCCTCGAGCACCGCGTGCACGGTGCGCGTCGGCATCGGCGGCGCCGCCTCCTGGAGCTTGGTCAGCGCGGCCCGGTAGGGGCCGGCCACCTCCTCGGGCAGCGCGGACTCGAAGACGGACAGGGCCTGGCCGAACTTCATCGCGCCGCCCTTGAGCTCGCCCAGCACCTTGAACAGCTGGTCAGCCGTGCGCTGTTGGAGTTCGCGGCCGACGAGCTCCGCGGACTCGCCGACGATTCGCTTGCCGAATCCCCAGGTCGCCCGCCCGGCGATGCCGAGCGGGAGCGCGGCGAGCTTGGCGGTCCGGGTGACCGCCTTCCGGGGAAGATCAGACATGCGCCCTCCAAGTCCCAGCCGGCCGCTTCGCCGCTGCCTTACGGCAGTGCGCCGACGGCCGTTGCACCGCCATTGTCTCGTGTGACTCCCCATCCTCCGAGGGGTGCTCCCTCTTTCCTCTCTCCGCCGCCCCGCACGGGCATGCCGGATGCGCCCAGACCGGCCGCGCATGCCAGTGCAGACCGGGCACGGAGACCTCCCAGCGCGCCCCGGCGCTCGACGGAACCCGGCCGTCCAGGAAGGCGAGCGCATGGGCGGCGGCCAGTCCGGCCACCGTAGTGGCCAGCGTCAGGTCGCAGGGCCGCACCTGTCGCTGCCTGCCGGAGCGCCACTGGGCGACCAGGCGGGGCCAGGTCGGATCCCGGTCCGTGCGGTTCTCGTGCAGGCACCCCGCGCAGCCCGTCTCCCCGGGCAGGACGAGCGGGCCGATCATCCCGGTCCCCTCCACGACCCCGGCGTACAGATGGGGTGTCCCGGCGGACATCAGGGGTTCGGCGGCCGACGGGTCCGGCGCGTGCACGGCGACATCGTCGCGCGGGGCGACGATCACCAGCGAGAACCCCGGGTCGCCTGCCTCCGGGGAGGTCCGGGCTGCCGCGCGGCGCGGCGGCCGGTCCGGGGCCGCCCGGCGCACGGCCCGGCGGGCCGACTCGTCCCTGCGGTCGCCGACGGCCTCCGCGGGCAGCCCGCCCGGAGCGACATCCCACGGTTCCACACGGCCGCCGTCGCGCACGTCGACCTCACCCACACCGGCCCCCGACAGCAGCGACGCCAGCACGGCACCCACCCGGCCCGCGCCCCGCACCTGCACGCGCTGCGAGCGCCGGGCGGCCAGCTGCCGCATCGCGTCACCCGGTGCCGAGGTGGTCAGCGACAGGGAGGCCAGGTCGGGACGCAGCCGGTCGAGGACCTCCTTCTTCTGCCGCAGGGCGTCGGCGGCCGGCCCGCCGCCCCGCGCGTCGTCGAGGAGACCGGCCCCGGCGAGCCGCCGCACCAGCCCGTCGACATGGCCCTCGGGCAGGTCCATCCGGCGCCCCTCCTGGCGCAGCAGCTCCAGCCCGCGTGTGCCGTTCAGCAGGTCGAGGAAGCTGCCCGTCGCCAGGTCCATCGGACCGAGTGTCATCGCATGCGCCGGTGTCATCCCGAACTGCACGGTGTTGAGGTCGCGCCAGCCGCGCCTGAGCGCGGGTTTCACCATCGGATGCATGACAGATTCCCCGTATGTCATAGATCGTCCCCGTACGTCGCGCGCTAACCCGTCACAGGCCGGTCTGGTCCCCAGCCGGGCCTGTCCGTCGCTTCGCCGACAACAGCCAGCATGCCCAAACCCGTCGCCGGCTGCAGAAAGTTGTCCACAGGCGCGGGAATTCGTCGTACAAATCCGGTGGCCGACGGGGGCATCGGCATCGAACCCTCCCAGGGCCGGGACTTCCCCGGGTACAGCGGGTAACGTCGGGGCGTGCCCGCCGACCCACTGCACCGCGCCGGAAAGCCACAGCGCAGCACGACGAGCCAGCCGCCGAGCGGCTCGGGGGCGAGCGCGATCGAGGTCCGCAGGAGCGCCCGCCGACGCAGAACGGTCTCCGCGTACCGCGAGGGCGATCGCACCGTGGTGCTCATCCCCGCCCGGATGTCCGAGGCGGAGGAGCAGCGCTGGGTGAACGTCATGCTCGACAAGCTGGCCGCCCAGGAGAGCAAGCGGGCCCTCGGCGACGCCGAGCTGGCCGAGCGGGCCCGGCGCCTTTCGGACCAGTACTTCGACGGCCGGGCCCGGCCCGCTTCGGTGCGGTGGGTGACCAACCAGAACACGCGCTGGGGATCCTGCACGCCGTCTGAGGGCAGCATCCGCCTGTCCCACCGTCTCCAGGGCATGCCCGAGTACGTCGTCGACTACGTCCTCGTTCACGAACTCGCCCATCTGCTCGTCCCCGGACACGGCCCCGGCTTCTGGGAGTTGCTGGAGGCCTATCCGCGCACGGAGCGGGCCCGGGGCTACCTCGAAGGCGTGGTCGCGGCCGAGCGGTTGCCCCATGTGCCCGGTGCGCGGGGCGAGCGCTCTGCGGACTGAGTGTCCCGTGTGCTGATCGTCCGCGGGCTGAGTGTCCCGGGAGCCGAGCGCCCGGCTGTGCACCTGCGATGAGCACCCAGGGCGAGCCCCGGGGTAAGTGACCGCTTTCCGCGAGAGAGCAGCCGATACGGCCGGGCACGGGTTCTGTACCGGGTCTGTACCGACTGCGTCCGGTGTCCGAGTTTGCCGTTAGCCTGGCGCGACGCAATCACGTTCTGGATGGGGGACGGTCGTTACGCATGGCCAGGGAATTCCAACGCGGCCACAAGGCCAGGATCAGTGACCTCACCGCGGGCACGGATCTGTACGTAGGCGTGCAGATCTCCGGCCCCGGACTGAGCTTCGACATCAGCTGCTTCGGCCTCGACGCCGACGAACGGCTCTCGGACGACCGGTACTTCGTCTTCTACAACCAGCCGAAGTCCCCCGAGGAGTCCATTCAGCTCCTGGGCGCCCAGGCGGGCGACACGGAGTCCTTCCGGGTGACGCTCGACCGGATCCCGCCGCAGATCCAGAAGCTGTCCTTCACGGCGACGATCGACGGCGCCGGGCAGATGTCGCAGGTCGCCCCCGGGTACATCCGCATCGTCGCGGGCGGTGAGGAGGTGGCCCGCTATCCCTTCAGCGGGTCGGAGTTCTCCACCGAACGGGCCGTGATGCTCGGCGACTTCTACCTGAAGGACGTCTGGCGGTTCGCCGCCGTCGGGCAGGGCTTCGATGGTGGTCTCGACGCGCTGCTGAAGAACTTCGGCGGCGAGGTGGCGGAGGAAGAGACGCCCGCGTCGCCCGCGACCTCCGCGCAGCAGGCGCAGGCCGGCGCCGCCCCGGGCTTCGCACCGCCCGCGTTCGGCGTCCCGGGCACTC
>NZ_MUKA01000422.1 GCF_002150735.1 Streptomyces africanus
CGCCGGCCTTGGCCACGGCGTGAACGGGGGTGGCCAGCGGTTCGACGAGGGCGGCCTGAAGGTCGGTCATGCCGTCGGGGACGCGGTGGACGCGGTCGGCGGGGATGGTGAACACGTCGGCCATGGCGCCGGGGGTCTGGCAGCCGAAGACCTTGAGTTCCTCGCAGATGTTGTAGCGGCCGGAGCGGCACTGGCCGCACCGTCCGCAGTACAGGTTGGGTTCGACGATCACCCGGTCGCCCGGGGTGAATTCCCCGGCTCCGCGCCCGGCGGCGGCCACGACGCCGACCGCCTCGTGGCCAGGGCGGTAGGGAAGGTCGATGAAGGGGTGGTGGCCGGCCGCGGCGTGGGTGTCGGAGCCGCACACGCCGACGACCGTGGTGCGCACCAGCAGTTCGTCGTCCCCCGGGGCGGGTGCGGGCACGTGCTCGATGGTGATGTCGTCGAGGGAGCGGACGAGGACGCGGCGGATCTGCTCGGTCATGGTGGAGGGTTCCGTTCGGCTCGGGGCGTTCAGGCGGTGGCGAAGAGGTCCGCGGCCATGCGGGGGGCGGCGGGCCTCATTTGACCGCTCCCAGTGACAGGCCGCGCACGAGCTTGTCCTGGGCGGCGAAACCGGCGATGAGCACGGGGAGGGAGACCAGCGTGGCCGCCGCGCACAGCCGGGCCAGGAACAGTCCTTCGTTGGTGATGAAGCCGACGAGGAACACCGGCGCGGTGGATGCCTGGGTGGCGGTGAGGTTGACCGCGAACATGAACTCGTTCCAGCTGAAGATGAAGCAGATCAGCGAGGTGGCGGCGAGTCCCGGCATGGCGACCGGCGCGACGACGCGCAGCAGCACCGTGGGCAGTCCGGCGCCGTCGACCTCGGCGGCCTCCAGGATCTCCTTGGGCACCTCGGCGAGGAACGAGCGCATCATCCACACGGCGATCGGCAGGTTCATCGCGGTGTAGAGGAGGACCAGCGTCCAGATGTTGTCGAGCATGCCGATGTCCTTGACGATCATGTAGATCGGCAGCAGCGCCGCGATGAGCGGCAGGAACTTCGTGGACAGGAAGAAGAACATCACGTCGGTCCACTTCTCGACCGGCTTGATGGACAGCGCGTAGGCCGCCGGCACCGCCAGGGCGAGGACCAGCAGGGTGGAGAAGACGCTGGCCATGGCCGAGTTGAGCAGGTACGGGGTGATGTCCCGCTCCAGCAGGAGCGAGAACTGGTCCAGGGTGAGCGGCGCCAGCAGGCTGGGCGGGTTGGTCGCCGCGTCGGCCTCCTGGTGGAAGGCGGTGAGCACCATCCAGGCCACCGGCGCGAAGAAGGCCAGGGTGGCCAGCCAGGCGACGAAGGTCCACAGCGGCGAAAGGCGCGGGGCCTGCCCGGGGTCGAGGTCCTGCCTACGGCGGCGGAGCCGCTGGACGAAGGGCACGGGGGTCGCTGCGTGGGCGCTCATCGGGACGCCTCCTCACGGAACAGGGAGGCGACGACCCGCAGGGCGAACGTTGCGATGACGATCGAGCCGATCACCACGACGACGCCGGCGGCCGCGGCCTGGCCGTACTCGAACTTGCGGAACATGGTCAGGTAGATCTCGTAGGGCAGGTTGGTGGTCCGGGAGCCGGGGCCGCCCTGGGTGATGGTGAAGACCGCGTCGAAGGTCTGCACCACGAAGATGGCGCCGAGCACG
The DNA here is from genome assembly GCF_002150735.1 of Streptomyces africanus. GTDB lineage: Bacteria > Actinomycetota > Actinomycetes > Streptomycetales > Streptomycetaceae > Streptomyces > Streptomyces africanus. The sequence goes on from NZ_MUKA01000422.1 coordinate 1,683, forward strand.
ATGCCCAGCTCGATGTACTGCCGCAGGTGGGGAAGCGTGATGTGGCGGAAGGTCTGCAGCGCGGAGGCCCCGTCGACCCGGGCGGCCTCCAGGACGTCACCGGGCTGGGCCTGCAGGCCGGCCAGCAGGATGAGCATCATGAACGGCGTCCACTGCCACACCAGCGCGATCACCAGGGCCGGCATGGGGAAGGTGGAGATCCAGTCGAGGGTGGGGCCGTTGTCCGCGCCGAACAGGCGGTACACGGCGTTGAGGGTGCCGTTGAGGAGCCCGTAGTCGGGGTTGTAGAGGGCGTGCTTCCACAGCAGCGCGGCCGCGACGGGCATCACCAGGAACGGGGCGATGAGCAGGGTGCGCGCCAGGCCGCGGCCGAGGAAGCGGCGGTCGAGCAGCAGGGCCAGGCCGAGTCCGAGCAGCACGCTGAGGATGACGACGGACGCGGTGAGCACCATGGTGTTGACCACCGCGGAACGCAGCCGCTCGTCGGTGAAGACGAACGTGTAGTTGGACAGGCCGGTGAAGTGACGGTCGTCCGGCCGCAGGATGTTCCACTGGAACGTCGAGATGACAAGGGTGGCCACGAACGGCAGCTGTGTGACGACGATCGTGAAGATCAGCGCCGGCAACAGCGGGAAGCGTCGGCGCCACGTGCGGCCGGCCGGGGACTTGGGGCCGTGGTGAGCGGGTGGACGCATGGTCTTCTTCGGGGCATGGGCGAGCGTGGTCATGGCGTTGCTTTCCTCCGCCGATGGCGGTGCGTGTGCGGGGACGGCGCCCCGGCCGACGGTGCGGCCGACCGGGGCGGGACGGATCACTGGTGGTTCTTGGCGACGTCCTCCGCGAGCTTCTGGCCGTCGTCAAGGGCCTTGTCCACGCTGGTCTTGCCGGCGATGGCGGCGGAGATCTCCTGCGTCACCTTGGTGCCGAGGTCCTGGAACTCGGGGATGGCGACGAACTGGATGCCCACGGTGGGCCGTGGCTGGGTGCCGGGGTTGGACGGGTCGGCCTGCTGGATGGACTTCAGGGTGATGTCACCGAAGGAGGCGGCGGCCTTCTTGTACTGGGGGATCTCGTACGTGCTGGCCCGCTTGCCGGCGGGCACCCGTGCCCAGCCCAGCTTCTCGCCGACGAGCTTCTCGTACTTCTTGCCGGACGCCCAGAGCATGAACTTCGAAGCGGCGTCGGCCTTCTTGGTGGTCTTGGGCATCGCCCAGGCCCACGCCCACAGCCAGCCGCTGCTCTTGGTCCTGACCGTGGGCGCGTACGCGTAGCCGATCTTGCCCGCTGCCTTGCTGCTGCTCGGGTCCTCCAGGGAACCGGCCGCGCTGGTGGCGTCGTACCACATGGCGACCTTGCCCTGGCTCATCCCGTTGAGGCACTCGGTGAACCCGGCCTGTGGTGCGCCCGCCTCACCGTGCTTGCGCACCAGGTCGACGTAGAACTTCGTGGCCTCCTTGAAGCCGCCGGTGTTGACCTCTGGCTTCCAGTCCTTGGTGAACCAGGTGCCGCCGAAGGTGTTGACCACGCTGGTCAGCGGCGCACCGAGCTCGCCCCAGCCGGGCAGACCGCGCAGGCAGATGCCCTTCATCCCCGGCTCGGCGCCGTCGGCCTCGGCCGCGAGGCCGGCCACCTGCTGCCAGGTCGGGTGCTCGGGCATCGTCAGGCCCTTCTCGGCGAAGACGTCCTTGCGGTACATGAGGAAGGACGACTCGCCGTAGAACGGCAGGGCGTAGAGCTTGCCGTCCGAACCGGACAGCGACTGCACCATCGGCTTGAGCAGGTCGGCCTCGTCGAAGCTCTTGTCCTTGTCGGCGTAGGAGCCGAGCTCGTGCAGCCAGCCGTTCTTCTCCCAGATGGGCACCTCGTAGGCACCGATGGTGGCGACGTCGTACTGACCGGCCTGGGTGGCGATGTCCTGGGTGACCTTGTCGCGCAGCTCGTTCTCGGGCAGCACCGTGAAGTTGACCTTGATGCCGGTCTCCTTCGTGAAGCTGTCCTTCGTCAGCTTCGCGATGTCCTCCATCTGCGGGTTGCCGACCATCAGCACGTTGATGCTCTGGCCGCCGCCCGAGGATCCGCCGGCTCCGGCGCCCGAACAGGCGGTGGCGAGCAGGGCGGTGGCGGCGGCGCCGGCGATGAGGGCATGTCTGGTCGATCGCATGTGTCGGGGACCTCTCGTGCGGGTGGGGCGGGAGACGGCGCAGGGGAGCGGCCGTGGCGGCGCCGCGCGCCAGGCATGGGGAACAGCGGCTCCTCGGGGAACGAGGGCCGGCCGGGGAGGGCGAGGGAGGCGTCCCTGGGGTGTGGGGCGCGGTATCGATGCCGGAATTATTATCAGAAGACAGCGCCACTGTTAACACATATTGCGAGAAAACTTGTGGGCTGCGGCGCGGCAGGCTACGACAGGTCCGCTCAAAGGCTCACGAACCACCCTCTGAGAAGCTAGGGGCGCCAGAGAGAGTGCTCTCGGTCCGCCCACTCCCTGCTCACCGAGCCCGTGCGCATGCCTCTGCGGGACTCCGGGTCGGCCAGGGCCATGCCGATGTGGCCGGCCAGGACGATGCCGATCGTGAGGGCCAGCCAGTCGTGGACGAACGTCGCGCTGGTGCGCCACACGAGGGGGGTGAGGTGGGTGAACCACATCATCAGGCCGGTGCCGAGCATGACGAGGGTGGCGCCGGCGATCCAGGACGCGTAGAGCTTCTGGCCGGCGTTGAACTTGCCGGCGGGGCGGGACGCGGGGCGTTTGTCGCGGTGCAGGGCGGCGCGCAGCCAGGTCCGGTCGTGCGGGCCGAAGCGGTTGAGCCGGCCCAGGTCGGCACGGAAGGCCCGGGAGGCGAGGCCGGCCAGGACCGGGACGGGCAGGGCGAGGCCGGCCCACTCGTGGATCCGGACGACCAGCTCGCGGCGGCCGACGAGTTCGGCGAGCTGGGGGACGTAGAGGCAGGCCGCCGTCAGGACGCAGACACCCATGAGCGCGGCCGTCGTGCGGTGCACCCAGCGCTCGGTCGGGCTGAAGCGGCTGACACCGGCCGTGGCGTCAGCTCGTAGGCTCATCGTCACGTCCGTTCGAGCGGCCCACCCAGGCGTCGACGTCGTAGCCGCGCTCCTCCCAGTAGCCCGGCCGGACCTCGTCGGTGACGGTGATGCCGGAGAGCCACTTGGCGGACTTGTAGAAGTACATGGGCGCCACGTAGAGGCGGACCGGGCCGCCGTGGGAGTGGCCGATGTCCTTGTCCTGCATGCGCAGGGCGACCAGGACGTCCGCGCGGCGGGCCTGGTCGAGGGTGAGGCTCTCCGTGTAGGTGCCGTCGAAGCAGGTGAAGCGGACGGCCTTGGCCGTGGGGCGGACCTTGGCGGCGTCGAGGAGGCGGGAGAGCCGTACGCCCTCGAAGGGGGTGTCGGGGACGCGCCAGCCGGTGACGCACTGGACGTCGCGGACCATGCGGGTCTGGGGCAGGGCCCTGAGGTCCGCCAGGGTGTAGGTGGTGGGGCGGTCGACCAGGCCGTCGATCGTGAGGCGGTAGCTGTCGGCGTTCTTGCGGGGGACGGACGAGGCGACCGAGTAGTAGCGGAAGCCGCCGCCGTTCGGGAGCAGTCCGGTCAGGCCGGTCGGGTCCTTGTCGGCGGCACCGCCGAGGAAGCCCTCCAGGCCGCGTTGCAGCCGGGGCGCGGCGACCACGCCGAGCGCGCCCAGGCCGAGGGTGCCGAGGAAGACACGGCGGCCGACCGGGGTGCCCCGCTGTGGGGGGTGTTCGTCGTTCACGCCCTCAGGTACGTCCTCGTTCACGTTCTCATTCGAACACCCGCGGCCCCTTCAGGACAGGGATCGCGGGTGCTCGTCAGAGTTCCGTAACCACTTCTTACGCGGCCGGGGTCAGGACGACGCCGCCTTGTCCAGCTGGAACGCCTCGTTGCCGAGCCCGATCCGGGCGTGCTTCTCGGGGGCGCGGGCGCGCAGCACCAGGCCCAGGACCAGGCCGGCGGCCAGGGCGAGGCCGATGATGCCGGGCAGCACCCAGCTCAGCGAGGAGTCCGGGCCGGCGCCGACGAGAACCTCGAAGTCCTTCACCGTGTAGCCGGCGATCACCAGCAGGGCGAGGCCCGCCACGGCGGAGGTGGCCAGCCGCCAGGCCTGGGCGCCCGCGGCACCCCGGCGGACGAAGAAGACGACGACCGACAGGGAGGCCGCCGCCATCAGCACGATCACGCCGAGGGCGCCGATGTTGCCGAGCCAGGTGAACAGGTGCAGGACGGGCGCGGTCGGGTCACCGGCCGGCTTGTCGTCGGCGATCGCGAAGGCGACCACGACGACGACCGCCACGACGGTCTGGAGCAGCGAGCCGGTGCCGGGAGCGCCGCTGGTGCCGCTGGTGCGGCCGAAGGCGGCGGGCAGCAGGCCCTCGCGGCCCATGGCGAAGGCGTACCGGGCGACGACGTTGTGGAAGCTGAGCAGCGCGGCGAACATGCCGGTGACGAACAGGACGTGCAGGACGTCGGTGAAGGTGCCGCCGAGGCGGGACTCGGTGAGGAAGAACAGCAGTCCCGCGCTCTGCTTCTGGGCCGTGCCGACGATCGCGGCGGGGCCGGTGGCGACGGTGAGGGCCCAGCTGCTCAGCGCGAAGAAGACGGCGACCCCGCCGACGGCGAGGAACATCACGCGCGGCACGAGGACGTGCGGGCGGCTGGTCTCCTCGGCGTAGACGGGTGCCTGCTCGAAGCCGAGGAACGCGGCGATGCAGAAGCACAGCGCGGTGCCGACGCCCGCGCCGGTGAGGGTGTCCGGGTTGAAGGCGTGCAGCGAGAGTCCTTGCTTGCCGGGGTCGGCGAGGGCGGCGATGTCGAAGACGACGACCAGGAGCACCTCGATGACGAGCAGTACGCCGAGCACGCGCGCGTTGACGTCGATCTTCAGCCAGCCCAGCAGGCCGACGGCGAGCGCGGCCACGAGCGCCGGTATCCACCAGGCGATCTCCACGTCGGCGTAGGTGGCGAGGAGCCCGGAGACCTCGAAGCCGAAGATGCCGTAGATGCCGATCTGGAGCGCGTTGTAGGCGACGAGGGCGACCAGGGCGGCGCCCGCGCCGGCGGTGCCGCCGAGGCCGCGGGAGATGTAGGCGTAGAAGGCGCCCGCGTTGTGGACGTGGCGGCTCATCTCGGCGTACCCGACGCTGAAGAGGATCAGGACGACGCCGAGGACGACGAAGAGCAGCGGCTGGCCGACGATGCCCATCACTGCGAATGTAGTGGGCATGACACCCGCGACCACCATGAGCGGGGCGGTCGCGGCGAGGACGGAGAGCAGCAGTCCCCCGGTGCCGAGCCGGTCGGCGCGCAGGGCGCGCTCCTGCCCCTTGAACGTACTGATGCCGCCGGCGGCGGATGTGCTCGTGCTCGAACTGTCCGTGGTCATCGGGAGAGCGTCCTCACTTTTTGGTTTTCCGGGGGTGTCAGGCCGTGCCGAGCGCGCCGGCGCGGGCGGCGGCGAAGGCGGTGTGCGGGTCGCGGTCCGGGTACGACCAGGGCGCCGGGGTGGCGTACCGGCCGATCCGGTGGAACAGGGCGGCGGCCTCGGCGCCCCGCCCCTCGCAGAACTTGGCGTGAGCGAGGAAGTTCAGGTCGATCAGCCGGCGCGGATGGCCCTCCAGTTCCCACTCCAGCCACCAGTCGAAGGCGGCCTTCATGACCTGCCGGGCACGGCGGCCGGTCCAGTGGCCCGAGGCGGCCGGGTCGGCGGGTTCGTGCCCGGCGGCGGCGAGCGCGCGGTAGCGCTCGGCGTGCGCGATGACCGGCAGGATCGCGAGCGGGGAGTCGGCGGGTGCCTGTTCGGCGGCCCAGTTGGCGAAGTCGTAGACCTCGTGCAGCGGGTCCGGGCCGGACTCGGTGCGGCGGCCGGCGAGCCGGGCGACCATCAGGTGGTGGGCGTGGTGGTGGTCGGCGTAGCGGGCGCGGACCTGCTCGAAGGTGCGGACCACGTCCTGGTCGGTGCCGACCGCGCACTCCAGCAGGAGCAGGCCGAGCCAGGGGGTCGGGTCGGCGGGGGCTCGGGCGGCGGCCGTCGCGCAGGCCTCGCGGGCCCGGACCGGCTTGCCCTTGCCGTGCAGGGCGCGCCGGACCTGGGCGAGGGCGAGCAGGACGGAGGCGTCGGCGGACTCGGGTTCGGCCAGCAGCCACTCGCGGGCCCAAGCGGCGCAGTAGGACTCCCGGGCGAGGACGGTGACGCGGTGGCCGCGCCGGTCCCAGTCGTCTCCGGTGTGCACCAGCAGGGAGCGGGCGTTCTGCCAGCGGCCCTGCGCCAGGGCGGCGCGCGCGGCCACGAGGTCGGCGTCGTCGAGGGCCTCGTCGAAGGCCTGAGACGCACGTCTGCGGCCACGGCCGAGGGGAGGCGGGGGTGGGGGCACCGCGGAACTTCCTCACGCGCTCTTCTTGTGTTTCGGCTCAGGTCGGTCGATCGAGCGCGTGTGTGCGCGTCGCCATGAGCTGATCACGCACAGCCAACCCCCAGCCAACGGTTGACGTCAAGGGCCGCAAGGGCGTTACACGCGTCAACCACTGCCACTTGTGAGGCTTTTGTGATCATCGAGGTTCCAGAGGAAGATGAAGCAGGGATCCGATTTTTCCGTTTCGCCCTTTGTGGCGTGCGTCATAGTGCTGGGCGGTCACCACCGCGCACCATGGCATGACGTACGGGCGCGCCGGGCGGAGCCGGCCGGTACAGTCGGCCCCTACGCCATCGTGACCCGACCTGATGATCGAGGTAGACCGCGTGTCGGTTCTGGTACTGGTGCTCGCCGTGAGCGCCGCTTGCTGTCTGGGCTTCGGTTTCGTGCTGCAGCAGAACGCGGCCCAGCGCGCCCCGCTCAACGACTTCCTGTCCTTCCGGCTGCTGGTCGACCTGGTGAAGGTGCCGCGCTGGCTCGGCGGCATCGCGCTGATGGTCGTCGGCATGGCCCTGGGCGCGGCCGCGCTGGGGCAGGGCGAGCTGTCCCTGGTGGAGCCGCTGCTGGCGACGAACCTGCTGTTCGCTCTCGCGCTGTCCCGCCGGCAGACCCGGCAGCCGCTCGGCCGCCAGGGCTGGGCGGGCCTGCTGCTGCTGGCGGGCGGGGTGAGCGCGTTCATCGTCGCGGGCGAGCCACAGGGCGGCTCCGCGACGGCCGATCCGACGCGGCAGTGGCTGATCATCGGGGCCATGATCGGGCTCGCCCTGCTGTTCACCGCGCATGCGAAGCGCTCCCGGCTGAGCTCCGGGCCGGTGCTGCTGGCCCTGGGCGCCGGGCTCCTCTACGGCGTGCAGGACGCGCTCACGCGGGTGAGCGGGGAGAAGTTCTCCGCGGGCGGCTTCGCCGAGCTGCTGACCGGCTGGCAGCCGTACGCCGTCCTCGCGCTGGGCGTCACGGGGCTGGTCCTCGTGCAGAGCGCCTTCGAGACCGCGTCCCTGCGCAAGTCGCTGCCCGCCCTGACCGCGGCCCAGCCGATCGCCGGGATCATCTGCGGCGTCGGTTTCCTGGGCGACCGGCTGCGGACCGACAGCGTGGCCCTGAGCTGGGAGGCGGGCGGTCTCCTGGCCGTGGTGGCCGGCATCGTGCTGCTGGGTCTGCACCCGGCCATGCCGACGGGGGCGACGGCGCGGGCACGCGCGGGGCAGCTCCAGCCGCAGCCGCAGACACAGTGAGGCCGCGCGCCCTGCTTGGATGAGGGCATGAGTGCTTGGGGCGAGGGCGTGAGCGCCGCGGACGAGGGCGGGACCGTCGCCGGCGAGGGCATGAGCCCGGCCGACGAGATCCTCGACATCGTCGACGAGAACGACCGGGTCATCGGGCAGTCGCCCCGGGGCGAGGCCTACGCCCGGGGGCTGCGGCACCGCTGTGTGTTCATCCAGGCCCGGGACGCCGAGGGCCGGATCTTCGTGCACCGGCGGACACCGACCAAGCTGGTCTTTCCCTCCCTGTACGACATGTTCGTCGGCGGAGTGGTCGGCGCGGGCGAGTCCTACGACACGGCAGCCCTGCGCGAGGCCGAGGAGGAGCTCGGCGTGACGGGTCTGCCGCTCCCCCGGTACCTCTTCACGTTCCTCTACGACAACGGCGCCGGGCAGACGTGGTGGTCGGCAGTGTACGAGGTCCGCTGCGACCTGCCGGTGCGGCCGCAGGCCGAGGAAGTGGCCTGGCACGACTTCCTGCCCGAGGACGAGGTGCGGCGGCGGCTGGGCGACTGGGAGTGGGTGCCGGACGGGCTGGCGGCGTACGAGCGGCTCGTGGCGTTCCGGTCGAGGGCTGAGAGCTGAGGGCTGAGGAGGCCGCCGCGAGGCCGGGGCGGCACCGGCAGCTTCCGGTGCCGACGGCCCCGGTAGGGTCGCGCACGTGATCGAGTTCGTACGGAACGTCCGTTTGTGGTTCGCGCCCGCGGAGGTGCGGCGGGACGGCGAGACGCCGGACTACCGGTTCTCGCTGGCGAACGAACGCACCTTCCTGGCCTGGCTGCGCACCGCCATGGCGCTGATCGGCGGCGGCTTCGCCGTGGACCAGTTCCTGCCGGACCTGCGCTGGGGCTGGCGGGTGGGGCTGGCGCTCGCGCTGCTGGCCGCGGGCGTGCTGTGCGCGCTGCGGGCGGTCAACCACTGGGTCCGCTGTGAGCGGGCCATGCGCCGGGGCGAGGACCTGCCCGTGTCCCGGTTCCCGGCGGTGCTGAGCCTCGTCGTCGCGCTCGTGGCCCTCGCCATGGTCGTCGTGGTGCTCGTGGGGTGGGAGGGGTGAACGCCCCGGCGGCCCGTCGGCAGGACCCCGACCGCGACCCAGGGCTGCAGCCCGAGCGGACCCGGCTCGCGTGGCGGCGTACGACGCTGTCGGTCACGGTCTCCGCCGTGCGCGCCGTGAAGACCGCGCTGCACGGCGGAGACCGTGACCG
>NZ_MUKA01000054.1 GCF_002150735.1 Streptomyces africanus
CGGAACGCCGGGGGCGCCCGAGCCGAGCCCGGCGAGGAAGCCGGTGAGGTACTGGCGTTCCTGGGCGGACAGGACCGGGGGAGGGGAGGGCTGGAGGCCGAACGGGTCGGTCCCGGCGGGGGTGACGGCCGTGGGCGTCAGCGTCCCGGCCGGTTCCTCGCCCACGGAGCCCGCCGCCTCGTGCCCGGACGCCTCTCGCACGGGCGTCGCCACCTTCGCCAGCGACACCGCGCACACCTTGAACTCCGGCTGGAACGACAGCGGATCCACCGCGTCGCTCGTCACCGCGTTGATGCTCAGGTACTCGCCGAACAGGTCGTTCCAGTGGAAGGGCGCGAAACAGCAGCCCGGCCGCACCCGGTCCGTCACCACCGCCGGCAGCACGGCCCGCCCGCGCCGCGAGGCGACCTCGACCAGATCGCCCTCGGCGACCCCGAGCGCGTCCGCGTCCCGCGGGTGGAGCTCCACGAACGGACCGGGGTTCAGCTTGTTGAGCTTGGCGACCTTCCCGGTCTTGGTGAGCGTGTGCCACTGGTGCTGCACCCGCCCGGTGTTGAGGACGAAGGGATAGTCGTCGTCCGGCAGCTCCGCGGCGGGCAGATGTGGCCGGGCGAAGAAGACGGCACGACCGCTCGCCGTCGGGAAGCGCAGCCCCTCGTCACCCACGTACCGGACGGGATTGCGCTCCGGCCCGTCCTCCCGCGCCGCCGGCCACTGCACGGGCGTCCGGCGCAACCGCTCGTAGGAGACACCGCGCAGATCCCACTGCGTCTTCGGGTTGTAAAACCGCCGGATCTCCTCGAAGACCTGCTCGGCGCTGTCGTACGAGAACCCCTTCTCGTACCCCATCGCGCACGCGACCTCCGCGATGATCCGCCAGTCGGCCATCGCCTCCCCGGGCGGATCCGCGGCGGCCCGGGTCAGGGTGAGGTTGCGCTCGCTGTTGACGAAGACGCCCTCCGCCTCGGTCCACATGGCGCCGGGCAGGACCACATCGGCGTACGCGTTCGTCTCGGTGTCCGCGAACACGTCCTGCGTGACGACGAACTCGGCGGCCTCCAGGCCCTCGATGACCGTACGGCGGTTGGCGACCGAGGCGACGGGGTTGGTGCAGATGATCCAGCAGGCCTTGATCTCCCCGTCGGCCATCTTCCGGAACATCTCGACGGTGCCCTGCCCGACCCCGTCGGCCCGCAGCGTCCCCGGCGGCAGCTCCCACACGTCCTCGGTGAACGCCCGCTCCTCCGGCACGAGCACCGACCGCTGCCCCGGCAGCCCCGGGCCCATGTAGCCCATCTCGCGCCCGCCCATGGCGTTGGGCTGGCCGGTGAGCGAGAACGGCCCGGCGCCCGGACGGCAGATCGCGCCCGTCGCCAGATGCAGGTTGACCAGGGCGTTGGTGTTCCAGGTGCCGTGCGTGGACTGGTTCAGCCCCATCGTCCAGCAGCTCATCCACTGCCGGCCGGCCTCGCCGATCAGCCGGGCGGCCCGGCGGATGTCGTCCTCGGCGAGCCCGGTGATCTCCGCGACCGCCGCCGGGGCGTAGTCGGCGAGGAACCCGGGCAGGTCCTCCCAGCCCTCGGTGTGGGCCGCGACGAACTCCGGGTCGGTGTGCCCGTCCTCGTGCAGCAGGTGCAGCAGGCCGTTCAGCAGCGCGAGGTCGGTCCCCGGCCGGATCTGGAGGAACAGGTCCGCCTTGGCCGCGGTCGCGGTCCGCCGCGGATCGACGACGATCAGCCTGGCGCCCGCCTTGACCCGCTCCATCATCCGCAGGAAGAGGATCGGATGGCAGTCGGCCATGTTCGAGCCGATGACGAGGAAGACGTCCGCCTGATCGAAGTCCTCGTACGAGCCGGGCGGCCCGTCCGCGCCCAGCGACAGCTTGTAGCCGGTGCCCGCGCTCGCCATGCACAGCCGCGAGTTCGACTCGATCGCGTTCGTCCCCACGAACCCCTTGGCCAGCTTGTTCGCCAGGTACTGCGCCTCCAGGCTCATCTGCCCGGACACATAGAAGGCGACCGCGTCCGGCCCGTGCGTGTCGACGATCGCCCGTAGCCGCGCGGCGGTCTCGGCGATCGCGTCGGAGACGGGCGAGGGCACCGGCTCCTCGCCCCGGTCGTCCCGGACCAGCGCGCTGGTCAGCCGGCCGGGGGCGGCGAGCAGGTCGGCCGTGGTCGCGCCCTTGGTGCACAGCCGGCCCGCGTTCGCCGGGTGAGCCTTGTCACCGGACGCCTTCAGGACCGTGCGCCGCCCGTCCGGCCCCATGGCGACATCGAGCACGAGACCGCAGCCCACCCCGCAGTACGAGCAGACGGTGCGCACCGCTTGCGTCTCCTGCTGGGGACGGGGCGTCGTGGTCATGCCGTCGACGGTACGAACGCCCCGTTACGCAGGTGTCACATCGCTTGATCACGAGGAGTTACGCCCGTCACACAGCCGTCTTCCGGCCGTTGTGAGGTGCATCGAGGTGGCGGAGCGTGTCGCAGTTGGGCCGAACGGGTGACCGTACGCAAGAATTGGCCGATGGAGACAGCCAGCGCGAGCCAGGACGGAGCATGCCGGTGAACAGCCACGATGTCACCGACGAACAGTGGGAGGGGCTCGCCCAGGTCGTGCCGCTGCGGGGCCGGGACGCCTGGCCGTCGTCCGTCGGCCACCGGTCCATGCCCGAGGCCGAGACGGAGGCGCGACGCCGCTTCGTCCTGTTGCGGGTGAACGTCTTCGCCGACGCCCGTGACGTCGCCGAGACCCTGATGGCGGGCGTGCCGGTGCTGCTCGACCTGACCGGCGCGGAGACGGAGGTCGCCAAGCGCGTCCTCGACTTCAGTACCGGTGTCGTCTTCGGCCTGGCGAGCGGAATGCACCGGGTGGACCGCAACGTGTTCCTGCTGACGCCGGCGGGGACCGAGGTGACGGGACTGATGGAGGGGGTCGGGGTTCCCGGGGTGTGACGCCCGTCGGGGGCCGGGTCGCCCGATCGTAGGAAGCCCCAGGAGACGGAACGGTTCGTCCCGCGGGCGGAGTCCTACGGTCCGGACATGACCCAGCCCCCCGCTCCCACGCCTCCGGCCTCGCTCGTACGGCCGCGCATCACCGAACTGCGGCTCTCCGCCTTCGCCGGCCACCGGCGCGCCGCTCTCCCGCTCGGGCCGCTCACGCTCCTCGCTGGTGCCAGCGGCTGCGGCAAGTCGACCGCGCTGCGGGCGTACGAGGCGCTCGCCCGGCTCGGGGGAGGCGCGGCGCTCGGCGAGGCGTTCCCGGACCCCGTCGCCTGTGTACCGGAGCGGGCCCGGCCCGACGCGCAGCGCCGCCGCGGCTTCCGTATCGGCTGTACGGCCGACGGGCCCGCCGGCCCGGTCCGGCTCGATGTCGCCGTGCAGGCCGAGCCTCAACTGCGCGTCGTGGGCGAGCGGTTGACGGCCGACGGGCTGGTGCTGCTGGAGACGGCCCTGCGCGACCCCGGGAAGCGGGCCGTGCAGGCCGCCTGGCACACGGCCGGACCGACGCCGGTGACCCGTGGCCCGCTGCCGGACGACCGGCTCGGCACCGCCCTGCTGCCGCTGCGCGTGGCAGGCCGGACGCCCGGGCAGCGCAGGGTGCTGTCCGCAGCCGAGCAGATGGTCGTCGCCCTGCGCTCCGCCTTCGCCTGCGATCCCGACCCCGGCCGGATGCGCGGCCCCGTGCCGGCCGGTTCCGGGCGGCTCCTGCGTGGCTGCGGCAACCTCGCCGACGTCCTGCTGCGCACGCGCTCCGAGTGCGGACACCGGCACACGCAGTTCGTCGCCGCGGTCCGGGCCGGCTGCGCGGGGCCGGTGGCGGACGTGCTCGCCGAGCCACTGGACGACGGGACGGTGCGGGCGGTGCTCGACCGGGGCGACGGCGTCCGGACCGGGCTGCGGCGGCTCGGTGACGGTGAACTGCGGTACACGGCCCTGGCCTTGGTGCTGCTCACCGGCCCCGGGGTGCTGGAGGTCGACCCGGCCAGTGAGGTGCCCGCCGCCCTCCAGACGCTCACCGTCCTCGCCGACGGCTTCGACCGGGGACTCGACCCCGGCCAGCGGGGCGAACTGCTGCGGCTCGCGGTCCGGATGTGCGAGCGCGGTCACGTCCGGCTGGTCGGCGCGGTGAGCGACCCGTCGTGGGCCGCCGGGACCGACGGGGTCACGGTGGTACACCTGAAGCCGTGACAGAACCTCTCGACGTGGCGAAACTGCAGCGCCGGCTGGCCGAGTTCGCGGCCGCGCGGAACTGGCAGCCCTACCACACCCCCAAGAACCTGGTCGCCGCGCTCAGCGTGGAGGCGTCCGAACTGGTCGAGATCTTCCAGTGGCTGACGCCCGAGGAGTCGGCCCGTGTCATGAGCGATCCGGACACCGCGCACCGGGTCACGGACGAGGTCGCCGACGTGCTCGCGTATCTGCTCCAGCTGTGCCAGGTGCTCGGCATCGACCCGCTGGCCGCACTGGACGCGAAGATCGACCGGAACGAACGGAGGTTCCCGATCTAGGAGTCGCACAGTCCACTTGTACTCTGTGTAACCAAAATGCAGCCCGAATCCGAATTGTTGTCCGCAGATTTCCGTCTTCCTCTGGCTTTTCGTCTCACACCCCTTCACTCTGGGTAGTGAACAAGGGAGTCGGGCGGACGGACGCGCGAAGCGCGTCGGACAGGACGGGGGCAGCGCATGGACGCGGTGCGGCTCATCATGACGAGCAGGCGGTCCCTGGCGGCGGGCGGCGACGTGCCGGGAATCCTGGCCGAGGTGTGGCAGGCGCAGGCCCTCGCACAGGCGATAGGAAGCCGCCTCGCGGTCGCCGGCCCGCCCGAACTGCGCGGCGAGGCACTGGGGTTGACGGAGCTGGCGGGCCGCGGCTGCGGTGTCCTCGACCCGCCCGAACTGGCCCCCGGTGAGCTGCGGGCGGGCCGGCTCACCGAGTTGGGCGACGCCCGCCACACCCTGATGTGCCTCGGCGGCCTCCTCGGCGAGGTCGGCATCGCCCTCGTGGGCCTCGCCAGCGCCGCGGACGACGAGGGCGCGTACTGGCAGTGCATGGAAGCCATCGACGCGGCGGACGAGTCCCGGGACCGCGTCCTGGAAATGCTCCGCAGACTCGCGGACCGGGAACAGGCGCTGCCGGAGAAGGAGGCGGGGTAGCGGCCGCCGAAGGCCGGTCCCGGCCCGCCCCGCCGGAGCGGACCTCAGCCGACTGGCTCCTCCTCGCCCGGCCTCCGGTCGGCGTCCCCCGCCGCCTGAAGATCCGCGTCCAGCGCCGACAGGTCCGCGTTCAGCGCCGCCATCAGCTCCTCCATCTGCTGCAACAGCCCTTTCGGCTGCCCGGTCCCGCCCTGCTGCGGCACGGTCTCTTCGGACATGACGGCCTCCTCGGCCCCTGGCCCCCGGGGAGGCCGACGCGGGTGACGCCCCGGCGCTCACCGGCCGGTGCGGAAGCCGGGGGCTCCGGCTCCGCCCGAGCCAACGATCATCAACGGGGCCGGTCACTGGCCCGGTCACGCGGGACCCGCGGTATGGACGTAATTTCACCCGACCGGGGACCGGGCGGGGCGGGGGTCCGATCGCGTCGTCCCACGGCCCGGCGTGCAGGATGGAAGCATGGATCTTCGCATCTTCACCGAGCCCCAGCAGGGGGCCACCTACGACACTCTGCTCACCGTGGCCAAGGCCACGGAGGAGCTCGGCTTCGACGCATTTTTCCGTTCCGACCACTATCTCCGCATGGGCTCCGTGGACGGCCTGCCCGGCCCCACCGACGCCTGGATCACGCTGGCCGGACTCGCCCGCGAGACCAAGCGCATCCGGCTCGGCACCCTGATGACCGCCGGCACCTTCCGCCTGCCCGGCGTGCTCGCCATCCAGGTCGCGCAGGTCGACCAGATGTCCGGCGGCCGGGTCGAGCTCGGCCTCGGCGCGGGCTGGTTCGAGGAGGAGCACAAGGCCTACGGCATCCCGTTCCCCAAGGAGAAGTTCGCCCGCCTCGAGGAACAGCTGGAGATCGTCACCGGCCTGTGGTCGACGGACCTCGGCAAGACCTACGACTTCCACGGCACCTACTACGACCTCACGGACTCTCCCGCGCTGCCCAAGCCCGCGCAGGAGAAGATCCCCGTGCTCGTCGGCGGCCACGGCGCCACCCGCACCCCGCGACTGGCCGCGAAGTACGCCGACGAGTTCAACATCCCGTTCGGCTCGATCGAGGACAGTGAGCGCCAGTTCGGCCGGGTCCGTGCCGCCGCCCAGGAGGCCGGCCGCAGCGGTGACGACCTCGTCTACTCCAACGCCCTCGTCGTCTGCGTCGGCCGGGACGACCAGGAGGTCGCCCGCCGGGCCGAGGCGATCGGCCGCGAGCCCGGCGAACTGAGGCTCAACGGCCTGGCGGGTACCCCGGCCGAGGTCGTCGACAAGATCGGCCGCTACGCCGAGATCGGCGCGAGCCGCATCTACCTCCAGATCCTCGACCTGGACGACCTCGACCACCTGGAGCTGATCTCCTCGCAGGTGCAGTCCCAGCTGTCGTAAGGCCTGTACGGCCCGACAGCGGGACGGCCGTCCGGCGGATCGGGCGTGGAGCGCGATCCGCCGGACAGCCGTCCGTCGAGGCCCGCGCCGCCCGTCAGGGCTTGCGGCCGACCGCCACGTAGAGGGGCATCTCCTCGCCCTCGCCGCCGGTCTGTTCCCCGAGCTCGGGATGCCACCGAGCGGCCAGTGCCACCCCCGGCTCCACCAGCTCAAGTCCCGTGAAGAACGCCGAGAACTCGGCACGGGAGCGCACCTGCGCCGCCGTCCCGCCCTTGCGGTAGACCTCGACGACCCGCTCCCAGGTCTCCGGGTCGAAGTCGCCGGTGGCGTGCGAGAGCGTCACGTAGCTTCCGGACGGCAGGGGTTCGAGAAGCTCGCGGACGATCCGGGCGGGCTCGTCCTCGTCCCCCACCAGGTGCAGCAGGGCGACGAGGGACAGCGCGATCGGCTGAGTGAAGTCGAGGGTCTCCCGTGCCGCCGCGATGATCTTCCCCGGTTCCCGTACGTCGCCGTGGACGTAGGCGGTCCTTCCCTCCGGCGTGCTGTGCAGCAGGGCCTGGGCGTGCCGGAGGACGATCGGATCGTTGTCCGCGTACACCACCCGGGCCTCCGGGACGGTCTCCTGGACGATCTGGTGCAGGTTCGGCTCGGTCGGAATGCCGGTTCCGATGTCGAGGAACTGCCGGACGCCTCGCCCGGCCAGCAGCCGGGAGGCGCGGTGCATGAACAGGCGGTTGGTCCGCGCCAGTTCCCTGGCGGCGGGGAAGAGGGATATCACCTGCTCCGCCGCCTCCGCGTCGACCGGGTAGTTGTCCTTCCCGCCGAGGTAGTAGTCGTACATGCGTGCCGAGTGGGGTTTGCCGGTGTCGATGTGTCCCCCGCTGGTCCCGGCGTCTGTCACGTGAGGCCTCCGCATCTGCGCGTGGGCGCCCTCCCGAATCCCCCTCGAACGCCCGGTCGATCAGGAGGCTAGCGAAAATTCCCGGGTGCCGCCGGTGCCCGCTCTGTACGGTGGGGCGTATCCGCAGTTCAGACCACTGATCAAAGGTCGACCCACCGTGTTTCTGACCATCACGACCACCGGCACCCCGGAGCACCCCGCCACCGAACTCGGCTTCCTGCTGCACAAGCATCCCGAGAAGGCGCAGGCGTTCTCCACCTCCTACGGCACGGCCCACGTCCTCTACCCCGAGGCCGACGACCGGCGCTGCACGGCGGCGCTGCTGCTGGAGGTCGACGCGGTGGCCCTGGTCCGGCGCGGCAAGGGCAAGGGCCGGGGCGGCGCCCCGGACGCGGCACTCGCGAGTTACGTCAACGACCGCCCGTACGCCGCCTCCTCCCTCCTCGCCGTGGCGCTGAGCGGCGTGTTCTCCAGCGCGATGAAGGGCGTCTGCAACGCCCGGCCCGAACTGCCCGCCGTGCCCCGGCCGTTGCGCATCGAGGTGCCGGCGCTGCCCGCCCGGGGCGGCCCCGCGCTGGTACGACGGCTCTTCGAGCCGCTGGGCTGGACGGTCACCGCCGAGCCCGTGCCGCTGGACACCGCATTCCCGCAGTGGGGCGACTCGCGCTACGTCCGGCTCGAACTGGAGTCCGCGGACCGCACCCTCGCCGAGGCCCTGCGCCACCTCTACGTCCTGCTGCCGGTCCTGGACGACGCCAAGCACTACTGGGTCGCCTCCGACGAGGTCGACAAGCTGCTGCGCGCCGGCGAGGGCTGGCTGCCCGGCCACCCGGAGCAGAAGCTGATCACCAGCCGCTACCTCTCGCGCCGCTGGTCGCTGACCCGGCAGGCGACGGAGCGGCTGGAGCTGGTGCGGCTGGCGGAGGCGGACGACAGCGAGGTCGAGGAGATCGACAACGCGGTGGAGGCGGAGACCGAGACCGAGGAGCGGCCGACCCCGCTGGCCGTGCAGCGCCGGGAGGCGATCACGGCCGCGCTCAAGTCGTCCGGTGCCGCCCGGGTGCTCGATCTCGGCTGCGGCCAGGGGCAGTTGGTGCAGGCGCTGCTCAAGGACCCGGCGTTCACGGAGATCGTGGGCCTGGACGTGTCGATGCGCGCGCTCACCATCGCGTCCCGGCGGCTGAAGCTGGACCGCATGGGGGAGCGGCAGGCCGCGCGCGTCAAGCTCCTCCAGGGCTCGCTCGCCTACACGGACAACCGGCTCAAGGGGTACGACGCCGCCGTGCTCAGCGAGGTGATCGAGCACCTCGACCTGCCCCGGCTGCCCGCCCTGGAGTACGCCGTGTTCGGCGCAGCACGGCCCAGGACCGTCCTCGTGACGACCCCGAACGTCGAGTACAACGTGCGCTGGGAGAGCCTCCCGGCCGGCCACGTCCGGCACGGCGACCACCGCTTCGAGTGGACCCGTGCGGAGTTCCGGGCCTGGGCGCAGGCGGTGGCCGAACGGCACGGATACGGGGCCGAGTTCGTACCCGTCGGCCCGGACGACCCGGAGGTGGGACCGCCCACCCAGATGGCCGTGTTCACCCTGACCACCCCGAAGGAGGCGAAGGCGGCATGACCGACGTACGCGAGGGGCGGGTCCTGCCCGTCACCGACCTCTCCCTGGTGGTGCTCGTCGGCGCCTCCGGCTCCGGCAAGTCCACGTTCGCGCGCAGGCACTTCAAGCCGACCGAGATCATCTCGTCGGACTTCTGCCGCGGTCTCGTCTCGGACGACGAGAACGACCAGAGCGCCACCAAGGACGCCTTCGATGTCCTGCACTACATCGCGGGCAAGCGCCTCGCGGCCGGCCGCCGCACCGTCGTGGACGCGACCAGCGTGCAGTCCGACGCCCGCCGTCAGCTCGTCGAGCTGGCCAGACGGTACGACGTGCTGCCGATCGCCATCGTGCTCGACGTGCCCGAGGAGGTGTGCGCCGAGCGCAACGCGGCCCGCACCGACCGCGCGGACATGCCCCGCAGGGTCATCCAGCGCCACACCCGCGAACTGCGCCGCTCCCTCAGGCACCTGGAGCGCGAGGGCTTCCGCAAGGTGCACGTCCTGCGCGGCGTGGAGGACGTCGAGACCGCCACCGTCGTCACCGAGAAGCGCTTCAACGACCTGACCCACCTCACCGGCCCCTTCGACATCATCGGCGACATCCACGGCTGCTCCGCCGAACTGGAGTCGCTGCTCGGCAAGCTGGGCTACACCGACGGCGTCCACCCCGAGGGCCGGACCGCCGTCTTCGTCGGCGACCTGGTCGACCGGGGCCCCGACAGCCCGGGCGTCCTGCGCCGCGTGATGGCCATGGTGAAGTCGGGCAACGCCCTGTGCGTGCCGGGCAACCACGAGAACAAGTACGGGCGGTACCTCAAGGGCCGCAAGGTCCAGCACACCCATGGCCTCGCCGAGACCATCGAGCAGATGGCGGGCGAGAGCGAGGAGTTCGCCGCCGAGGTACGGCAGTTCATCGACGGCCTCGTCAGCCACTACGTCCTCGACGGCGGCCGCCTGGTCGTCTGCCACGCCGGGCTGCCCGAGAGGTACCACGGCCGCACCTCCGGCCGGGTCCGCAGCCACGCCCTGTACGGCGACACGACCGGGGAGACCGACGAGTTCGGCCTGCCGGTGCGCTACCCGTGGGCGGAGGAGTACCGGGGCCGGGCGGCCGTCGTCTACGGCCACACCCCGGTCCCGGAGGCCACCTGGCTCAACAACACCATCTGCCTGGACACCGGCGCCGTCTTCGGCGGCAAGCTCACCGCGCTGCGCTGGCCGGAGCGCGAGCTGGTCGACGTCCCCGCCGAGCGGGTCTGGTACGAGCCGGCGAGGCCGCTGCGCTCCGAGGCCCCCGGCGGGCAGGACGGCCGCCCGCTGGACCTGGCGGACGTGCGGGGCCGGCGGGTCGTGGAGACCCGGCACCAGGGCCGGATCTCGATCCGCGAGGAGAACGCGGCGGCGGCCCTGGAGGTCATGAGCCGCTTCGCGGTGGACCCGCGGCTGCTGCCGTACCTCCCGCCGACGATGGCCCCGACCGCGACCTCAAACGTCGAGGGCTACCTGGAGCACCCGGCGGAGGCCTTCGCGCAGTACGCGGCGGACGGTGTCGCCCGGGTCGTGTGCGAGGAGAAGCACATGGGATCCAGGGCGGTCGCCCTGGTGTGCCGTGACGCGGAGACGGCCCGCAAGCGCTTCGGCGTCGACGGCCCCACGGGTTCCCTCTACACCCGCACCGGCCGCCCGTTCCTCGACGACGACGCCCTCACCGAGGAGATCCTCGGCCGAGTGCGCACGGCGATCGGCGAGGCCGGGCTCTGGGACCAGTTGGAGACGGACTGGCTGCTGCTGGACGCCGAGCTGATGCCCTGGTCGCTGAAGGCGTCCGGGCTGCTGCGGTCGCAGTACGCCGCCGTGGGCGCCGCGTCCGGCGCGGTGCTCCCCGGCGCGCTGGCCGCACTGGAGGGAGCGGCGGCACGGGGCGTCGACGTGACCGGGCTGCTGTCCCGCACCCGCGAACGGTCCGCCGACGCGGCCGCGTTCACCGAGGCGTACCGCCGCTACTGCTGGACCACGGACGGCCTGGACGGCGTCCGCCTGGCACCGTTCCAGATCCTCGCGGTCCAGGGCCGCAGCCTCGCCGGACTGCCGCACGACGAGCAGCTCGCCCTGCTCGACCGGCTCGTCGAGCACGACGGCAGCGGCCTGCTCCAGACCACCCGGCGGCTCTACGTCGACACCGCCGACCCGCAGTCCGTGCGGGCCGGTGTCGACTGGTGGCTGGAGATGACCGGCCGCGGCGGCGAGGGCATGGTCGTCAAGCCCGTCGGCGCACTCGTGCGGGACAACCAGGGCCGCCTGGTGCAGCCCGGCATCAAGTGCCGGGGCCGCGAGTACCTGCGGATCATCTACGGCCCCGAGTACACGCGCCCGGAGAACCTGGCCCGCCTGCGCTCGCGGTTCCTCAACCACAAGCGGTCCCTGGCGATCCGCGAGTACGCGCTCGGCCTGGAGGCCCTGGACCGGCTGGCCGGGGGCGAGCCGCTGTGGCGGGTGCACGAGGCGGTGTTCGGGGTGCTGGCGCTGGAGTCGGAGCCGGTGGACCCGAGGCTGTGACCCGTGGAGCCGACTTCCGGCCGGAGGCGCGCACCTGGCGCGAACCTGGCCGGAAGTCGTGAGCCCGGTCCCAACCGTCCCTGGTGAACCGTTGGTTGCCGTGCTAACTTCGCTGGTCGGTCAGGCAGGTGAACCGACTCAGGGGGAAAGTCGGTGCGGACAGGTGCGGCCGCCGGCGATCCCGGTGGCGACGGCGGGCATCAGCCGCCCTTCGAGCTGCTGTTACAGCTCACCGAAGTCCTCAGCGAGCTGGGCTGCGTGGAGGACGCGCCGAGCCGGGTGCAGTTCGCCGGCCTGCTGGGAGGCCAGCTCGGCCGGCAGGTGGACATCCGCGGCGTCAGGCTCCGTGAGGACGTCGTGACTCTGGTGACCGCCGCGCTGAGTGTGGCGGGCGGGGAACACGTACTGGTCGGCGTGGTCCGCATCCTCGAAGGCGCCCCGGCCGGAGACGAACTCGCACGGCTGATCGCCCCCGCCCCCGCCCTGCCCGGACCGCTGTCCAAGGAGGACGAGAAGAGCGCCCGCGTCGCGCTCACCCGCGGCGACCTGCCCGCCGCACGGTTACGGGACGGTCTGGCCGAGGAACTCGTCGGCGTCGACCTCCCCGACGGGCTCACCCCCGAACAGCTCTTCGCGCACCTTCTCGAATGGAACGCACAGGACGACGGCCTGCCGCCCGCCGTCGTCCTCCTCGATCACGCGGCCCGTCTCGCCCGGACCCTCGACCACCGCCTCGCGCTGACCGCCTGGGTCGAGGACTGGGCCGGACGCGAGGGCCTGACCGCCGAACTGGCCGGACGCCGGGAGAGACGTGCCGAGGTGGTGTGGTCGCCCGACATCCCGCGCACCCTCGTCGTCGCCGTCGAACCGGCCCGGGACGGCAGCACGGACGTGGTCGTGCGGACCTGGACCAACGCGACCCCGGGCCGGTGGGACCCACGCCCCGGGGAGCCCGACACGATCCCCCTGGACGGCCTCGGCGAAGCGGTGGACGAGGCGCTCCGGAGCGGCACCCGGCTCTGGCTGGTGCCCCGCGAACCGGACCGGAGCGGACTCCAGGAGCCGCCTGCGTACATAGAGTTCATCCTTCCGTACGACCTGCTGAACCACGATGTGGCGGGGTTGACGTTCGCCATCGGCGACGGTCAGCCCACTCCGCTCGGCCTGCGGTACGGGGTCCATCTACGCAGTCTCGAACGCATGCGTACGGACAACGCCGTGGTCCGGCAGCAGTGGAAGCGGCGTTGGGCGGCTCTGAAGCAGCACGGGATCACGGTGCACGCCTGGAGACAAGCGGACGCCCGGCGGCTGCGCGCGTGGCAGATCGCGCTCGCCGGGGAATCGAGAAGTACGGCAGTGCTGTTGGACGCGCCGACCGGGGCGCCGGCCCGGGAGGCACTCAAAGCGGCGATCGCGGAGGGGATCGGGCTGGCTGTCTGGGACCGCAGAGGTGTGTTCATAGAGGAACGGCGCGAAGTGGTGACCGCGGTCTTCGCGGCCGTCACGATGCCCGTGCAGCTTCCTTCCGTCATTCACCGCATGCGCAGGAACGCCGAGAGTGGCGCGGAGAACGCTGTCCAGTACCTGGCCCGGAACGTCGGATTCCTGTGGGACGACCCCACCCGAGTCGTCGACATCCAGGCCACCGACCCCGGCGATCTCGCCAGCTGACCTAGGAGGCTTCGGCATGAGCGCACAGGAACGGACGGCAGCGGAGGACTGGCGGGTGTTCCACGCCACCGGGGGCCCGCGCGACGCCCCGCCCGTGCTGCCGGACCCGCCGCCCTGGCGGAGGTTCCGAGGCGGCCCGGTCGAGACCCCGCCCCCGGACGACGCCGAGGCCGAGCTGCGCCGCCTGGGGTCCGGCGGTCTCACACCCCAGCTCGACGAGGAGCAGATAGACACGGTCAACGCCGCCCTGCTGCTGCGCCGCCCGCTGCTGATCACCGGCCCTCCCGGCGTCGGCAAGTCGACGCTCGCCTACCTGATCTCGCGTGAGCTGGGGCTCGGCCGGGTGCTGGAATGGAACATCGTGAGCCGGACCAGCCTGCGTGACGGCTTGTACGTCCACGACGCCATGGGCCGTGCCCAGGCCATCGCCGCCTGGCAGGCGGGCCTGCGCGACGCGGACCGGACGCAGCCGGTGTTCGAAGACGGCGAACAGACCGTCAACCACACGACGCCGTCAAAAGATCGTCAACTTGCGCCGGTTATAGGCGAGTTCATTACACTGGGGCCCCTGGGAACCGCCTTGCTGCCCTACGAACGGCCCCGGGTGCTTCTCGTCGACGAACTCGACAAGAGCGACATCGACCTGCCGAACGACCTGTTGCACGTTCTGGAGAATGGAAGTTATGAGGTTCCGGAGCTGGTGCGCGACGCCGCCGACACCGCGAGCGTGCACACCAGCGACCCGGGGGGCCGGGCCGTGGTGCGCGGCGGGCGGGTCGAGTGCCGGGAGTTCCCGGTCGTGGTGATCACCAGCAACGGGGAGCGGGAATTCCCCGCCGCCTTCCGCCGCCGCTGTCTGCCGATGGAGATGCACACACCCACCCGGGAGCAACTACTGGCCATGGTGGAAGGGCACTTGGGACTCAGGCCGCGAGGCACCGAAGACCTCGTCGACCTGTTCGTTCAGCGGATCCAGGCGGGTGGTGTCCACTCCCTCGACCAGTTGCTCAACGCTGTCCAGATGACTACCGCGGGTGGTTTTCAGGCGGACGGTGACGGGCGTAAGCTCGTCGAAATGCTGCTCCGCGACCTCGCGAAGGGCCGCTGATGACCCGGGAGCGCGCATCCGGACCGGGCGACGGGGATCCCGCATCGGGATCGTCGCCGCCTCCTTCGGTGTCCCCCGAGCCGCTCGCGCGTGCGAGCGAGCGCGGAGACCGGGTCGCCGCTCCCGATCACTTCGTCCCGCGCTGGCAGGAGTTCGCCGACGCGGTGTGGCTCGCCGCGCACTGGAGCCGGTACGCAGGTCCCGGCAGCGCGCCTCCGGAGGCGCCGGCCCAGGCGGCAGAGGACGCGAGCCCACAGGGCGCAATCCCGCAGGACGCACTCCCGCAGGAAACCGACGCCGACGCCGGACGACCGGACCGGCCACCGGCGGACGACGACGCACTCCCCGGTCTGCCCGCGGCCGGCGACGCCCTCCCTCCCCAGCCGCCACCCACGAGCCACGCCCCCGACGCGCCGGTCCCTTCCGCCGACCGGACCGTCGCCCGGGCCGTGAGCCGCTTGTTACCCCACCCCGAAGGCCGCTTCACCCTGCGCCTCGGGCCGCCGCTGCTGCCCCAGGCCGGACCCGACCCGTCCGGCCCCGGCCGCGTCACGGCCCTGCTCGCACGCGCCCTGCACCAGCTGGCCCGCCGCATCCCCTCCCGCGACAGGCTGGAGCTGGACGAGGAGACCACCGCCGAACAGGGCCTCGTCGACGGGCTGTGGATGCCGTTTCTGCGGCCCGCCCGGGTCTCCGCCTTCGACCTGGTGCTGCTGCTCGACGACGCGCCCACGATGCGGATCTGGGAGGAGAGCGCCGCGCGCCTGGCCCACGCTGCCGAGCACAGCGGTGCCTTCCGGAGCGTGCGCACCCTCCGGGTGAACGTGCCGCGCACCGGTACCGCCACCCTGCGCTGGTCCACGGGACGGGCCGTCACCGACCCCGCCGAACTGCTCGACGGCCGGGGCAGCCGGATCTTCCTCGTCGTCACCGACGGACTCGCCCACGGCTGGGCCGCCACCGCCGCCGACCAGCTCCTCGGCCGCCTCGCCCACGCCGGCCCCACCGCCCTCGTCCATCTGCTGCCGCCGCATCTGCGCCACCGCTCCTCGCTCTACCCGTACCCGGCCGTCCTGGAGGCCGGCGGGTTCGGAGCCCCCAACGGCAGCCTCGGGCACTGGGCGCCGCCCGGCGGCCCCGACCCCATGCGGCCCCTGCCCGAAGCGGGCGACGGCTCCGTCGCCGTCCCGGTGCTCTCCCTGAAGCCCGCCTCCCTCGCCGCCTGGTCCGATCTGGTCACCGGTGGGCGCGGCGTGCGCCGTTCACTGCCCGTGGTGCTGGCGGGCGCCCTGAGCAAGGGCGCGCCCGCTCCCGGGCTGCGCGCCCCGCGCCTCCCGCGCGCCGCCACGGCCGCCGTACGGCGCTTCTTCAGCCTGGCCACCCCCTCCGCCCGCCGGCTCGCCACCCAACTCGCCGCCGTGCCCTTCGACTTCGACCTCGTCGAGCAGCTGCGGCGCCGCGTCATGCCGGAGGCCGGCCCCGACCACCTCGCCGAGATCCTGATGGGCGGGCTGATCGACTGGGAGGGCGGAGAGGAGGGGCGCCCCGAGTTCGCCGAGGGCGTCCGGGAGGCGCTGCTCGCGACCACCACGCGCAGCCAACTCGCCCAGACGGTCAGCGTGGTGGGCGAGCTGCCCGCCGCGGGGGAGCGGGGCGTCGCCCTGCGCGCCGCCCTGCACGACCCGCAGCGGACCCGGCTGCCCGACCCCGCCGACCGCGGCTGGGCGCGCAGCGAACTGGCCGTGATGCGAGCCCTGTCGGGGCCCTACTCCGAGCGGGCCCGGCGCATCGAACCGAATCTGTCCCGGAACCCGCCCGCCGCCGCGGCGGAACAGGTGGAGAACAGCGCGTCCGCCCATCCACCCCCACAGGTGAATAATCCGGACGAAGCGACTCCATCCAGCCCAACCGACATCAACCCGGAATCGGCTCAGTCCGATCCGACCGGAGAATCCGCGCCGTCCGAGACGGCCGGCGCCCACCCACAACAGACCCCGGAGGCAGAGCCGCTCATGCAGCGCACCACGACCGCAACGCCGGCCCTACTGGTGAACGTGCCCATGCGCAACACCTCGTTCGTCGGCCGTCAGGCGCTGCTGAGGGCCGTGGAGGAGCAGCTCGCCGCCCAGGACACCGCGGCCGTGCTGCCCAACGCCCTGCACGGCCTCGGCGGCGTCGGCAAGTCCCAGCTGGCGCTGGAGTACATCTACACCCACCAGCGCGACTACCGGATCATCTGCTGGATCCCCGCCGAGCGCGAGAGCCTCATCCTGGCGGCGCTGTCCTCCCTCGCCTCCCAGCTGGGCGTCGCCCCGGCCGGTCAGGACAGCCTGGGCGCCGCCGCGGCCAACACCGCCGTGCCCGCCGTCCTGGAGGCGCTGCGCACGGGGACGCCGTACGACAACTGGCTGCTGGTCTTCGACAACGCCGAGGACATCGAGGCGGTGCGCGGCTACTTCCCGCACAACGGGCCGGGCAAGGTCATCGTCACCTCCCGGAACCGGGGCTGGGAACGGGTGGCCACCTCGCTGCCGGTGAACGTCTTCGAGCGCGACGAGTCCATCGAACTGCTCCAGAAGCGCGCCAAGGACCTGCCCCGGGACGACGCCGACCGGCTCGCCGAGGCGCTCGGTGACCTGCCGCTCGCCGTGGAGCAGGCGGGCGCCTGGCTCGGGGTGACCGGCATGGAGGTCGACGAGTACCTCGAACTGCTCGCCCAGCGCAGCCCGGAGATCCTGGAGATCGAGCAGAGCCCCGACTACCCGGTCTCCGTCGCCGCCGCCTGGGACATCTCCCTGGAGCGCATCAGGGAGAACAATCCGGGCGCCCGCCAGCTCCTCGACATCTGCGCCAGCATGGCTCCCGAGCCGATCCCGAGGTCGATCCTGCGCAGCAGCCGGGGCGTCAACATCACGCCCGAGATCGACCCGATGCTGCGCGAGCCGATCAAACTGAACCGCGCCATCCGCGACCTCAGCCAGTTCTCCCTGCTCAGGGTCGACTCTCGCGCGGGCACCCTGCAGATGCACCGCCTGCTCCAGACCGTGCTCCTCGCCAAGCTGAGCGAAGAGGAACGCGAGAGGATGCGGGACGCCGCCCACCAACTGCTGTCCGCCGCCAACCGGGGCCCCTACGGATCCTCCCAGGAGTGGCGCGACTACCAGGCGCTGCTGCCCCACGTCCTCGCCTCCCAGGCCGTGACCAGCACCGACCCCTATGTGCGCGACCTGGTCTACGACACGATGTGGTTCCTCTACTACTGGGGCGACCACGAGGGCGCCGCGGCCTTCGGCCGGCAGGCGTGGAGCGCCTGGCTCGCCGCCTCGGGCGAGGAGGACATCTATGTCATCCGCATGACCAAGGGCTTCGCGTTCCTGCTGCGCCAGGTGGGTCAGATCGCCGAGTCGATCCCGCTCACCGAGAAGGCGCTGGAGGTCTCCCGCCGCGTGCAGGTCGAGACGGAGGAACTGATCGACTCCCTGTGCGAGATGTCCGACGCCCACCGGTACCAGGGCCGGTTCCAGGAAGCGCGGGACCTAGGCAAGGAGGCCACCGAGCTGGGCCGTTCCCTGTTCGGCCCCGAGGATCCGGCCACGTTGCGGGGCAGCCACAGCTGGGGCGTCGACCTGAGACTGTGCGGGGAGTTCAGGGAGGCGCTGCCACTGGACGAGGAGACCGCCCGCCAGCGCGACATGCTGCTCGGCGAATCCAGCTTCTTCACGCTCAACACCCTGCACTGTGTCGCCATCGACATGCGTGAGGCGGGCCAGTA
Source organism: Streptomyces africanus (assembly GCF_002150735.1). Lineage (GTDB taxonomy): Bacteria > Actinomycetota > Actinomycetes > Streptomycetales > Streptomycetaceae > Streptomyces > Streptomyces africanus. Next base: position 18,146 of record NZ_MUKA01000054.1, read on the forward strand.
CCCCAAGGCGCGCGAATGGCAGGAGGACGTCTTCCGCAGGGCGTTCACCGCGCTCGGCGAGAAGCACCCCCTGACCCTGCGTATCGCCCGCGACCTCGCGGTTTGCCGCCGCCGGGACGGAGACCTCGCCGAGGGCGCCAAGCTCGCCGAGGAGACCCTGCTCAACTTCAAGTCCCGCTACGGCGACGAGCACCTCGACTCGCTGACCACGGCGACCAACGTCTGTGTCGACCGCCGTCTGTCCGGGGACCTGGAGGGTTCCCGGCGCCTCGCGGAGTCCACCGTGGCCAGGCTGGTGCGGCGCCTCGGACCGGACCACGCGCACACGCTGGCGGCCAGGGCGAACCAGGCCGCCACCGAGCGGGCCCTGGGCGCCCTGGACACCGCGCAGGAACTGGAGGACGACGTCGAGCGCCGGCTCGGTGACACGGTCGGGGCGCACCACGTCATCACCCTCACCGTCGGCATCGGCCGGGCCAACACCGCGTACGCCCGGCTCGACTTCGAGCGGGCGCACGCCATCGACTCCGCCAACCTGCCGCTGCTGGAGGAGGTGGCGGGCGGGGACCATCCGCTCACCCTCTCCTGCACCTCCAACCTCGCCCTCGATCTGCGGGGCCTCGGACGGGCCGACGAGGCGGACGTGCTCCAGCGCAAGGCCGTGGAGGGCCTCGCCGCGGTGCTGCGCAACGACCACCCCTGGCTCCAGGCCGCCCGCCAGCGCCGCCGCATCGAGTGCGACATCGCGCCCATGCCCATGTGACCACCGGTATCCAAGGGCAGTCGTGTCACGGGGGGGCGTATGACGGCGGTGGTCTTCGTTCATGGGACCGGGGTTCGTGAACCGGGCCTGGCCGCGCTGGTGGGGCGGGTGACGGCCGGACTGGCCGCCCAGCGTGCGGGGGTGCGCATCGTGTCCTACGACTGGGGAGCGGCACACGGTGCCAGACTCATGGCCGGCGGGGCGAGCCTGCCGCCCCGGTCCGGTACGACGCGCGGTCCCGCCGACGGCCCGGGGGCGGACCCGGGCGACGAAGCGGCCGCGGCCTGGGCCGCTCTCTACGCCGACCCGTACGCCGAACTGGCCCTGGCCGCCGCCCGGTCCGGTCCGGCCGCCGAACGCCCGCCCGGCTCCATACCGCCGGAGCAGCGCATACGGGCGCAGCTCACCGCACTCGCCGCCGGAGGCGACGCACCAGGAGCCGAGGTGGGCCCCGGGCTGGCCCGCGCCGCCACCGACCTGACCGCCCGCCTCATCGCCGACGCCCTCGACGCCGACTCCCCGCTGGTGCCGGTCGGTGAGACACGGGACGCCGTCACCGACCGGATCGCCGAGGCCCTCGGGGCACCGCCCCGGGGCACGGAACGGGGCCTGCGCTCCTACCTGCTGCGGTCGGCCGGAGCCATGGCCGCGCGGGCCGTGGAACGCCGTCGAAGGGCCCTCACCGAGGCCGCCCACCCCGCCGCCGGTGACATCCTGCGCTATCTGAGCCGGGGCGCGGCCTTCCGCGACGGCCTGCGCGCCCTCGTCGCCGGCCTGGAGCCGCCCGTCGCCCTGGTCGGCCACAGTCTCGGCGGCATCATCGCCCTCGACACGCTGATCTCCGCCCCGCTGCCGCAGGTCGGGCTCCTGGTGACGGCCGGCTCCCAGGGGCCCTTCCTCTACGAGTCGGGCTGCCTGCCGACCCTCGAACACCCCGCGCCCCTGCCGTCGTACGTCCCCGCCTGGCTGAACCTCTACGACCCGCGCGATCTGCTCGGCTATCTCGGGGCGGAACTCTTCCCGGGCCGCGTCAGAGATGTCGCCGTCGACAGCGGCCAGCCGTTCCCCGCCGCGCACAGCGCCTACTGGACGAACCCCGCCGTGTACCGCCACATCGTGGACCGCCTGCCGTGACCGGGCCCATGCCGTCCGTCGACCCCACCCGGGTGCACGCCCTCGTCGTCGGGATCGAGGCGTACGAGGCCGGGGACGCCTGGCGGCTGCCCGGGCCCGCGCGGGACGCCGTACGGTTCTGGCGGCTGCTGCGGGACGCCGGGGTCCCCGAGTCCCAACTGCGGCTGCACCTGAGCCCGTTGTCCCCCTACGACCCGCACGTCCCCTACGGGCGCGCGGACCAGGCGACCTTGCGCCGGGTCCTCGTGCGTGAACTGTCCCCGCAGCAGGGCGACCTGCTGTGGGTGTGGTGGGGCGGGCACGGTGTGCTGGACCGGGCCGGGCGGCTCCGGCTGTTCTGCGCGGACGCGGGTGCCGCCGACAAGGTGGGCATCGACCTGGACAGCGCGCTCGCCCGGTACGCGGGCGACGCCGTGCCGGGGCTGCGTGAGCAGATGTGGATCGTGGACGCCTGCGAGACCTTCGAGCAGGACCTGGCCTTCCAGGAGGCGCTGCCCGCCGACGCCCTGCCGGTGGGCCGGCCCAACCACGCGCACCGGCAGACCGTGCTGCGCGCGGCCGGCCGGGGCAGGGTCGCGGCCAACGACCCCGTCCGTGCCACCGGCCTGTTCTCCGACGTCCTGCTGGGTCTGCTGGCCGACCGGGCGGCCGTTCTGCCCGCACCGCCCGATCCGGAGGAACTGTTTCCGGCCGTTCGAGCGCGCATCGCGGCCCTCAGGGAAGAGGGCCGTACTCTTCAGCATCCCGAGATCCGGCTCCAGGGACCCGACCGCACCGAGACCCTGCCCCCCGCGGGACCGCCCGCCGGCTCGCGCCCCCTCGCGGCCTTGCAGCGTGCGGTGGAGGCCCTCCTCGCGTACTCCCTCATGCACGACCCCGACGAGCGACAGACGGTCGTCGCCGCGCTGAACCCGCGTGTCACAGCCGTACTGCGCCGTCACAGCAGGGCGCGCACCGACGTCGTCAACATCCTCGGCGGGCTCGCCCGGCGGAATCCGGAGGCACTGTGGGACCTGTTCGACGCCGTGGTGTCCGTCGACGACGACCCGGAACTGAAGGACGAACTGGGCGCGGCACTGACCGAGTTGGTGGCCTCCTCGGCGCGCCGGCGTGATCGGGAGTGATCAGTGGCGTGATCGTACGGTTTTCGCTCCGTGAGGTATTGGCCATGATGGAAAGACACGGGGCATCGAGTGCCACCGTGCGAGAAGGGGGAGCATCTTGGTCCAGCCGCCCGCTCTGCACCACGCCGGAGCCGCCGCCGCACCTGAACCGGTCGTCGCCACACAGGGGACCGATGTCTGGGAATCCGATCTGGCGGACCTCGCGGCGCTGCCCCTGAGCGCCGTGGACGGTCTCCCCGCCCTGCCTTCCACCACGCGCCTGCTGACCGAGGTGCTGCGCGCCCGTAGCAGCATGCGGAGCGGCGAAGGAGGAGGCCAGGGCGCCCGAGCCGACTAGCCGTCGACCGCGTTCCGACGGCAGTACCCCGGTGCGACACCCGCACGCGCACCGGGGTCCCCGCATGTCCGCCAACCCGTCCGGAGGTCCGCGACGATGACCAGCGAGCAGCACCTCGCTCCCTTCCGCATGCCGGACCGGCTCTTCGCGGAGTTGGCCGCCGGAGGTGGTTCGGCAGCGGCCGTCGCCTTCCTCGAACGAGCAGAACGCGCGCGGCGGTTGCTGCTCCTGCGCACCCTCCTCGGTCACCTCGACGCCCTGCCCACCCCCCTCACCCCGGTCGCCGAAGCCTGGCGGGTGCTCAAGGATGCGGCCGAGAAGGCGCCCGAGCCGGTCGAACGCCTGCTGCTGGCCCCGGCGACCGGCGGCTGGATCTCCCACATGCTGCGCCGGGTGCACGGAACGGCGAGCGGACCGCCCCTGTGGGCGGAGGCGGGTCACCTCAGCGCACTGGCCCTCTCGGCCTCCTTGCACGCGGGCACCGAGACGGCCCTCGACGTTCCCCTCACCAGCGGGCGGTTGCCCCTGCCCGGTCTCGGCATGATCCAACTGCCCGACGCGCAGGAGGGCCTGGCGGTCGGCCGGGTCACCACGGCCGGGGGAGAGGTGACGGTCACCGGGCCGGGGCACCCGACCGGCTCGGTGCGGGTGACCTGCCGTCCGTTGACGCGGTGTGCCGACGCCGAACGGGGCACCTGGCTCCCGCTGCGCACCCTCACCCACACCGGCCCCGACGGCAGAGCCCCCGTCACCGTCGTCCTCGACGACCTCGACCCCTACCGCGATCTCGACGACCACCTGCCCCCCGCCCGGCTCGACGAGGACGAGGCACAGGAGTGGCAGCGGTTGTTCGGGGAGGCCGCGCGGATCCTCGCACGCCCTGGCGTACCGGGCCCCGGCCGGGTCGACCCCGCCATGATCCGGGCGATCGTGCCCTTCGGACGCACCGCCGCCAGCCCGCCCCCGCCGCCCTTCGTGCAGGTGTCGGCCTCCAGCGGTGACTCCTTCGGCGGCATGCTCATCGTCCGGCCGGCCTCCGCGCTCGCCCTCGCCGAAACCCTGGTGCACGAGCTCCAGCACAGCAAACTGGCCGCCCTCCTCCACCTGTTCCCGCTGCTGGAGGACGACCGGGCCGAGCGCTACTACGCCCCCTGGCGCACCGACCCGCGCCATCTCACCGGCCTGCTGCACGGCGCCTACGCCTTCACCGGCGTCGCGGGTTTCTGGCGGGACCGGCTGGCCGGTGCGCAGGAGGGTGAGGCGGTCGAGCGGGCCGCCTACTTCTTCGCGCTGCGCCGGCTGCAGAGCCGCGTCGCCGTGCGCACCCTGCTGACCAGCGGCCGCCTGACCCCGCAGGGCCGCGCCCTCGTCTCGGGCCTCGCCCGCACCCTCGACGGCTGGCTGCGCGAACCGGTCCCGTACGCCGCCCTCACCCGTGCCCGTACGGCCGCCGCGCTGCACCGCACCGAGTGGCGGCTGCGCAACGTCGACCCCGCGGTGGAGATACCGTCGGACGGCCCCCGCTTCCGCCCCGACCGCAGCTCCTGGCCCGACGTGCGCACGCACGCCTTCGCCACCCGCGTCGCCGCCCCGCGCACCGGCGACGAGCACCTGGCCGCCGGGGACGCGGCCGCCGCACTCGCCCGGTACGCCGGGCAGCTGGCCGCCGACCCCGCCGAGCCGCACGCCCTGGCCGGCTGGATCGTCGCCCGGGCCGTGCTCGAACCGGGCCGGGCCACGCGGCGCATGCTGGCCCGGCCGGAGCGGCTCCAGCCGCTGCCCAGCGGCTGACCCGCCCGGGCTGATTGTCGTCAGGCAGACGCAAACGAGAGTTCGCCGAAACGCGCGAGCAGCGCGTCAACAGGCGCTCCGATGGTCAGGATGGAGACATGGCTTACCACGTCCACTCCGAGGCCGGGCGGCTGCGCCGCGTCATCCTGCACCGGCCCGATCTCGAGCTCAAAAGGCTCACCCCCAGCAACAAGACCTCGCTGCTCTTCGACGACGTGCTGTGGGTGCGCAGGGCCCGCGCCGAGCACGACGGGTTCGCCGACGTGCTGCGCGACCGGGGCGTCGCCGTCCACCTCTTCGGTGACCTGCTGGCCGAGACCCTCCAGGTCCCGGCGGCCAGGGTCCTCGTCCTGGACCGGGTCTTCGACGAGAAGGAGTACGGCCCGCTGGCCACCGACCATCTGAGAGCCGCCTTCGAGAACCTGCCCGGGGCGGAGCTGGCCGAGCTCCTGGTCGGCGGCATGACCAAGCGGGAGTTCCTCGACGTGCACCCGGAGCCGACCTCGGTGCGCTTCCACGTCATGGAACTGGACGACTTCCTGCTGGACCCCCTGCCCAACCACCTCTTCACCCGCGACACCTCCGCGTGGATCTACGACGGCGTCTCCATCAACGCGATGCGCTGGCCCGCCCGGCAGCGCGAGACCGTGCACTTCGAGGCGATCTACCGGCACCACCCGCTGTTCCGCGACGAGACCTTCCACCTCTGGTCCGAGGGACAGGCCGACTACCCGTCCACCATCGAGGGCGGGGACGTGCTCGTCATCGGCAACGGGGCGGTGCTCATCGGCATGAGCGAGCGCACCACGCCCCAGGCCGTCGAGATGCTCGCGCACAAGCTGTTCGCCGCCGGTTCCGCCGAGACGATCGTGGCCCTCGACATGCCCAAGCGGCGTGCCTTCATGCACCTCGACACCGTGATGACGATGGTCGACGGCGACACCTTCACCCAGTACGCGGGGCTCGGCATGCTCCGCTCGTACACCATCGAACCGGGCGTCGGCGAGAAGGAGCTCAAGGTCACCGACCATCCGCCGGAGCACATGCACCGCGCGATCGCCGCGGCGCTCGGCCTGAACGAGATCCGGGTGCTGACCGCCACCCAGGACGTGCACGCGGCCGAACGAGAGCAGTGGGACGACGGCTGCAACGTCCTGGCCGTCGAACCCGGCGTCGTGGTCGCCTACGAGCGGAACGCCACCACCAACACCCACCTGCGCAAACAGGGCATCGAAGTGATAGAGATCCCGGGCAGCGAGCTGGGGCGGGGCAGGGGCGGGCCGCGCTGCATGAGCTGCCCGGTCGAACGGGAGGCCGTTTAAGCACCCACGCGACGTATAGGCATGCTGAGTTTCGTATAGTATTCCAGCAGTCCTGTCCGTCCCCGTACCGCCGTATCCCTGGAGCGCCCCATGGCGACAGTCCCGACCGCCCTCGCCGGCCGCCACTTCCTCAAGGAGCTGGACTTCACTGAGGAGGAGTTCCGCGGTCTGGTGGAGCTGGCCGCCGAGCTGAAGGCCGCCAAGAAGGCCGGGGCCGAGACGCAGTACCTGCGGGGCCGTAACATCGCGCTGATCTTCGAGAAGACCTCCACCCGCACTCGCTGCGCCTTCGAGGTCGCGGCCGCCGACCAGGGCGCCTCGACGACGTACCTCGACCCGTCCGGCTCGCAGATCGGTCACAAGGAGTCGGTGCGGGACACCGCGCGGGTGCTGGGCCGGATGTACGACGGGATCGAGTACCGGGGCGACAGCCAGCAGAAGGTGGAGGAGCTGGCCGCGCACGCCGGGGTGCCGGTCTACAACGGGCTCACCGACGACTGGCACCCCACCCAGATGCTCGCCGACGTGCTCACCATGACCGAGCACTGCGCCAAGCCGCTGACCCGGATCGCCTTCGCCTACCTGGGCGACGCCCGCTTCAACATGGGCAACTCCTACCTGGTCACCGGCGCCCTGCTCGGTATGGACGTGCGTCTCGTCGCCCCGAAGGAGTACTGGCCGGCCGAGGAGGTCGTCGACCGGGCCCGCGCGCTCGCCGAGACCAGCGGCGCCCGCATCACCCTCACCGAGACCGTGGACGAGGGCGTCCGGGGCGCCGATTTCGTCGCCACCGACGTCTGGGTCTCCATGGGCGAGCCGAAGGAGGTCTGGGCCGAGCGCATCACCGCCCTCGCCCCGTACGCCGTGACCATGGACGTCCTGCGCGCCACCGGCAACCCGGACGTGAAGTTCCTGCACTGCCTGCCCGCCTTCCACGACCTCGGCACCAAGATCGGCCAGGACGTCCACGCGGCCCACGGCCTGAAGTACATGGAGGTGTCGGACGAGGTCTTCGAGTCGGCGCACTCCGTGGTCTTCGACGAGGCGGAGAACCGTCTGCACACCATCAAGGCGGTGCTGGTCGCGACGCTCGGCTGAACCGCGTCAGACCGACGAGCGGCGCTGGGCCGGTACCACCGGCAGCCTGAACCACACCGCCTTGCCGGACTCGGTCGGCCGGTGCCCGCACGAGGAGCTCAGGGCGCGGATCAGCAGCAGACCGCGTCCGTGCTCCTGCCAGGGGTCGGGCAGTGAGCCGGAGGGGCACGTCAGATCGCCGGGCGGCTTCGGGTCGGTGTCGTGCACCTCGACCTGGCAGCCCGACGGCCTCAGCTCCACCACCAGCTCTATCGGCGTCTCGCCGGAGGTGTGCTCCACGGCGTTCGCCACCAGCTCCGCCGTGAGCAGCTCCGCGGTGTCGCGGTCGGCCCCGTGCTCCAGCTCGGCCAGAGCCGTACGGACCAGGGCGCGGGCGACGGGCACCGCCGCTGCGGTGTGCGGCAGCGCGACGCGCCAGGAGGCGGGGGCTGAGGGGAGTTCGTACAAGGCGGGTCCGTTCATGGAGCAGGACATCCTGCTTTCAACCTTATGAATGGTACGGGGCCACTCCTGTGTGGCCTCCGAGGGGCTCTGCCGAGGGCCCTGCGGCCCCCTTGCCGCACGGCTTACCCAGGTGAACGCGGTGCCGCGCACAGCTGCTCCCGCCGTTACGCCGGTGTGGACGATCTGTGACGGATGTGACCGGCCCGGTTCACGCCCGGCTCCCCAGGAAGAGTTACCCGGACGGCCTATCGCGCACTCATGACGACAGTCACGAATGAGTGATAACTTCGTGGGGTAGAGCTCAGTGAGGCAGTGCCCGCCCGAGGAGGCCGCCCGTCATGAGTCCCTTCACCGGCTCCGCCGCCCGCACCCCGAGCTGGGAGCACCTGCGCGTCGACCTCGCCGACGGCGTCGCCACCGTCACCCTGGCCCGCCCCGAGAAACTCAACGCGCTCACCTTCGGCGCCTACGCCGACCTGCGCGACCTGCTCGCGGAGCTGTCCCGGGAGCGGTCCGTACGGGCCCTGGTGCTGGCCGGCGAGGGCCGCGGCTTCTGCTCCGGCGGCGACGTCGACGAGATCATCGGCGCCACGCTGGCCATGGACACCGCCCAGCTCCTCGACTTCAACCGGATGACCGGCCAGGTGGTCCGCGCCCTGCGGGAGTGCCCCTTCCCGGTGATCGCGGCGGTCCAGGGCGTGGCGGCCGGCGCCGGAGCGGTCCTCGCCCTGGCCGCCGACTTCCGCGTGGCCGACCCCACGGCCCGCTTCGCCTTCCTCTTCACCCGCGTCGGCCTCTCCGGCGGCGACATGGGCGCGGCCTACCTCCTGCCCAGGGTCGTGGGCCTCGGCCACGCCACCCGCCTGTTGATGCTGGGCGACCCCGTCCGGGCCCCCGAGGCGGAGCGCATCGGCCTGATCAGCGAACTGACGGAGGAGGGCCGCACCGACGAGGCAGCCCACCACCTGGCCCACCGCCTGGCAACGGGCCCGGCCCTGGCCCACGCCCAGACGAAGGCCCTCCTCACGGCAGAACTGGACATGCCCCTGGCGGCATCGGTGGAACTCGACGCCTCCACCCAAGCCCTCCTGATGACAGGGGAGGACTACGCAGAGTTCCACGCGGCGTTCACGGACAAGCGCCCTCCCAAATGGAGCGGACGGTGAGCGCGTCACCCTCAGGGGCGCGGGGAACTGCGCGATCAGCCCCCACGCACCCGCAGCCGCACCACGACACAAGCCACCCCCTACGCGTGGCCATCATCGGCGGCGGCCCCGGCGGCCTCTACGCCGCCGCCCTCCTCAAACGCCTCGACCCCACCCGCGACATCACCGTCTGGGAACGAAACGCCCCCGACGACACCTTCGGCTTCGGAGTCGTCCTCTCCGACGAAACCCTCGGCGGCATAGAACACGCCGACCCCCAGGTCTACGAGGCCCTCCAGAGACACTTCGTCCGCTGGGACGACATCGACATCGTGCACCGAGGCGTACGGCACACCTCGGGCGGCCACGGATTCGCCGCACTCGGCAGAAAGCGCCTCCTGGAGATCCTCCACGCCCGCTGCCGCGACCTCGGCGTCGACCTCCGCTTCCACACCGAGGCCCCGCACGACCTCCCACGCACCCACGACCTGGTCATCGCCGCGGACGGCATCCACAGCACCACCCGCGAGGCCCACGCGGACGTCTTCCGCCCCCGCGTCACCACCCACCGCTGCCGCTACATCTGGCTCGCCGCCGACTTCCCCTTCGACTCCTTCCGCTTCGAGATCGCCGAAACGGAACACGGCGTGATGCAGCTCCACGGCTACCCCTACGCGCCGGACGCCTCCACCGTGATCATCGAGATGCGCGAGGAGGTCTGGCACGCGGCCGGCTTCGACGAGCTCGGCGAGGCGGAGTCGGTCGAACGCTGCGCCAAGATCTTCGCGGAGGCACTCCGCGGACGCCCCCTGAAGTCGAACAACTCCACCTGGACGACGTTCCGCACGGTCGTCAACGACCGCTGGTCGCACGGCAACGTCGTCCTCCTCGGCGACGCCGCCCACACCGCCCACTTCTCCATCGGCTCCGGCACCAAGCTCGCCGTCGAGGACGCCCTGGCCCTTGCCGCCTGCCTGGAGGAACAGGACACCCTGGACGAGGCCCTGACCGCGTACGAGGCGGAACGGCGGCCTGTCGTCGCCTCCACGCAGCGCGCGGCCCGGGCCAGCCTGGAGTGGTTCGAGAACCTCGCCCTGTACCTGGACCAGCCGCCCCGCCAGTTCGCCTTCAACCTGCTCACCCGCAGCCGCCGCGTCACCCACGACAACCTGCGGCTGCGCGATGCGCGCTTCACGGAGGCGGTGGAGCGGGAGTTCGGCTGCCCGCCCGGCACGCCCCCGATGTTCACGCCGTTCCGGCTGCGCGGCCTGACCCTGCGCAACCGGGTCGTCGTCTCGCCCATGGACATGTACTCGGCGGTCGACGGCGTCCCCGGCGACTTCCACCTCGTCCATCTGGGCGCGCGGGCGATGGGCGGGGCCGGGCTGGTGATGACCGAGATGGTGTGCGTCAGCGAGCAGGGCCGGATCACGCCCGGATGCGCCGGCCTCTACACCGGCCGGCAGGCCGAAGCCTGGCGGCGGATCACGAACTTCGTGCACGAGCAGGCGCCCGGCACCGCCATCGGCGTGCAGCTCGGCCACAGCGGCCGCAAGGGCTCCACGAAGCTGATGTGGGAGGGCATGGACGAGCCGCTTCAGGAGGGCAACTGGCCGCTGGTGGCCGCCTCCGCGCTCCCGTACAAGCGGTTCAGCCAGACTCCGCGCGAGCTGTCCCGCGCCCAGCTCACCGACCTCCGCGAGCAGTTCGCGGCCGCCGCCTGCCGCGCCGCCCGGGCCGGATTCGACCTCCTCGAACTGCACTGCGCCCACGGCTATCTGCTCTCCGGCTTCCTCTCCCCGCTGACCAACCGCCGCACCGACGCCTACGGCGGCCCGCTGGAGAAGCGGCTCCGCTTCCCGCTGGAGGTGTTCGACGCCGTACGGAACGTCTGGCCGGGGGAGCGGCCCATGACCGTACGGATCTCCGCCACCGACTGGGCCGAGGGCGGGACCACGGCCGAGGACGCCGTCGAGATCGCCCGGGCCTTCGCCGCGCACGGCGCCGACGCGATCGACGTGTCGACGGGGCAGGTCGTGGCCGACGAGCGGCCCGAGTTCGGACGGTCGTACCAGACGCCGTTCGCGGACCGGATCCGCCGCACCACCGGCATCCCGGTGATCGCGGTCGGCGCGATCTCCTCCTGGGACGACGTCAACTCCCTGATCCTGGCGGGCCGCACCGACCTGTGTGCCCTGGCCCGCCCGCACCTCTACGACCCCCACTGGACGCTGCACGCGGCGGCCGAACAGGGCTACACGGGTCCCGGCGCCGTCTGGCCGGCCCCGTACCGCGCGGGCAGCCGCCGCCCCCGGACGGGCCGCACGGACGCGCCCAAGCCGCGCCTCACTCTGGGGCGCTGAGCAGCCCCGTGAACTCGGCCCCCGCGTCCCGCAGCCGCTCGTGCAGGCCCTGGAACACCGCCGAGGAGCGGGTGCCCGGCCAGTCCCGGGGGAGCAGTTCGGACGGCAGGCCCGGGTCGGTGTAGGGCAGGTGGCGCCAGGAGTCCAGGGCGAGGAGGTAGTCGCGGTAGGCCTCCTCCGGCGGGGTGTCCTCGCGCTTCTCCCAGTCGCGCAGGACGCGTTCGTGGCGGTCGAGGAATGCCTCGTGCTCCTTGGCGATGGCGGCCAGGTCCCACCAGCGGGCCACGGCCTGCGCGGTCGGGGCGAAGCCGAGGTGGTCGCCGCGGAAGAAGTCGACGTACGCGTCCAGACGCAGCCGCTGGAGCGTGTGCCGGGTCTCCTCGTACAACCGTGCGGGCGCGATCCACACGCCCGGCGCGGCGGTTCCGAAACCGAGGCCGGCCAGCCGGGAGCGCAGCACGTGCCGCTTCTGCCGCTCCGACTCCGGCACGGAGAACACGGCGAGCACCCAGCCCTCGTCCCCGGGCGGCGCCGTGGTGTAGATGCGCCGGTCGCCGTCGTCGAGCAACTGGCGGGCGTCCGGGGACAGTTCGTACCCGGCCGCGCCCTGGGCGGTGCGGGCGGGCACGAGCAGTCCGCGTCTCTTCAGCCGTGACACCGAGGAGCGTACGGACGGGGCGTCGACACCGACCGCGGCGAGCAGCCGGATCAGTTCGGCGACGGGCACGGGACCCGTCGCGAAGCGGCCGTACGCGCCGTAGAGCGTGACGATGAGAGACCGTGGTGCATGCTGGTCGGACACGTTGATCATCTTAGGTCGTACGGGTCACTCCCGGTCGTCTTCGGTGCCGCCGTCCGGGAGGAGCTCTCCCGTGCGCAGCCTGAACCGCTGGAGCTTGCCGGTGGCCGTGCGCGGCAGCGCGTCCAGGAAGACGATCTCCCGCGGGCACTTGTACGGTGCCAGCTCGCTCTTGACGAAGGCGCGCAGCGCCCCGGCGTCCCGGCCGGCGCCCTCCTTGAGGACCGCGAAGGCCACGACGACCTGCCCGCGCTCCTCGTCGGGCCGCCCCACGACCGCCGCCTCCACCACGTCCGGGTGCCGCAGCAGCGCGTCCTCGACCTCCGGTCCGGCGATGTTGTACCCGGCCGAGATGATCATGTCGTCGGCGCGGGCGACATACCGGAAGTAGCCGTCGGGTTCGCGGACGTAGGTGTCGCCGGTGACGTTCCAGCCGCCGCGCACGTACTCCCGCTGCCGCGGGTCGGCGAGGTAGCGGCAGCCGACCGGGCCGCGCACCGCGAGCAGCCCCGGCTCCCCGTCGGGCACCGGCTCGCCGTGCTCGTCCTGCACGCGCGCGTGCCAGCCCGGCACGGGCACGCCCGTCGTGCCGGGGCGGATCCGTTCGTCGGCGGCGGAGATGAAGATGTGCAGCAGTTCGGTGGCGCCGATGCCGTTGATCAGCCGCAGGCCGGTGCGCTCGTGCCAGGCCTGCCAGGTGGCCGCCGGCAGGTTCTCGCCGGCGGAGACGCAGCGGCGCAGGGACGAGACGTCGTACCCGTCGAGTTCGTCGAGCATCGCGCGGTACGCCGTGGGGGCCGTGAACAGCACGGACACCCGGTGCCGGGCGATGGCCGGGAGCAACTGCTTCGGGCCGGCCTGTTCGAGCAGCAGGGCACTCGCCCCGGCCCGCAGCGGGAAGACCACCAGCCCGCCGAGCCCGAAGGTGAAGCCGAGCGGGGGGCTGCCCGTGAACACGTCGTCGGCGCGCGGGCGCAGCACGTGCCGGGAGAAGGTGTCGGCGACGGCCAGGACGTCCCGGTGGAGGTGCATGCAGCCCTTGGGGCGGCCGGTGGTGCCGGAGGTGAAGGCGATCAGCGCGACGTCGTCGGCCGCCGTGTCGACGGGCTCGTACGGGGTGCCGGGCGCCGGGCGGTTGAGGAGGTCGTCCGGGGCGTCACCGCCGTAGGCCGTGATCCGCAGGTCCGGGATCTCGGCCTTGGCGAGGTCGTCGACGGCCCGGATGTCGCACAGCGCGTGCCGGACCCGGGCGATCTCGCACATCGTGCTCAGCTCGTGCGGGCGCTGCTGGGCGAGCACGGTGACCGCGACGGCCCCCGCCTTCAGCACCGCCAGCCAGCAGGCCGCGAGCCACGGTGTGGTGGGGCCGCGCAGCAGCACGCGGTTGCCGGGGACGACGCCGAGTTCGCCGGTGAGCAGGTGCGCGACGCGGTCGACGCGGGCGCGCAGGTCGCCGTACGTCCACGGCTCGCCGGTGGCGGTGAGGAACGCCGGGCGGTCGTCGGGCGGGCCGCTGAGCAGTTCGGCGGCGCAGTTGAGCCGTTCGGGGTAGCGCAGCTCCGGCAGGTCGAAACGGAGCTCGGGCCATTGGTCCGGGGGTGGCAGATGGTCACGGGCGAAGGTGTCGACGTGGGCCGTACCCCGTGGATTCATACGATTCGCCCCCTTGGCGTGGTGGGCTCGCTCCAGGAGCGTATCGTGTTGGTGACGGCAGTCAACGGTCCGCGATAACCTCGGAGTGGCCCGGCCGGGAGGCTGGGTGGCGCAGAAGGGACCGGCGATGACCGCATTCTCGCTCGAACCGGCACAACTCGCCTGGTGCGCCGAGCTGCGCGCCCTCGCCGCGGAGCGGCTCCGCCCGCTGGCCGAGAAGGGTGAACCGGGCCGGGTGAACCGGGCCCTGGTCGCCGAACTCGGCGGCCTCGGCCTGCTCGGCCGCCTCTTCACCTCCGGCGCGCTCGACCTGTGCCTGATGCGCGAGTCCCTCGCCCACGCCTGCACGGAAGCCGAAACGGCCCTGGCCCTCCAAGGCCTGGGCGCCCACCCGGTCCACGCCCACGGCACGCAGGCCCAACGGGCGCGCTGGCTCCCCCGGGTGGCCGACGGCACGGCGATCGCGGCCTTCGCCCTGAGCGAGCCGGGGGCGGGGTCGGACGCGGCGGCGCTGGACCTGACCGCCACCCCCGACGGTCCCGCCGGCTGGCGCCTCTCCGGCGAGAAGTGCTGGATCTCCAACGCCCCCGAGGCCGACTTCTGCACCGTCTTCGCCCGGACCACCCCGGGGGCGGGCGCGCGTGGCGTCACGGCGTTTCTCGTCCCGGGCGATCGGCCGGGCCTGACCGGGGCCGGGCTCGACATGCTCTCCCCGCATCCCATCGGCACGCTCGACTTCGACGCCGTACCCGTGACGGCCGACGACGTGCTCGGCGAGGTCGACCGGGGCTTCCGGGTCGCCATGGGCACGCTCAACCTGTTCCGGCCCAGCGTCGGCGCCTTCGCGGTGGGCATGGCGCAGGCGGCCCTCGACGCGACCCTCGCGCACACGGCCGGGCGGGACGCCTTCGGCGGCAAGCTGCGGGACCTGCAGGCCGTCTCCCACCAGGTCGCCGAGATGGCCCTGCGCACGGAGGCGGCCCGGCTGATGGTCTACGCGGCGGCGACGGCGTACGACCAGGGCGCCCCGGACGTGCCCCGGCGCGCCGCCATGGCGAAACTGCTCGCCACCGAGACCGCGCAGTACGTCGTCGACACGGCCGTCCAGTTGCACGGCGCCCGTGCGCTGCAACGCGGTCACCTGCTCGAACACCTCTACCGGGAGGTGCGCGCCCCCCGCATCTACGAGGGAGCCAGCGAGGTTCAACGCGGCATCATCGCCAAGGAGTTGTACGCAGCCCACCAGGAGGCCCGGTGACCACCGAACGCGTCAATCCGCCCGGTCTCAGCCCGCCGGCGGGCTTCTCGCACGCCGTCGTGGCCTCCGGGTCCCGGGTGGTGTTCCTGGCGGGGCAGACCGCCCTCGACGGCGACGGCAAGGTGACCGGGGCGACCCTGCCGGAACAGTTCGAGAAAGCCCTCGCCCACCTGCTGACCGCCCTCGCCGCGGCCGGCGGCACACCCTCCGACCTGGCGCGCGTCACCGTCTACGCCACGGACGTCGCCGCGTACCGTGCCCACGCCCCCGAACTGGGCCGCCTCTGGCGGAAACTGGCGGGCCGCGACTACCCGGCCATGGCGGTCGTCGAAGTCGTCCGGCTGTGGGACGAGGAGGCGCTGGTCGAACTGGACGGCTTCGCGGTGCTGCCGTAGAGGGGGGCGGACTCGCCACCGAAGGGGTGAGGGTCACGGGTGCCGGGCCGAAGGCCCGGTACGAGTGGAAGCCGAAATTCCACTCCGCTCGGGAGGTTCCCCCATGCGTCCACGTCCCCTTCTCGGCGCGGCGGCCGGTGCCGCGCTGCTCCTGCTCACCGGCGCCGCCGCGACACCCGCCACCGCCGCGCCCACCCCCTCCGAGGCCGTGACCGTCGACTCGGTCGGCCGGATCGCCGCCGACGGCACCGTCACCCTCTCCGGCACCTACCGCTGCCAGAGCTCCAGCGGCCCGGTCTTCGTCAGCTCCTCCGTGAGCCAGGGCTCCTCCGCCAACCGCTACGGCATCGGCGGCACCCGGGCCGTGTGCGACGGCGCGAAGCACCGCTGGGTGAACACGGGCCGCCCCCTGCCCGTCGCGCTCGTACCCGGCGAGGCCCACGTCGAGGCCACCATCACGGAACTGCGCACCTTCAGCGGCCTGCCGCTGCCCTACTTCCACGCGGTGCACGAGCGGGCCGTCACCCTGACCCGGGGCTGAGCGCGAGGTCCCCTCTTGGACGGCCGCCCGGCCCGGCTGCCGGGCGGCCGTCGCGGCGTCTCGGCCATGTGACGCGCCGGTGTGCGTCACTCCTGCGCGTGCCGGATGGCGTCCAGCACGATGTGCGCCACATGGTCGTCGGTGAGGGTGTACCGCGTCTCGCGGGCCTGACGCCGGGCGGCGACGATCCGGGACGTGCGCAGTACCCGCAGATGCTGGGAGACCAGCGGCTGGCTCACGCCCAGCGCGGTCACCAGCTCATGGACGTACTTCCCGCCGCCGGACAGTTCGCGCATGATCCCCAGGCGTACGGGCGAGCGCATGTATTGTCCGGGCGACCGGCGCCGCCCGCGAGCCGAGAGCGGCGCAGGGGGAACCGGGGTCAGCGAACCGCGACGACCACGCAGCTGTCGCCGTACTGCCAGACCGGGCCCGCCGTGGCGAAGCCCGCCTGCCGCAGCAGCTCCAGATGGGCGAAGAGGGACAGTTCGGCGGGGCGGGCGGTGCCGAGAGGCGCCTCGCGGCGGCGGCGCTCGGCGAGCAGGTCCGTCAGCTCGGGGTCGTCGGCGACGGCGGCCCACCAGGAGCCCCAGTCCTCGTGCGCGAACACCCGCTGCCGGTCGGCCCGGCACCGCCCGACATGGGCGGCGATCCCGGCCGGGCCCGTGTCGTCCTGGGGGAGATGGTCGCCGTTGACGAGGACGCCGCCGGGCCGCAGCAGCGCGGCGAGCTGCCGGTAGACGCGCAGCAGGGTGTCGCGGTCGAGGTAGTGCAGGGCCGTCGTGGAGACGGCCGCGTCCAGGGGCCGGTCCAGGTCCAGGGCCCAGGTCCAGCCGAGTGCCCCGATCTCGGCGTCGACGTAGCGGGCCGCGTCCGGGTGGTGCGTCCGGCCCAGCTCCAGCAGCACGGGATCGCGGTCCACGGCGACGATCTCCGCGTCCGGCAGCCGCCGGACCAGCCGGGCCGCCAGGGAGCCGGGCCCGCAGCCCAGGTCGACGACCAGGGGCCGGGGGTCCTGTCCGGCCGTCACGTGCTCGACGACATCGGCGATCACCGTGAACCGCTCCTCGCGGTCGACCGCGTACCGCTGCTGCTGGAGCTCCCAGCGCTCCACCCATCGCTCCGCCGTCGCCAGACTCAGCCCCATCCGGTCGCGCCACCTTGCCGTCTCGCACCTGATCCTTGCCGGTCCGAGCCTACAGGTGGAAACGGTTCCCATTACGTATAGTCGGCGGAGTCACGCGAGTGAGGCGAGGACGGACAGCAACCGGTCGATCTCCTCAACGGTGTTGTACACATGCAGACTCACCCGGACCGAACCGGTCTTCTCGCCCGCGTCGCCCTGGCAGTGGTGGTCCGAGCGGACCATGAAACCGTGGCTGAAGAGGATGAACCCCAGGTCGCCCGAGTCGATGGCGCGATGCCGCAGGGTGACGATGCCCTGGCGCCGCTGCACGGCCGAGTCGGCGGCCAGGCTCAGCGGGCAGCCGAGGATCTCGTAGGCGTCCAGATGGCGCAGCCCCTCGGTGAGCCGGGCCGCCAGGGCGACCGTCCAGTGCTCGACGCGCTCCACACCGGCGGCGTCCAGCCAGTCCAGCGCCGCTTCGAGGGAGGCGATGCCGACCGTGTTCGGGGTGCCGCTCCACCCGCCGGGCGTGAACGCCGGGCCGCGCGCCTGCCGGGCCCACACCGCCCCGGAGCCGGGCAGGGCCAGCGCCTTGTGCCCGGAGAAGACGACGAAGTCGACGTCCAGCCCGGCCACGGACACCGGCAGATGCCCGACGCTCTGCGCCGCGTCCAGACAGATCACCGCGTCCGGTCCGACCGCCCGGCGGATGCGCTGCACGTTCATGTCGCCGCCGTAGACGTGGTGCACATGGGTCGTGGCGACGAACCGGGTGCGCGGCCCGGCCCGTTCGGCCAGCGCGCGATGGTCGTAGTCCCCGGAACCGCTCTGGTACGGCATCGGCACCACCCGGACGTGAGTGCCCTCGCGGGCGAGCAGCCGCTGTGCCTCCCGCCAGGGCGCGATGTTGGCCTGGTGGTCGGCGTCCGGTACGACGATCTCGTCGCCGTCGCGCAGGAACCCCGGCAGCCAGTCGCGGGCGATCGTGCGCAGCCCCTCGGTCGTGCCGCTCGTGAAGTGGACGGCGGAGCGCTCCGGTTGCCGGTCTCCGAGGAACCGGGCGACGCGTTCGCGCGTGCGCTCGACCAGCTCCGTCGTCCGGTTGGCCCACGTGTAGGTGCCGCGTGCCGCGTTGGCGTTGCCGGTGGTGAGATAGCTCTGCACGGCGTCTAATACGGCCTGCGGCTTCTGCGCCGTGGCCGCGCTGTCCAGGTACGCCAGCTCCGGGTGCCCGGTGACGATGGGGAACTGGGCGCGCAGCGCCTGCTGCCACGAGCGCAGATCGTCATGGATCGCGGGTGCGGTCATGGCGGTCAGTCCCGCACCAGGGGCGCGCCCGCGTCCCGCCAGGCGATGATGCCGCCGGCCAGGCTGCGTACGTCGGGATGGCCCATCCGGGTCAGCAGCGCCGCGTACCGGGCGGACTGCTCGCCCACCGGGCACGCCAGCAGCACCGGCCGGCTCCGGCTGAACGGCAGGCCGCCCTGGAGGAGTTCGGCGAACATCTCGTCGACGATGTTGACCGACCCGTCGATGTGCAGCGCCGCGTACGCGAACGGGCTGCGCAGGTCGACCACGAGCGGCCCCTCGGAGTCGATCCACCGCCGGGCCTCGGCCACCGTGACCGACGGCGCCCCGCCGACCTCCGCCTCGGTCAGATCGGCCGGCGAGTTCTTCCGGGGCGGCCGGCCCAGCAGATCGGGCCGCCGCTGCCGGACGTAGCTCAGATAGCTCTCCACGCGGTCGCAGACGATGAACACCGCCGTCCGGCGCTCCGTCGACTCCTCGTCCACGGCGCGCAGATGGCGGACGGCCCCGTGGTAGGCGGCGCCGCCGGTGGGTCCGCCCAGGATGCCGCAGCGGCGGTTCAGGGTCAGCATCCCCTCGATCGCCTCGTCGGAGCTGACCGACTCCATCGAGTCGTACGTCTCCGGGTCGAACAGGCCGACCTCCTGCACCTCGTCGATGGTGCGGATCCCGGGGATGAAGTCGGACTTGGCCGCGACCAGCCCGACCACCCGTACCGAGGGATCCTCCTCCCGCAGCGCGCGGGCCACGCCCGTGGAGGAACCGGCCGTGCCCACACAGGCGACGAACCAGTCCGGCACCCGGCCGTCCAGGTCCTTGACGATCTCCGGGCCGGTGCCGGTGAGATGCGCCTCGGTGTTGCGCGGGTTGAAGTACTGGTCCGTGTGGAGAAAGGCGGTGCCGGAGGCGGACAGCGTGCGGTGGAAGAGGGTCAGCGGATCGTCCGTCGCGGTCGGGTCCAGACACTCGCTCTGTCCCGGCAGCTCCTCGATCTCCGCTCCGAGCAGCAGCAGGAGGTCCTTGATCTCCGGCACCCGCATCCGGTTGGTGACGCTCTTGAAGCCCAGGCCGTGCATGCCCGCCAGGACCGCCAGTGCCTTCGCCGTGTTGCCGCTGGACAGCTCCACGACCTGGCTGCCGTGTCCGACCGCCTCGGCCAGCAGCGGACGCGCCATGTTCCAGGCAGCCCGGTCCTTGACCGAGCCGAAGGGGTTGAGCATCTCCAGCTTGGCGTACAGGTCGATGGTGCGCAGGCCGTGCACGGCCGGGTCGATCCGCACCAGCGGGGTGTTGCCTATGGCCTCGGTGATGCTGTCGTACCTCACTGGGCTCCCCCCTAGGGCGTGATCGGCCAGAACTGCTCGTCGAGGCACCAGCGCCAGGCGTCGCCGTCCTGCCAGGCGGCGACCTTGCGGGCGGCGGGCTGGTGCTGGGCGCGGGTGGCGTGGAAGTCCATGGCGTAGCCGGCGGTGTTGGCGAAGGCCAGCAGGTCGCCGGGGACCGGACGGCGCGGCAGGAAGACCGTACGCCGGGTGATCAGGTCGGTCTCCAGGCACAGGCCGCCGAAGAGGTGCACGGCGACGGGCCCGCCGCCCGGCCCGGCTCCCCTTCCGGGGATGACCACCGGGTCCATCAGCACTCCGTGGTCCTCCAGGGCGATGTCGTCCGCCTTCGCGGCCAGCCGTACGAGCAGTGCGCCGCCCGTCTCCTCGGAGCGGACCTCCAGCACCCTCGCCAGCGTCAGCCCGCACTGGTCCAGCAGCGCCCGGCCGGGCTCGCTGTGCAGGTCGTATAGGTGCTCCAGCAGCAGCGCGGCCAGCGGGCGGCCGCCCAGCGAGGCGGCGGGCTGGGCCAGCAGCTCGTCCAGATAGGCCGGGCCGGCGACGGACCGGTGGGCGGGGTAGAGGCCGAGCGCGCCGCGCAGGGTGCCGGACTCGTTACGCAGCCCGTAACCGTGCCCGCCCCAGGTCAGGGGCGGGCGGCGGCCCAGGACGGCGGCCGTGAGCGCGCTCGTGTACGCCTCCCACTGCTCCCGCTCGGCGAGGTAACTGACGCCGAATCCGCCGCCGACGTCCACGGCCCGCGGCCGCAGCCCCCGGCTCCGGCACGCCTCCAGGGCCGCGAGGGCCCCTTCGAGGGCGGTCGCCTTCTCCGCGACGCTCGTCGTGTCCAGGTGGTAGGCCACGCCCGTCAGCTCGACCGTGTCGCCGTGCCGCTCGACCGCATCCAGCAGTGGCTTCAACTCCCGTACGGGCGTGCCGAACCGGCTGCGCCGGCTCAGCACCTTCACCCCCGACGTCTCGAACCCCGACAGCCGCGGCAGCACCCGCACCGGCGCGAGCGCGTGCCCTCGCACCAGCGCGGCGACTTGGTCCAGCTCGGCGATGCCGTCGACGGCGACCGTGACGCCCGTGCGGGCCGCGAGCCACAGGAACTCGGGGTCCTTCGGACCGGTGGCCGTGATCCGGTCGGCGGTGAAACCGGCCCCCAGCGCATGCTGCAACTCGCCCAGCGACGCGACGTCCACGCCCGCGTCCGTGGCGGCGAGCCGGCGCAGCAGCGCGCTGGAGCGGTTCGCCTTGTGGGCGTAGTAGACCTGGCCGGACAGGTGGTGCCCGCGGTACACGGCGCGGAACCGCTCCAGGTTCTCGGCGATCTGGTCCGGTACCACGACGTGCAGGGGCGAGCCGAGCGCGTCGGTGAGCGAGTGCAGCGTCCCGGTCGCGGCCAGGAGCGAACCGAGCCGTGGTTCCAGTCGGGGTTCGAGATACAAGGGCCGGCCGTCCATGCGCGCTCCCTCCCCCTGTAGCGGCTGGGCCCGGCATCCGGGCACGTCCGACACTCCCCGCGTTTCGCCGTATAGCCCCTATCCATTCTTCGGTCGCTTTACGCCCTGTAAGACCCGGGCCTGCCCCCGCGCCGGTGTGAAGCGGACCACGGACGGGCCGGGCGGCGCGCGCCCGGCGCGGGGCCGCGGCATCCGCCGTTCGGCGCCCTCCCCGGCAGTCCGGGAGGGGTCCCGGCGGGGGCTCCCTACCCTGACGTCCCGCGCCGCCGCATCGGCGGGCGGGCGCAGGGGGACCGGCGACGTCGCGGGTGGATTCACCGGTGGGGAAGGTGCGTGAGCACGTGCTCGACCGCACGCAGGACACGGCGACGGGCGTCGCCGAGGCCGCCGGCCTGCTGGAGGAGACCACCGGCCGCTGCCCGCCGCTGCGCGAGCGGCATCCGACACGGCTCATGACCTGGCGCCGGGGGGTGATCATGTGACCACGCCGGTGCGGGAGTTCGACCGTTTCGAGGAACTGGCGGGCACACAGCTGTACCGCAGGAACGTCTTCGCCGTGACCGGCCTGCCCACCCGCGCGAGCGGACCGGCCGTGCGGCGGCACCGGCAGAAGGCGGAGGCGCGGCTGGCCGTCGAGGACCGCTGGCCCGGAGCGCCGGACCTGGCCCCGGCCGGCGGCTACGGCAAGGACGAGGTGCGGGCCTCCTTCGAGGGCCTCCAGGACCCGCGCCGGCGCATGGTCGACGAGCTGCTGTGGCTGTGGGACACCCCGGACTCCGGCTGCGACTGCGCCCCGGACGTGCACGAACGGCACGACACCGCCGTGCTGCTGCACGCCCGGGTACTGGAGGCGGAGACCGGGCGGTCCCCGCTGCCCGTCGAGCAGCGGGCGCCCCTGTGGGAGGGCGCGGCGTCCGCCTGGGGCCGCCTGCTGGCGGACGGGGCACTGCGGCGGCACGTCCGGCACCGGATCAGGGCGCTCGGCGACCCCCGGCTCGACGAGGGCGCGGCCGACGACCTCCTGGCCGGGCTGCCCCGACTGCTCGTCTCGCCCTTCCCCCAGCTCTTCGCCGACCGGGCCGACGCGACCCGGCTGACGCCCGTCTGCTCGGCCTGGGCCGGATTCCCGCCCTTCGCCGGCCTGTTCTCCGAGTTGTTCGAGGGCGCGGTGGAAGAGGCGTACGAGAAGATCCACGGCGACCTTCTGACGGCGGAGCGGGAGCGTGAGGCCGCCCACTACCGCGAGGCGTTCCTGCTGCTGCGCGACCACGTGGTGCCCGCCTTCGAGGACATGGCGCCGCTCAGAGCGTTCGTCTCCGACTGGCGCTACGACGAGACCGCCCACATCGTCGCCGTCGGGCTGAACAACCTCGCGGTGGAACTCCTCGGCGTGTCCGTGCACCGCCCGCCGAGCGCCTCCCGGCGCGAGGAGATGCTCTGGCTCGCGGAGAAGGCGTACGAGATCGGCCCGGACCGCGACTCGGACGGGCTGAAGGAGAACTGGGAGTTCATCTACGACCACCTCACGGGCACCGGTCGCCGCCCCGCGCGGGTCAGGCGGCCGTTCCCCTGGTTCTGGTTCCTGCTGGTGCTCGCCGTCATCGGCGGCTCGCTCTCCGCCCTGATCGAGATCTACGGCATCGTCCCCGTGCTCATCGTCGGGCTCGGCGGCATCGGCGTACTCGGCTACTTCGTCCAGATGGTGGTGTCCTTCGCCGACGCCGCACGCAGCGTACGGAGGAGGAAATGAGCTTCCCCTCAGGCCGCGGAGGCCGGACCGGCCGCGGCAGCCGGGTGCGCGCCGCCCTCGGCCAGTTGCGGCACCCGCCCGAGTTCCGCGTCCCGCCGCCGTTCCTCGGCACCGGCCAGGCGGACTGGGTCGCCGGCGTACTCGCCGACGCCGGGACCGCCACGGACGAGCCCGCTCCGGCCGGCGCGGACGCCGGCACGCTGCTCGCCGCCGCCACCGGCATCTGGCGCGCCCAGCGCAAGCTGGACCAGCGCGCCGGCGAACTGTCGGCCGCGGACCTCAGGCAGGTGCGCCGCTATGTCCAGGCCGGCCGGCAGGCGCTCGCCGACGGCGGACTGGAGATCCAGGAGCACGACGGCGCCCCCTTCGACCCGGGCCAGTCCCTCGAAGTCCTCGCCTTCCAGGACGAACCCGGACTGACCCAGGAGGTGGTGCTGGAGACCCTCCGGCCCAGCGTCTACTACCGCGGCGAGCGGATCCAGATGGGGCAGGTCGTCGTCGGCCGGCCCGCGCCCGGCCCCACCCACGGCATGTGAACGACCAAGGAGACGACCGCAATGCGCGAGACCATCGACTTCGGCATCGACCTCGGCACCACCAACAGCGCCATCGCGGTGGCGGACGACGACGGCGTACGCGTCATCAAGAACAACGACGGCTGGGACTGCACCCCGTCCGCCGTGTGGATGCCCAAGCCGGACGTGATCCACGTGGGCCGCCGCGCCCGCGAGCGCACCGACACCCAGCCCGACGACGCCCACGCCGAGTTCAAGCTGGAGATGGGCGTGGCCGGATACCACCGGCGGTTCGGCCGCGCCCAGGTGTCCCTCACCCCCGAGCAGCTCTCCGCCGAAGTGCTCAAGTCCCTGCGCCAGGACGCCGCACACGACACCGGAAGCCCGCCGGAAGCGGCCGTGATCACCGTGCCCGCCTCCTTCGCGCTGCACCAGAACAGCGCCACGTCCGCCGCCGCGGTCCTCGCCGGCCTCGGCGAGCACTGCCCCCTGGTCCAGGAACCGACGGCCGCCGCCATCGCGTACGGCGTGCAGGACGCCTCCGAGTCCACCCACTGGATGGTGTTCGACCTGGGCGGCGGCACCTTCGACGCGGCCGTGATGAGCAAGCGCGACGGCGAACTGCAGCTGCTCCAGCACGCCGGCGACCCGCGCCTGGGCGGCAAACTCATCGACTGGGCCATCGTGGAGGACCTGCTCGTCCCCGCCGTCCGGCGCGACCTCGCTCTGCCCGACTTCGCCCGCCGCAACCCCCGCCGGCGAGCCGACTTCGCCAAGCTCAAACTGGCCGCCGAGGACGCCAAGATCGAGCTGTCCCGGCGCGCCGCCCACGACATCGTCCTCGACCTCTCCGACGGCGAAGGCGGCACGACCCCCTTCGAGTACACCCTCACCCGGGGCGCCCTGGACGACCTCGCCCAGCCCTTCTACGCCCGCGCGATCAGGCTCTGCCGGGACGCCCTCGCGGAGAGCTCGCTGCGGCCCGACCACATCGACCGGCTGCTGCTCGTCGGCGGGGCGACCCTCGCGCCGGGGCTGCGCGACCTCCTGGCCGATCCCGTCGAAGGCCTGGGCATCCCGCTCGACCACAGCCAGGACCCGACCACCGTGGTGGCGCGCGGCGCCGCCGTCTTCGCCCGTACCGTGCGGATGCCGAGCAAGCCGCGCACGGCCGCGCCGGGCGAGTTCACCGTGGAACTCCACTACGAACCCCAGTCGCTGGAGACCACCGGCATCCCCGTCTCCGGCCGGATCAGCGGCGGCACCGCCGTGCCCGACTGGACCCGCTACACCGTCACCCTCACCAACCCCGACGGCCACCCGCCCTTCCGGGGACCGCAGACCAGCCTCACCCCCGACGGCGCCTTCTACACCGAGGTGACCATCGACTCCGGCACCCGGTCCCGGTTCACCGTGGAACTCTCCGACGGCACCCGCACCCGGCAGCGGCTCGCCCCGGACACCCTGTCCATCACCCACGCCCGGGTGCTGCCCGGCGACGCCGTGCTCACCAGCACGCTCGGCATCGGCAAGGCCGACGGCTCCTTCGCGCCGATGCTGCGCAAGGGCACCGCCCTGCCGACCTCGATCACCAAGACGTTCGAGACGTCCATCCCGCTGCGCCGCTCCCAGCCGGACGCCGTCATCCGCATCCCGCTGCTGGAGGGCGAACGCCGGCGCGCCGACCGCAACACCCGCGTCGGGCTGCTGGAGATCCGGCCCCGGGACGTCCGCTTCGACCTGCCCGCGCAGACGCCCGTCGAGGTGACCTTCGAGATCAACGCGACGAACCGGGAGGTCACCGTCACCGCCGACATCCCCGTCGCCGACGCCCAGTTCGAGGCGACCATCGACCGCTCCCAGCTAGTGGCGCCCACGCACGACGAGCTGGTCGACCGGCTGCACGACCTGGAGCAGCGCACGCACGCCCTGCGGGAACGCGCCGAGGAGGTGCACTCCGAGCAGGCCCTCACCCGGCTCGACGGCCTGTCGGACGAGAAGGCCTTCGTCCACCTGCGCAAGGAGGTCGACGCGGCGGCCGTCGACACGGGGGCGGCCGGGACGGGCGACCGGCGCATCCGTGACCTGGAGGCCCAGCTCGACGACGTCGAGGAGGCCATCGACATCCCCGGCCTCCAGCACGAACTGTGGGACCTCCTCAACAACTGCGAGGACCTCATCGAACAGACCGGGGGCGGGCCGGCCGAACGCCGCGAACTGGAGAACCTCCGCACCCGCGCGACCAGCGCCGGCGAGGACGGCAGCCCGGCCGGACTGCGCCGGCTCGCCGACCGGGTGCGCGACTTCCAGGTCGACCTCCTGCGCCGCAGCGACCAGTGGGACTTCCTCGTCTTTGACTCCCTCGTCGAACTGCGCGACGAGATGATCTCCCGCGCGCAGGCGGACGCCGCGATCGCCGACGGCCGCCGAGCCGTCGCCGCGGGCGACCGCACGGCCCTGTCCGCCGTCAACCAGCGCCTGCGCCGCCTGCTGCCTCCGGGTGTCTCGGAGGAGCGGCGGATCGGCGGGGTGCAGGAGAGCCGGTGAGCGACATGAGCGACCAGGCCGGCGCCGAGGGCTCCGCCGCGCCCGGCGTCGTCCTGCTCGTGTCGCGGGCCCGGGGGCTCGCCCGGGCGGGCGAACTGGAGGACGCCCTACGGCTGTTGCGGGAGGCCGAGGCCACCGAACCCGGCACCCATCGGGACGTGCTCGACCTGCGGGCGCGGGTGCACGCACAGCGCGGGGAGACGGCCGAGGCGGCGGAGTGCTGGCGACGGGTCCTGGCCCGGCACCCGGACGACCCGGCGGCCCGAGCGGGACTCGCCCGGCTCGGCCGCACCGGGCCGGTGGCGGCGCTCGGCCGGCACCGCGCCCGTACGGCCCTGGTCGCGGCGGCGTGCGTGACCGCCGTCGCGGTGGGCGTGCTCACCACCCTGGACGGCCCACGCCCGGCCCGAGCGGACACGGACCGGGCGGCGGGCGGCCGGCAGATCCCCGGTGCGGGCGGTACCGCCGACGCCGGGCAGGACAAGGACCAGGCCGAAGCCCGTCGGGCCGCCGCGCTCGCCGATGACCTGCGCGCACCCGGTCTGCGCGTCACCGTGCACGGCGGGTCCGTCGAAGTCGCCTTCGCCCAGGGGCTGTTCTCCGAAGGCGCCCGACTCACCCCGGCGGGAGCCCGTCACCTGGCCCTGCTCGGTGAGCGGCTGGCCGGGCGGCACCTGTCCGTCACCGTGCACGGCCACGCGGCCACCGTCCCCGGCGCCCCGCGCAGCGGCGGTTCCGTCGTCGCGCTGTGGCGCGCCCTGGTCGCCGCCCGCGAACTCGGCGCCGCGAGCGGCGAACCCCTCACGGCGTTCACCACGGACAGCGCGGACCAGCGCGACGCCCCGTACCCGGACCCGGCCCGCAACCGCACGGTCACCCTCGTGATCTCACCTGGCTAGGGCTGTGCGGGCGACCCGTCCTGGAGTTCCGGAGTGCCGGGGGTGTCGTCCATCAGGTCGAGGTCCGGCGGCACCAGCGTCGTCGACTCGACCAGGCCCTTGAGCAGGTTGTGCAGCAGCGTGTTGTCGTAGGGCCGCCGCTCCTCCGTCTTGTCGTGCACCAGCGGGTACTTGAAGCCGGTGCCGTGCAGGCGGTGGCGTACCACCTCGATGCGGTGCTCGATCCTGCGTTCCGTCCAGTTGCCGTCCGGACGCAGGTGGACGAGCTGCCGGGCGGCCATGGAGTACGTCAGGGGGCGTGGGTCCTCCTCGTACAGCAGGTACCGCTGGCCGAGGACGACCAGCAGCAGCCGTTCGTCGTCGTCGAGCGCCCAGGTCTCCGGCCGCAGGGTCGCGGCCGGGCGGCGCGACACCGGCCCCTGGTCGTCGTGGTCGGCCACGTACAGCTCGATCAGGTGCTCGCGGTAGCCGGAGCCCTTCACGAACAGCGGGGTGTAGCCGGTGGCGAGGGGGAGCGGCTCGGTGGTGGTGTGCATCATCCGGCCGCGCGGCAGCCGCACCAGCTGCCGCCCGGTGTTGCGCAGCCACCACTGCCCGCGCAGGTACGTCAGTTCCCCGTGCCGGCGGCTCACCCGCAGGTCGTCCACGCCGACCTCCAGGTCCACGTCCGGCCGCTCGCCCCGCCCGAAGCGGACGGTCAGTCCCGGACGCGGCGGGGCACACAGGTCGCCGGTGACCGTGCGCGCGTGCAGGGTTCCGGGCGCGGTGGGCGCGACACCGCGCGCGAGGCTGGCGGAGAAGGTCATCGCTGGTCTCCTCGGTGCGTGGGCGTGCAACTCGTCCTGCGACTCGTCCTGCGACTCGTACGGAATCGGCACGGTGCGGCCCCGGCGGGGCGGGCCCCGCCGGACGTACCCGTCAGCGTGGCCCGACCCGCTCGGGACCCCTCCCCATGGCTTCGGGGATCAGCGCGTTCGCAGCTTCGCTGACGCGGAGGCGGCGAGCTCCGTGGCCAGATGGCACAGTTCGCCGCTGGACCGCTGCCCGCCGACGTGCAGCCGCAGCATCTCGACGGCCGTCTCGGCGTCCCGGCCACCGTACTCGCGGAACGGGACGAACACCGTGCAGGTGCCCTCGCCGTTGCCCTCCGGTTCGACGACGGCGTCGTAGCCGCTGAGCCGGACGATGCGGCCGTTACGCGCGGACTTGGGTTCGTCGCGGAAGAAGGCGATCTCCGCCTCCAGGTCGTCGACGTCGCTGAACCACTCGCAGTCCCAGCCCGCGACACCGGCCTCCGGCACGTCGGCCCTGATGCCGGGGACGACGGACAGCGCCTCGGCGTCGAGCAGCGCGCAGGCGCTCCGCCAGGCCAGCGAGGCGGCCGGGTAGGGCGGGGAACGGCGGGGGAGCGGGCCGCGGTTCAGGACCTCGGCCGCGCTGCGGGCGGCGGTGTCGGCGACCGCGCACAGCGCCGCGGCACCGCCCGCCACCGTGCCGTGCCCCACGTCGACACGGACCCCTACGAACATGTCACCGCCGGTGCTGCGGGGGCGGTCGCTGCCGCCGGCCGCGTCGTCCCGGGACAGCAGCAGCCCGCACTCGCCCTCCTTCGGCGGCGCCTCCCGTACGGCGATGCCCCCGATGGTCCTGACGGGATCCGACGCCTCGGGCGGCGAGCCCCGGCGCACCTGGACCGACACGTCGATACGGGACCTGTCGTCCGGGTGGACGAGCACGTCGCAGCGGTCGAAGTTGCCGTAGTCGACGTCGACTTCGCTCTCCCCGAACCGGTCGAGCGCGTCGGCGTCGGCCAGGGCGCACACGTCGGCGGTGCGCGGATCACCGATCAGGGCCCGCGTCCCGCCGTTCGAGGGGTCCTTCGGCAGCTGTCTCCCGGCGGACCCACGGGTGCCCTTCCGGCCGTCGCCCGGCTTGTCGCCGTCCCCGGGAAGGGCGACGAGACTCAGGACGACCGCGGCGCCGACGCCGAGGGCCGCCGCGATCAGGGCCCGGCGCCGCCGCCGCGGGCGCCCGCCGCCGGGCGGGGCGGGCCGGCCGTCCGGGGCCGGCGTCCGGTGTTCCGCCACGGCCGCCAGCAGCCGCCCGGCCTCGGCCGCATCCGGGCGCTGCCCCGGGTCGCGACGCAGCATGGCGCCGAGCACGGGGTGGAGGGGGCCCAGCGCATCGGCGTCCATCTCGACGACGCCCTGCTCGGCCTTCCAGTACGTCAGACGGTCCTGGTCCTCCCCGGCGGCCCCCGCCCCGTCACCGTCCGCCGGGGGCTCGCCGCCGCGCGGCGGGGAACCGGTGACCAGGGCGTGCAGGGTGGCGGCCAGGCAGAACACGTCGGAGGCCGGCCGGGGGACGTTTCCCCGGGCCAGCTCGGGGGCGGCGTAGTCCGGGGTGAAGCTGTAGGGCCCGTTGGCCGTGATGGTCTCGCCGCCGCCGGCCCGGTAGGCGGCACCGAAGTCCAGCAGCTTCGCGGCCCCGCGCCGGGTGAGGCCGACGTTGGCGGGCTTGACGTCGCAGTGGACGATGCCCGCCTGGTGCAACGCGGCGAGCGCGTCGGCGAGCTGGGCCCCGATCCGGGCCACGCGCCCGGGGCTCATGGGCGGCTGCCGGTCGAGGCCGCCGCCGGGCACGTACTCCATGACGAACCAGTACGTCTCGCCGCCCCCGCCGGTGTCCCCGCCCGTGTCCTCGCCCGAGGGCACCGTGACGACGTCGAACAGCGTCACGACATGGGGGTGATCACGGAACTTGGCCAGGGCGCGCGGCTCGCCCAGCAACTGCCGCACCGCGGTCTCGCGGTCGCCCTCGGCCCGCTCCGGCTTCAGCGCGACGTCCTGCCCCACCACCGTGTCGTGGGCCAGCCACACGTCGCCGCCGCGCCCTGCGCCGATGACCTCCTTGAGGACATAGCGGCCGGCGAACTCGTCTCCGGGACGCACGTCGTTCTCCCCCTCGCATCGGCCCAGAACGCGCGCCGCCACCCTCGCGCGCGTAGAGCGAACCTACTGCGTACAGGGGGCGTTACTCACGGTATCCCCAGAGCCTCCATCAGCCGCACGCATGCGCGAGCCGACGCCCTGTGACGCGCCGGTGACATTCGGGACGAACCCGTAGCGGGTGAGCAGGGCAACGTATGCGGGGGGTGGCGGGTCGTAGTGGGTGCAAGGGCTGAAGCCCGCGCGTTCACACGCAGACCCATGGGGGAAAACATGCAGGTCCGTATCCGAGGCATCCGTACCACCGTGGCGGCGCTGGCAGCGCTGTCGGCCATGGCCGGTGTCACCGCGGCAGCCCTCCCGGCCGCCGCCGCCACCGCACCGGCTTCCGACGCACCCCGGTTCCTGGAGCCGGCCGAACTGCCGCCGCACCCGACCTCGCCCTGGTACGCCGGTCAGGTCACCGCGGGTCAGCCGGACCCGCTGCCGGCCTGTGTGGGCGAGGCCCTGCCGTCCACCGCCTCGTACCGCTCGTACTGGACCGACTACGACACCAACGCCCAGCAGATCACGGTCCAGGAGCGCAGTGTGCAGCGGGCCAAGGACTTCGCGGCGCTGCTGCGCAAGGACCTCGCCGGCTGCGCGAAGAAGCTGATGCAGCAGGACCCCGACATCACGGCGACGCAGAAGAACTACGGCCGGCTGGACGTCGAGGAGGGCGCCTACGTCTACGGCGTCCACACCGCTTCGACGTGGGGTTCCTCCGACATCAACCTGTTCTCGGTCGGCCGCGACGGCACGACCGTGACGGTCGTCCGGTGGGGCCAGATGGGCACCTTCCAGCACGCCCAGGTGTCCGACTTCAAGGCCACCACCGTCACGGCGGTCGACAAGCTGCTCTGAGGGGCTCAGCCAGGACCGTCGTACACGACGAGCCCGTCCTCGCGCAGACGGGCGCCGGGCGTCGGCGCATGAGCGCTGAGGCGCCCGTCGTGCATGAGGTGGTGCACCGGTACGCCGCGCGCGAGTACCGCGAAGTCGGCGATCAGCCGGCGGTGGCAGCGCCACCAGACCGCCTCGCTGCACATCACGGCGGTACGGACATCCGCGGCCTCGCGCAGCACCCGGTCCATCGCGGTGACGAACTCGGGGGCGCGGGTGTGGGCGGCGTAGCCGCGGAAGGAGGCGTTGCGCCAGACGGTGTCCGGGCTGTCCACGGGAGGTGTGCGGAACCCGCCGAGGGCGGGTTCCCACCGGTAGGCGATGCCGAGGCCCGGCATCCACTCGGCGAGCCGCCGCCGCGACAGATCGGGGTCGCGGCGGCTGCCGGGAGCGGTCCGCACGTCCACGACGGCCGTGACGCCGGCGTGACCCAGCAGCTCGGCGATCCGGTCCCGGCCGGCGGTGCTGTGCCCGAAGGTCACCAGGTCCACGTCCACAGCCCCGGACTTTCCCGTTCTCGCGGATCCACACGTGCCCCTGGCGGGACAGCGCGGTCAGGTCCGAGCGGGTCCGTAAGGAGCTGTCAGGAAACGCGCTGCGACCGCCAGCCATGCCGCCGCGGCGACGCACACGAGCGGGCGCTCGACGGCCGTCAGGGCGGTCGTTCCTCGTACGGTGGCGAGCTGGGCGGTGGCCGTGGTGTACATGCCCAGGGGGAAGACGATGCACCAGAGGGTGAGGTCGTAGGGGAGGGGAACGCGGTGGTACAGGTGCCGCCACACCCCTGCGGCCAGCAAAGGGACGATCAGCACCGTGGCCCAGGACCACAGGACGGTGACCGCGGTGTCGAGAGGGACTCGGGCGGGGCGAGGCAAGAGCCGTTCAGATGTGATCAGTTGGGCGCCCGCGAGGGTGCTGATGGCGGCGGCACCCATGGTGATCCAGTAGGTGGGCGCCAGGTGCGCCGCCTCGGGCGGATCGCGCAGCAGCCGAAGGACGACCGAGGTGAGGGTGACCGTGTACATGAGGACCCCGGTCGCCCAGAGCGCGAGGGTGGCCGTGATGACGGCACGACCGGGGTGCAGGCCGACGACGGTGAGGGCAAGGGCCTGCAGGCCGACGGTGGCCAGAAACCAGGTGCCGTCGGCGTACCGCAGCATGGTGCGTCCACCCGAGCGCGCGAGGGCGACGGCCGCGCCGGCCAAGGCCGTCCACACGACCGCCGCGACGCAGAGCAGGGCGTAGGCGGCGCCTCGGGTGGGGCCGTGGACGAGCCGCGTGGCTAGGACCCCGCTGGCGGCGACGAACGTGAAGTGGCCGAAGAGCCGGGCCGGGTCGCGGAGTTCCGCCCTGAGGGCGTCCCGGTGGTGGAGTGCCTTGAGGACGGTGGCGGCCAGGAGTGTGACGTAGGCGGCCACCGCGATGCCGAGCAGCAGGGCGGACGTCGTACGTGCGTCGGACTGCGCCAGGACACGGGAGACGGCGCCGGTGGCCATCACGGGCGCGAAGCAGGCCGGGGGAAGCCGTCGGCACCGGTCGAGGAGCGCCGGCCGCGTCACCGGCGTACGGCGGCGGGCGGTGCCGGCTGCTGACCCGGCCGGTGCGCGGTCGGGGCGCGCCGCGTGCCGCGGGAGCGGTAGACGACATAGGGGCGGGCCAGGTAACCGAGGGGTGCGGTGAAGGCGTGGACGAGGCGGCTGAAGGGCCACAGCGCGAACAGGGCCATGGCGAGCAGGGCGTGGACCTGGTAGGCGAGCGGTGCGTGGGCCATGGCGGGCACGTTCGGGTCGAGGGTGAACAGGGAGCGGAACCACAGCGAGACGCCGAGGCGGTAGTCGTAGGGGTGCGGTCGGAGAGTGGTGGCCGTGGCGGTGAGTCCTGCCAGCAGGACGCAGACCAGGATCGGGTAGACGGCGCGGTCGCTGCGGCTGGTCGCGGCCCGGACGGCGGGCACGCGCAGCCGCCGGTGGAGGAGGATCGCCAGGCCGGCGAGGGTGGCGAGGCCCGCGGTGCCGCCGACGATCAGGGCGTTGGCGTGGTACAGCCTCTCGTGCACATGGACGCGTTCGGTGAACGACTCGGGTACGAGCAGGCCGATGACGTGCCCGGCCGCCACGAACAGCAGCCCGTAGTGGAACAGCGGGCCTCCGATGCTCAGCAGGCGGTGTTCGTGCAGCTGGCTGGAGCGGGTGGTGAAGCCGAACCGGTCGTAGCGGTAACGCCAGGCGGTACCGGCGACCAGGACGGTGAGGACGAGATAGGGCAGTACGCCCCACAGGGCGATGTGGAGATGGTTCACCGGGAAGTCTCCTCGACGTGCGGGACCGTCGGGCGCGCGGGAAAGGGCAGCAGGCCGACGGACTCGGTGGGCGGGCCGGAGCGGGCCAGGCGCAGGGCGGCGGCGCGATCGGCGGGGGAAGCGCCGGGCAGGGTGCCGCAGACCGCTTCCAGGATGTCGGCGTAGGGGCTGCGGTGCTCGTGCAGCGCGAGGCGGAGGAGTTCCAGTGCCGCGCGGTGATCCTGCAAGGCCCTGCGGCCCGGCTCGGGGCAGCGGGCGGCGAACTCCAGGGCCAGGGGCAGGAAGTCGGGCAGTTCGTCGGCGGGCGGCTGCCAGCCGTGCGCGCGGTACAGCTCACGCCAGTCCAGCAGCGACCGGCCGCGGCGGCGGGTGTCACCGTCCGTGTAGTAGGTCAGGTGCAGGGTGCGCCGCCGGCTGCGGTCGAACGTGGTCACATAGCGGGCCGACAACTCCAGGGCGGATACGCCCGTGACGGCCGCGCAGAACCGTGTCAGCGGCTCGGCCTGCGCGCGTGGCACGCCGCCCAGGGCGTCCGTGACCAGGTGCAGACGGCGGGGCCAGTCCCGGTCGGGGTGGAGCAGGAGCAGCGAGGCCGCCTGGTGGATCAGTGCCGTGCTCACGTCCGGTTCCCCCCGCCGCGCGGGAAGAGGCCGTCGGGACGCCCGCGCCCGTTCCAGTTCAGAAGGTTGACGCGGCCGCGCAGCGACGCCTGCGCGCCCTCCGGCTCGGGGGCGGGCGTGGCGTGAAAGGTGCCCGGGTCGTACATGCCCGGGCCGCCGGGGCCGTCGAGACCGCAGCCGCCCAGCTCGTCCTCGGGAGTGCCGGCGGTGTAGCCGGTGGGGATCACGTAGCGCTCGTCGTACTTGGCGAGGGCGAGCAGCCGGTACATGCCCTCGATGTCCTCGGCGTCCATGCCGACGGCGCGGGCGATGGCCGGGTCCCGCTCCTCGCCGAGGTTGACGCGCCGCATGTGGGAGCGCATCGCCGCGAGCCGGCACAGCGCGGCCTCCACGGGAGCCACGTCGCCCGCGGTGAAGAGCCCGGCGAGGTATTCCAGGGGGATGCGCAGGGAGTCGATCGCCGCGAACAGTTTCGCGGGATCCTCCCCGTCGTGGCCGGTGGCGGTGAGGGACTCCACGACCGGCGACAGGGGCGGGACGTACCAGACCATGGGCATCGTGCGGTACTCGGGATGCAGGGGCAGCGCGACCTTGTAACGGCTGATGAGGGCGTGCACGGGTGAGCGCCGGGCCGCGGTGACCCAGTCGTGCGGGATGCCGGCGTCCTCGGCGGCCCGCTGCACCGCGGGGTCGCCGGGGTCGAGGAAGCAGCCCAACTGCGCCTCGTACAGGTCCTGTTCATCGGCGGTGGCGGCGGCCTCGCCCACCTTGTCGGCGTCGTAGAGGATGACGCCGAGATAGCGCAGGCGGCCCACGCAGGTCTCGGAGCAGACGGTGGGCTGCCCGGCCTCGATGCGCGGGTAGCACAGCGTGCACTTCTCGGCCTTGCCGGTGGCGTGGTTGAAGTACACCTTCTTGTACGGGCATCCGGTCACGCACATGCGCCAGCCGCGGCAGCGGTCCTGGTCGACGAGGACGATGCCGTCCTCGATCCGCTTGTACAGCGCCCCGGAGGGACACACCGCGACGCACGAGGGGTTGAGGCAGTGCTCGCAGATGCGCGGGAGGTAGAACATGAACGCCTGCTCGTACTCCAGCCGCACCCGCTCGTTCATCTGCTTCAGGACCGGGTCGCCCGCGATGTGCTCGGGTCCGCCGCCCAGGTCGTCGTCCCAGTTGGGGCCCCAGGTCACGCGGGTGGGCTCGCCGTCGATCAGGGAGCGGGGCGGGGCTGTGGGGACGTCGTCGCCGAGCGGCGCGCTGATCAGGTTCTCGTAGTCGTAGGTCCACGGCTCGTAGTAGTCGTCGAGCGAGGGCAGGCCGGGGTTGGCGAACAGGCGGGCCAGGCGCCGGGCCCGGCCGCCGCTGCGCGGCACCAGGCGGCCGTGTTTGAGCCGCCAGCCGCCCTGCCATCGCTCCTGGTCCTCGTAGCCGCGGGGGTAGCCCTGGCCGGGGCGCGTCTCGACGTTGTTGAACCACACGTACTCGGTGCCGGACCGGTTGGTCCAGGTCTGTTTGCAGGTGACCGAGCAGGTGTGGCAGCCGATGCACTTGTCGAGGTTCATCACCATCGCCACCTGGGCCATGATCCTCATCAGTAGTCGACCTCCTGGGAGCGGCGGCGGATGACGGTGACGGCGTCGCGCTGGTTGCCGGTGGGGCCGTAGTAGTTGGGGGCGAAGGACAACTGCGCGTGGCCGCCGATGAGATGGGTCGGCTTGATCAGGAGCCGGGTGAGGGCGTTGTGGACGCCGCCGCGCCGGCCGGTGGCCTCGGACTTGGGGACGTTCACGAGGCGTTCCTGGACGTGGTACATGAACACGGTGCCCGGCGGCATGCGATGGGAGACGACCGCGCGGGCCACGACGACGCCGTTGCGGTTGACCGCCTCGATCCAGTCGTTGTCGGCCACGCCGATCGCGGCGGCGTCGTCCACGCTGATCCAGATGACCGGGCCGCCGCGGGCCAGGGTCTGCATCAGCAGGTTCTCCTGGTACTCGGAGTGGATCGACCATTTCGAGTGGGGCGTCAGATAGCGCACGGTCACCGAACGCCCTTCGTCGCCGCCGGTGACGCGCGGCTGCTCGCCGAGGACGTTCAGGTCCAGTGGCGGCCGGTAGACCGGGAGTTGTTCGCCGTACTCGGCGATCCAGGGATGGTCGAGGTAGAAGTGCTGGCGCCCGGTGAGCGTGTGCCAGGGCTTGAAGTGCTCGGTGTTGATCGTGAACGGTGAGTAGCGGCGGTCCGGTGCCTCCTTCCCCGACCACTCGAAGCTCGCCCCGACCTGCACCGGGCGGGCCTGCGTGTCGGAGAACTCCACGCGCCGCTCGGCCACCGACGAGGCCAGCTCGGCGAGGCCGGTGTCGGCGCCGCAGCGCTCGGCGAGCCGCTCGAAGCCCTCCGCGGCCAGCCTGCCGTTGGTCGTGCCCGACAGGGCCAGGATCGCCTCGCACAGCTTGACGTCCGTGTCGAGCAGGGGCCGTCCGCGCGCAGGGCCACGGGACGCCGTACCGCACCGCGCGGCGAGCCAGCCGGCTTCCTGTACGGGCGACACGGTCACGCCCTTCACCGTCATGCCCTGTTCCTCGGCCAGCGGGCCCAGTGCGGCGATCTGGTCGCCGATCGCGGTGTAGTCCCGTTCGACGACCGTGAACCGGGGGCCGGTGGGCCCGTCGGGCGGGGCCTCCCCGGGGGTGTCGTGCTGCAGCGCGGTGGCCACCAGGTCATGGGCCACGTCCAGGCGTCCCGCGGCCAGCCGGCTGACCTCGGCGGCCAGTCCGTGGAAGATCTCGAAGTCCGTGCGCGCCTGCCAGGGCGGGCTGATCGCCGGGGAGAAGGCGTGCACGTAGGGGTGCATGTCCGTGCTGGACAGGTCGTGCTTCTCGTACCACGTGGCCGCGGGCAGCACCAGGTCGGCGAAGAGCGTCGTGGACGTCATGCGGAAGTCCAGCGCCAGCAGCAGGTCGAGCTTGCCGCGGGGGGCCTCGTCCCGCCAGGTCACGTCCCGGGGCCTGAGTTCGGGCGGGGCCTCTTCGGCCGTGGCGTTGTCGGACGCGCCCAGCAGGTGCCGCAGGAAGAACTCGTTGCCCTTGGCCGAGGAACCGATCAGGTTGGCCCGCCACACGGTGAGCACCCGCGGCCAGTTGGCCGGATCGTCGGGGTCCTCACAGGCGTAGGAGAGCCGGCCGGCGTCCCGCTCGCGGGCCACCCACCGCGCCGGATCGACGCCCTCCTCATGGACGCGGCGCCCGAGCTCCAGGGGGTTGGCGCCGAAGGTGGGGGCGGACGGCATCCACCCCTGCCGGGCGGACCGTGCGACGAGGTCGGCCGTGTGCAGGCCGGTGAGGGCGCCGGGTGCGGTCGGCGAGGTCAGAGCGTCGGTGGTGAACCCCTCGTAGCGCCACTGGTCCGTGTGCAGATACCAGTACGGCGTGCCCGCCATCTGGCGCGAGGGGCGCACCCAGTCGGAGGCCGTGGCCATCTGCTGCCAGCCCGCGTACGGCCGCACCTTCTCCTGCCCCACGTAGTGCGCCCAGCCGCCGCCGTTGACGCCCTGGCAGCCCGTGAGCAGCAGGAGCGAAAGGAAGGACCGGTAGATCGTGTCGGAGTGGAACCAGTGGTTGGTGCCGGCCCCCATCACGATCATGCAGCGGCCCTTGGTCTGCTCCGCGGTCCGCGCGAACTCCCGCGCCGCACGCACCACCGCCATCGCGGGCACCGACGTGATCGCCTCCTGCCAGGCGGGAGTACCCGGCGTTGCCGCGTCCTCGTACGGCACGGGCCGGCCGTCGCGGCCCACACCGTACTGGGCCAGCATCAGGTCGAAGACGGTCGTGACCAGGCGGTCGCCCAGCCGCAGCGCCGGCACCGTACGCCGTACCGTCTCTCCCCGCTCGTCGAAGCGCGGCAGTTCGATGCCGGCCGGCACCGCGCCGGGGCGGCCGTGGAAGCTCAGCAGCGGCTCGGTGTCGCCGAGATCCAGGTTCCAGCGGCCCTCGCTCGACTTGCCCCAGCGGTCGCCCAGGGTGCCGTTCGGCACGACCGGCCGGTCGGACACCGTGTCGTAGAGCACCGGCATCCAGCGCCGTGCCGCCGCCTCGGCGTCCCTGGCCAGATCCAGGTCCCGGGCCGTCACGAACGCCCCGGGGGTGTGCGTGTCCGTCCCCCGCTCGTCTAGGGCGACGAGGAACGGCAGGTCGGTGAACCGCTTGACGTAGTCGGTGAAGTACGGGACCTGCCGTTCGACGAAGCACTCGCGCAGGATGACGTGCCCCATGGCCATGGCGAGCGCCCCGTCGGTGCCCGGATGGGGGTGCAGCCACTCGTCGGCGAACTTCGTGGCATCCGCGTAGTCCGGGGAGACCACCACGACCTTCTGGCCGCGGTAGCGGGCCTCGGCCATCCAGTGGGCGTCCGGGGTACGGGTGACCGGGACGTTGGAGCCCCACAGCATCAGATACGCCGCGTCCCACCAGTCGCCCGACTCGGGCACGTCGGTCTGGTCACCGAACACCTGCGGCGAGGCGACCGGCAGATCCGCGTACCAGTCGTAGAACGACAGCATCGGCGCGCCGATCAAGGCGTGGAAGCGGGCACCGACCGCGTGCGAGGCCATCGACATCGCCGGGATGGGGGAGAAGCCGGCGATCCGGTCCGGGCCGTACTCCCGCAGCGTGTGCACGTGTGCGGCGGCGGCGATCTCCAGCGCCTCGTCCCAGCCGATGCGCACCAGGCCGCCCTTGCCGCGTGCCGACTGGTAGCGGCGCCGCTTGTCCGGATCACCGGTGATCTCCGCCCACGCCGCGACCGGGTCTCCGTCCGCACGGCGCTTGGCCTCGCGGAACATCTCCACCAGCACGCCGCGTGCGTGCGGGTAGCGCACCCGTGTCGGCGAGTACGTGTACCAGGAGAACGAGGCGCCGCGCGGGCAGCCCCGCGGTTCGTAGTCGGGGCGGTCCGGGCCCGCCGAGGGGTAATCGGTCGCCTGGGTCTCCCAGGTGATCAGGCCGTCCTTGACGTACACCTGCCATGAACACGAACCCGTGCAGTTCACTCCGTGAGTGGAGCGCACCACCTTGTCGTGCGCCCACCGATCCCGGTACGGCTGGTCATTGACCCGCTGATCCGTGCGGAAGACCGCCCGCCCCTCCGGCGTGGTCGGTGCCCGCTGCAGCAACTGCCCTGCCGCGAACAGCCGTTCGGCCGCGTCCGAAGCGATCTGTTCCCACCTGGTCCTGGCACGTCCCACGCCCACGGACTCCCCTCAAGCGCGCACCCGTCTGCTGACGAGAGTCAGGTTGCGCCTTCAAGGGCCGGTACACCGATCTATTTTTAGCCAGTTGAATGTACCTAGAATTTGTTTTCCCTTCCTTTTGCAAAAGGGCTTTACAAATTCGGTCACCCAGGCGAAAAACGAGTGTTCGGGAATCACCGTGGCCGAATCTGTCGTTCAGACACAACTCCGACACCCAGAACACTGCGAAGACCGGCACCTGGACCAAGGCTGACATCGCCGGCCAGCAGGGTTACAACCACGAGACCCACGCGGCGGGTGCCGGCCCGGACGCCTTCACGTGGACGCTCAACATCCCCAAGGACGGCACGTACACCGCGTACGTGAAGTTCCCCAAGGTCACGGGCGCCGCGACGACGGCCAAGTACACGCTCACCCATGAGACCGGGACGGCCGACAAGACGATCGACCAGAACGCGACAGCCAACCAGGGCACCTGGGTCTCGCTGGGCTCCTACTCCTTCCAGCAGGGCAACGACGCCAAGCTGCAACTGTTCCAGAACAGCGGCGGCGTGGTCGTCGCGGACGGCGTGAAACTCGTCCGTGACACCAGCGGCGACCCGGCCGACACGGAGAAGAGCGACTTCGCCTACTCCTACGACCTCAACGGCAACCTCACGTCGATCGACGACACCTCGTCGACCGCGGAGATCGACGCGTACGCGATCACCTACACGGGCCTCAATCAGGTCCAGAAGGTGACCGAGGCGCTGTCCGGGCAGGAGAAGAAGTGCACGTCGTACACCTACGACGCGAACAGCCAGCCGGACACGATCACGCACCCCGACCAGTTCTCCAAGTACACGTACGACCTGCGTGAGCTGGTGAAGACAGTCTCGGTCGGCAAGACGGCGACGGACACCGATCCCAAGGTGACGTCCTACACCTACACCGACCGCGGCCAGACGCTCCAGCAGACCAAGGCCAACGGCAACACCGTTGACTACAGGTACTACCTGGACGCGGCGCTGAAGTCGACCACGGAGAAGAAGCCGAACGGCACCCTTGTCTCCTCGCACACCTATGCCTACGACCCCAACGGGAACAAGTCGCAGGACGTGGCGCAGAAGATGAACGCCGACAACCACGCGGCGTACCTGTCGTCGACCACGCACTACACCTACGACCCGGCCGACCGCCTCACCAAGTCGGTCAAGACGGGTAACGGCGCGGAGACCGAGAGCTACGTCTACGACAACAACGCCAACGTCATCAGCCAGACCGTCCGCAACGTCACAACCGACTACGACTACGACCGCAACCGCCTGCTGAGCGCCACCGCTGACGGCGCAGCCACGTCGAACTACAACTACGACCCGTTCGGCCGCCAGGAATCCGTCACCTCGGGCGGGCAGATCATCGACAGGAGCGTGTACGACGGCTTCGACCACGTCGTGGAGTCCCAGAAGAGGGACGACACAGGTGCGATGAAGTCCACCACGTACACGTACGACCCGCTCGACCGCACCACGTCCAAAACAGCGGACGGCAAGACCACGGACTACGCGTACCTGGGCCTGTCCAACGAGGTCCTGGACGAGAAGGTCGCGGGCGAGCTGACCAAGTCGTACCAGTACAGCCCGTGGGGGGAGCGCCTGTCGCAGGTCACGCACAACGGCGACGGCACAACCGAGGACGGCTACTACGGCTACAACAGCCACACCGACGTCGAAACGCTCACGGACAACAACGGTGACACGAAGGCCACCTACGGCTACACCGCCTACGGCTCCGACGACACCTCCGAGTTCACCGGCATCGACAAGCCGAGCACCACGGATCCGACCAAGGAGACCTATAACCCCTACCGCTACAACCCCTACCGCTACAACGCCAAGCGCTGGGACGCTCAGTCCGGCACCTACGACATGGGCTTCCGTGACTACAACCCGGGTCTGAACCGCTTCACCAGCCGGGACATGTACAACGGCGCGCTCGCGGACATGGGCCTCGGTGCCGATCCCTTCACCGGGAACCGCTACGCCTTCACCGGCGGAAATCCCATTTCGCAGATCGAAGTCGATGGCCATACGTCGGTCGATGCCCTGTGTGGGGGGATCAGCGGGTGCAATGCCGTCACGATCGGCCGGAACGCACTTCCCGGCAAGACAGGGAACAAGACCAGTCGACACAATGCGGCCCAGGACCGTGCGATCCTGGAAATCGAGGCGCAAGCCGCAAGCATCGGGGCGACTGACTTCTCAGTGCTGCCGCCGACGAAGATTGACGGGGCGAACAAGGAGTGCATGTACCCCCGCAACGGCAATCGAGGGACACCGCGGAGGAACCGAGGACTCGCGGTTCCCGACTGCAGTGTCGGCACACCCGACATCCTCGGATACGACGCCAAGGCCGACGTCTACTACGTCTGGGAGGTCAAGTCGGCCGGGGACGCGAGCAAGGCGGTACCCGAGGCCGAGTGGTACGTGAACCGTCTCAAGGCCCAGGGGAAGAAGCGAAATAACTGGTGGTGGCCGTGAAGGAACTGTCCGACTTCTTGAAAGAGTTTGTAACGCCCAAGCTGAAGCCCCTTGGCTTCAGAAAGAAGGGGCAGGTGTACAGACTCGACGGTGACTCCGGGGACGTTGCCTTCATCCACTTCACGCCCGTGCGTGTTGATCCTCAGGCAGTGGTTTTTCATGCCCAGTGTTCGTTCGTTCCGGAGCCTCATTGGCAGTTCTTGAACCGGCAGTACATGGTTGCCGGAGTTCCCGAGGTCAAGGAATCGGGAGCCCTGGCGTCCTACTCTTTGATTCCGCCGGATTCGGCGGCTCACGACCCTGCTTCGTCGGGTGTTTTCCGTACGAGGTGGGCCTTTGGTGACAGGAACCGCGCCGAGGTGGGGAAGGTCCTTGGGGAAACG
Organism: Streptomyces africanus; assembly: GCF_002150735.1. Taxonomy (GTDB): domain Bacteria; phylum Actinomycetota; class Actinomycetes; order Streptomycetales; family Streptomycetaceae; genus Streptomyces; species Streptomyces africanus. The sequence continues at coordinate 60,211 of NZ_MUKA01000054.1, forward strand.
CTGGTGGCCGAGGTTCCAAGGATCCGACAACTGCTCGTCCGAGAGAACCTTCTCGCGGCGATCCAGTCGTCGGAAACGCCGTCCATTCGTCGTCGCGGGGCGCTCCAGTCGGAGTTGCTGCTCATGGTTGACGACTATCCTCCGGAGAGGGTTCAGGATCTGCTCTCCAGGATGGGCGAAAACGATCCGTTCATTGAACTCTTCACCCAATGGGCCGATATGAGACGCGGTCTTCAGCCCTGACAGAATTGACGACGATGCCGGTTTCTCGTGGACCTCTTCGGCTGTGACGGCTACCTGACGCCCGTCGTTTCAGTCGCGTCACACGCGCGTTGTGTGCCGGTCCAGGATGTCGCGCAGGCGTGATCCCGGCCGGAGACACGCTGGCGTGGTACTCGCCCTGCCAGCCGACGATCCGCCGCAAGACTCGAAAAGGTTGTACGTCTCCTGTGGCTTTCTTATGTGGCAATCATCACGACTGTGACCCGTGATGTCGGTGACGCGACATCCGCTTGATCGATCGGGAGTGCCGGAAGCAGGACTTCCCGCTGATCGAGCGAAGGGGTGGGGTCTCATGAGCGCAGTGGACGGACGCGACCTGGGGGCTGAATTGATGCGGTCGCGCGCTGCGAAGTTCGTCGCCCGCGTCACCGTGCGCAACCGGCTGCCGCTGGACTACTCCGTGGCCAGCCTGCGGATCGTGGACTTCCTGATCGACGGGCTGCGCAAGGGCGGCGCGGGGGGAGAGCAGTTGCAGGAGCCGTTGTTCGGGCTCGGTGCCTACGTCGGTGAGGTGCTCGTGCGCCGCGCGGGCGCGGTGTGGGTGGACTTCGACGCCGACCAGCGCGCCTACTTCGGCCAGCCGGTCGGGGTGCGGATGCCGGACGGCCGGGTCTGGAACCCGCTCGGCAAGGTCCGTAACGGCTTCGACCTCGGTGGACCCGGGGAATCCCTACAGACCTTCTACCTGACGCTGCACGGGCGGGCCAGGAGGGACCTCGCGTGAGAAGGACCTCTGCCGCACTCGGCCACGCCGCCGTCGACGCGGTCTTCGCGTAGCCCGGACGACCGGCAGGAGCCCGGTCCTGGCCCAAAGTCCCAGAGAAGTCCCAGAGGTGCCGTCACAATCCCTTCCTGACCTGCATTCGTGCAGGTCATGCGAGGTGCGGCGGCACCCGCCATTCAGATGTCCCGGAAGATCTCGATCTGCGCCCCGATCGAGTTCAGCCGCTCCGCCAGGTCCTCGTAACCCCGGTTGATGACATACACGTTGCGCAGCACCGACGTGCCCTCCGCCGCCATCATCGCCAGCAGGACGACCACCGCGGGGCGCAGGGCCGGCGGGCACATCATCTCTGCGGCGCGCCAGCGGGTCGGGCCCTCGACCAGGACGCGGTGCGGGTCGAGGAGCTGGAGTCGGCCGCCGAGGCGGTTCAGGTCCGTCAGGTAGATGGCGCGGTTGTCGTAGACCCAGTCGTGGATGAGGGTCTTGCCCTGGGCGACCGCCGCGATGGCCGCGAAGAACGGGACGTTGTCGATGTTCAGGCCGGGGAACGGCATGGGGTGGATCTTGTCGATCGGCGCCTCCAGCTTGGAGGGCCGTACGGTGAGGTCCACCAGCCGGGTGCGGCCGTTGTCGGCGAAGTACTCGGGCGTGCGGTCGTGGTCGAGGCCCATCTCCTCCAGGACCGCCAGCTCGATCTCCAGGAACTCGATCGGCACGCGGCGCACCGTCAGCTCCGACTCGGTGACCACGGCCGCCGCGACCAGGCTCATCGCCTCGACCGGGTCCTCGGAGGGGGAGTAGTCCACGTCGACGTCGATGGTCGGCACGCCGTGCACGGTGAGCGTGGTGGTGCCGATGCCGTCGACCTTGACGCCGAGGGCCTCCAGGAAGAAGCACAGGTCCTGGACCATGTAGTTGGAGGAGGCGTTGCGGATGACGGTGGTGCCGTCGTGCCGGGCGGCGGCCAGCAGCGCGTTCTCGGTCACCGTGTCGCCGCGCTCGGTCAGCACGATGGGGCGGTCGGGGCGGACCGAGCGGTCGACCCTCGCGTGGTACTGGCCCTCGGTGGCCGCGATGTCGAGACCGAACCGGCGCAGGGCGATCATGTGCGGCTCGACCGTGCGTGTGCCGAGGTCGCAGCCGCCGGCGTAGGGCAGCTTGAAGGAGTCCATGCGGTGCAGCAGCGGACCGAGGAACATGATGATCGAGCGGGTGCGGCGGGCCGCGTCCGCGTCGATCGCCGCCAGGTCCAGCTCGGCCGACGGCACGATCTCCAGGTCGACACCGTCGTTGATCCAGCGGGTGCGGACGCCGATCGAGCCCAGCACCTCCAGGAGGCGGTACACCTCCTCGATGCGGGCGACGCGGCGCAGCACCGTGCGCCCCTGGTTGAGCAGTGAGGCGCACAGCAGCGCCACGCACGCGTTCTTGCTCGTCTTCACGTCGATGGCGCCGGACAGCCGGCGGCCACCGACGACCCGCAGGTGCATCGGACCGGCGTAGCCGAGCGACACGATCTCGCTGTCGAGGGCCTCCCCGATACGCGCGATCATCTCAAGGCTGATGTTCTGGTTGCCGCGCTCGATCCGGTTCACGGCGCTCTGGCTGGTGCCGAGCGCCTCCGCCAGCTGCGACTGGGTCCAGCCCCGGTGCTGCCGGGCGTCACGGATGAGCTTGCCGATGCGTACGAGGTAGTCGTCTGCCATGCGGTTGAGGTTATCTCAGATATGAGATGGGACTCGGCTGGGGGGTCCATTCGGGTGACGGGAGGTCAATCCTCCCTGGTGGCTTCAGGGTCGGCGACTCGTGCGCGTACGCCGCCACCCGAAAGGTCCGGGCAGATCCATGGATGTCGTGCGACGTCCCGTACTGCTGCGGGTGTGACGCGGGCCGTTCTTTCCGCCGCCGGTCGTGATGGACCAGGAGCGCTTGTTGATGTTCAGGCGCACCCCCGGAAGGATCCGGAAACTCTTGCGGAACGTGAGCGGCATGCCTGTCTCCTCTCCGTTTGCGGCGTGGACTTCTGGTTCGGATACCCCGGAGAGGGATGTGCATGACCGCATGACGGACGCCGGGGCATGACCTACGGGCCCCGGTGTACTAGAGTTATCTCGACATCGAGATATCTGCCGGGGAGCACCGCAGCCGCCAGCCCGGTAAGGCCTACCTAACTTAGCCTTACCTTAGCGGATCGGCCGAGATGCCGTGGCGGCAGGATCGTGGTGGTACGCGCACATCAATGAAGGAGACTGTCGTGTCGGCGAACAGCTTCGACGCCCGCAGCACGCTGCAGGTGGGCGACGAGTCGTACGAGATCTTCCGGCTGGACAAGGTCGAGGGCGCCGCGCGCCTCCCTTACAGCCTGAAGGTGCTGCTGGAGAACCTCCTCCGCACCGAGGACGGCGCGAACATCACCGCCGACCACATCCGCGCCCTCGGCGGCTGGGACTCCCAGGCCCAGCCGTCGCAGGAGATCCAGTTCACGCCGGCCCGCGTGATCATGCAGGACTTCACCGGCGTGCCCTGTGTCGTGGACCTCGCGACCATGCGTGAGGCCGTGAAGGAGCTGGGCGGCGACCCGGCGAAGGTCAACCCCCTCTCCCCGGCCGAGCTGGTCATCGACCACTCCGTCATCGCCGACAAGTTCGGCACCAACGAGGCCTTCGCGCAGAACGTCGAGCTGGAGTACGGCCGCAACAAGGAGCGCTACCAGTTCCTGCGCTGGGGCCAGACCGCCTTCGACGACTTCAAGGTCGTCCCGCCCGGCACCGGCATCGTCCACCAGGTGAACATCGAGCACCTGGCGCGCACGGTCATGGTCCGCAACGGCCAGGCCTACCCCGACACCCTCGTCGGCACCGACTCGCACACCACGATGGTCAACGGCCTCGGTGTGCTGGGCTGGGGCGTCGGCGGCATCGAGGCCGAGGCTGCCATGCTCGGCCAGCCGGTCTCCATGCTCATCCCGCGCGTCGTCGGCTTCAAGCTCACCGGTGAGCTCACGCCCGGCACCACCGCCACCGACCTCGTGCTGACCATCACCGAGATGCTGCGTAAGCACGGCGTCGTCGGCAAGTTCGTCGAGTTCTACGGCGAGGGCGTCGCCGCCACCTCCCTGGCCAACCGCGCCACCATCGGCAACATGTCGCCGGAGTTCGGCTCGACCGCCGCGATCTTCCCGATCGACGACGAGACGATCAAGTACCTCAAGCTCACCGGCCGTTCCGAGCAGCAGCTCGCCCTCGTCGAGGCGTACGCCAAGGAGCAGGGCCTCTGGCTGGACCCGGCCGCCGAGCCCGACTTCTCCGAGAAGCTGGAGCTCGACCTGTCGACGGTCGTGCCCTCCATCGCCGGCCCGAAGCGCCCGCAGGACCGTATCGTCCTGGCCGAGGCCGCCCAGCAGTTCGCGAAGGACGTCCTCAACTACGTCGACGCGCCCGTCGCCCAGCAGGCCGCCGCCTCGGCCTCCCCGGTCGACGAGGCGAGCGCCGAGTCCTTCCCGGCTTCCGACGCCCCCGCCTACGGCAACCAGGAGAACGGCGCCGGCGCGCCGCAGCACGCCGACGGCACCGGTGCCGTCGTCCCGTCGAACCCGGTCACCGTCACCGGCCCCGACGGTACGAAGTACGAGCTGGACCACGGCGCGGTGACCGTCGCGGCCATCACCTCCTGCACCAACACCTCCAACCCGTACGTCATGGTCGCCGCCGCGCTGGTGGCCAAGAAGGCGGTGGAGAAGGGCCTGACCCGCAAGCCGTGGGTCAAGACCACCCTCGCCCCGGGCTCCAAGGTCGTCACCGACTACTTCGAGAAGGCGGGCCTGACCCCGTACCTCGACAAGGTCGGCTTCAACCTCGTCGGCTACGGCTGCACCACCTGCATCGGCAACTCCGGCCCGCTGCCGGAGGAGGTCTCCAAGGCCGTCAACGACCACGACCTCGCGGTCACCTCGGTCCTCTCCGGCAACCGGAACTTCGAGGGCCGGATCAACCCCGACGTCAAGATGAACTACCTGGCGTCCCCGCCGCTGGTCGTGGCCTACGCGCTCGCCGGCTCCATGAAGGTGGACATCACCCGGGACGCCCTGGGCACCGACCAGGACGGCAACCCGGTCTTCCTGAAGGACATCTGGCCCTCCGAGGCCGAGGTGAACGAGGTCGTCGCCAGCGCCATCGGCGAGGACATGTTCTCCAAGTCCTACTCGGACGTCTTCGCGGGCGACGCCCAGTGGCAGGCGCTGCCGATCCCGACCGGCAACACCTTCGAGTGGGACCCGCAGTCCACCTACGTCCGCAAGCCCCCGTACTTCGAGGGCATGACGATGGAGACCACCCCGGTCTCCGACATCTCCGGCGCGCGCGTGCTGGCCAAGCTGGGCGACTCGGTCACCACCGACCACATCTCCCCGGCCGGTGCCATCAAGGCCGACACCCCGGCCGGCAAGTACCTCACGGAGCACGGTGTGGAGCGTCGTGACTTCAACAGCTACGGCTCCCGCCGCGGCAACCACGAGGTCATGATCCGCGGTACGTTCGCCAACATCCGCCTGCGCAACCAGATCGCGCCGGGCACCGAGGGCGGCTACACCCGCGACTTCACCCAGGCCGACGCGCCGGTGTCGTTCATCTACGACGCCTCGCAGAACTACCAGGCCGCCGGCATCCCGCTGGTCGTCCTGGCCGGCAAGGAGTACGGCTCCGGCTCGTCCCGCGACTGGGCCGCCAAGGGCACCGCGCTCCTGGGCGTCAAGGCCGTCATCGCCGAGTCCTACGAGCGCATCCACCGCTCGAACCTCATCGGCATGGGCGTCCTGCCGCTCCAGTTCCCGGAGGGCCAGTCCGCCGAGTCCCTCGGCCTGACCGGTGAGGAGGCCTTCTCCATCTCCGGAGTCACCGAGCTCAACGAGGGCACCACCCCGCGCACGGTGAAGGTCACCACCGACACCGGCGTCGAGTTCGACGCGGTCGTCCGCATCGACACCCCCGGCGAGGCGGACTACTACCGCAACGGCGGCATCATGCAGTACGTGCTGCGCAGCCTGATCCGCAAGTAAGCGGACCGGCACGGCCGTTCAGGGCAGTTCGAGGGCCGCGTTCCCGGGTGACCGGGGGCGCGGCCCTCGCCTCGGCGCAGGTCCGGCAGCGGGTCACTCGCCCCGGTACTTCGCCGCCGCCGCCTGGGCGAGGTCCTGCGACTTCTCCAGGGCCTTGTCCACCGGCTGCTGCCCGGCGACGGCCGCGGCGATCTGCTCGGAGACCGCCGTACCGAGCACGGCGAACTCGGGAATGCCCAGGAAGCCGATACCCGTGTAGGGACGGGGGCCGACGCCGGGGTTCTTCGGATCGGCGGAGTCGGTCGCCGCCCTGTACTCCTGCCGGTACCAGGCGCCGGCCGCCTGCTGGTACGCGGGGTTGGAGTAGAGCGACTTGCGGTTCCCGGCGGGCGCCGCGGTCCAGCCGATCTCCTGCCCGACCAGCTGCTGGTACTCCTTGGAGGAGGCCCAGGAGATGAACTTCCAGGCGGCGTCCTTGTTCTCGGAAGCCTGCTGGATGCCCCACGCCCAGGTCCACAGCCAGCCGGCCTTCTCGGTCCGGTCGTGCGGGGCCGGGACGTAGCCGACCTTGCCCTTGACGGCGGAACCGTCGGCCTCGATCGACGAGGCCAGCGACGTGGCGTCGTACATCATGGCGCACTTGCCCTGGACGAACCTGTCGAGGATCTCCAGCACCCCCATCCGGTCGGCGCCGGGCTCGCCGTGGGAGCGGAGCAGGTCGACGTAGAACCCGACGGCCTTCCTGAACTCGGGCGAGGTCAGGCGCGCGTTCCAGTCCGTGTCGTACCAGGCGCCGCCGAAGGTGTTGACGACCGTGTTGAGGGGGGCGAGGTTCTGGCCCCAGCCGGGCAGGCCGCGCAGGCAGATGCCGCTCGCGCCGTCGGCGTCGTCGACCTTGGCGGCGAGGTCGGCGACCTGCGCCCAGGTCGGCTTCGGCGGCATGGTCAGCCCCTCCTCGCGGAAGAGGTCCTTGCGGTACATCAGGAAGGAACCCTCGCCGTAGAACGGCTCGGCGTAGAGCTTGCCGTCCTCGCCGGTCAGCGAGGACACCAGGTTGGGGAAGACGTCGTCCTGGTCGAAGTCCTCGTTCGCCTTCACATAGGAGTCCAGCGGGACGAGCCAGCCGTTGTCCGAGTAGATCGGCACCTCGTACGCGCTCACGCTCGCCACGTCGTAGGTGCCGGCCTGGGTGGCGAACTCGCGGTTCATCCGCTCCCGCGCCTCGTTCTCCGGCAGCAGGGTGTAGTCGACCGTGATGCCCGTCTCCGCGGTGAAATGCCTCTTGGTGAGCTTCTTCAGGGTCTGCATCTGGGACGCGTCCATCGCGAGCACACTGATGTCGGCCTGGTCGCCGCGGGGCGCGTCGGTGTCACCGCATCCGGCGAGGACCAGGCCTGCGACGGCCGTGGCGGCCACGGCCGCCCGGGCGAGAAGGCTGCGTTTCATGGCACTCCGATGGACACGGCGCCCTTCCTTCACCACACGCGTGTCTCACGTCTCTGTTTGCTCTTTATTAGACATTTCGTAAGAAACAGGGTACTCCGGGCATCCGGTGGCTCAGGGGCGGCCCCGCCGGGCCGCCGCGCGTCTGGAGAGCGCGTCGGCCGCGACGGCGGCCAGCAGCACCCCACCCGTGATCATGAACTGCACCGCGTCCTCCACCCCCAGCAGCCCCATGCCCGAGGCGACCGACTGGATGACCAGCACACCGAGCAGCACGGACCAGGGCGAGCCGCGCCCGCCGAACAGACTGGTACCGCCGATGACAGCCGCCGCGATCGCGTTGATCAGCAGCATCCCGGAGCCGGCCGCACGGGCCGTCGTGGGACTCGCCGAGGTCAGACCCGAGGCCACGAACAGCCCGCCGATCGCGGCCAGCGTCCCCGACACCATGAACATCGCGACCCGCACCCGCATCACGGAGATGCCCGCCCGGCGCGCCGCCTCCACCCCGCCGCCGAGCGCGTAGACCCGCCGCCCGTACCGCGTACGGCGCAGCACGTAGTCCGAGACGACGAGCACCACCAGGAAGATCAGCAGCGCCAGCGGCAGCCCCTGGAACCGGTTGAGCGTGTAGGCGGCGGTGAAGGCGAGCACCGCGAGCACGCCGGTGCGCACCCAGACCTCGACCGGCGGCCGGTAGGGCATCCCGGCGGCCCGGTGCCGGGCGCGCTTGCGGCGGGCGGCCAGGAAGTACCCGGCCGTGCCGAGCGCCGCCACCGCGTAGGCCGCGAAGTCGTCACTGAAGTGCCGGCTGGTCAGGGAGGCGACCAGGCCCTCCTCGTCGATGTTGATCGTGCCGCTCGCGCCCAGCAGGTAGAGCGTCAGGCCGTTCCAGATCAGCAGCCCCGCGAGGGTCACGACGAACGCGGGCACGCCGAGCCAGGCGAAGAAGAACCCGTGGAAGGCACCCACCGCCATGCCCGCGGCGATCGCCACGACCACCGCGAGCCACTCCGGCATCCCCTCGTTCACGTTCAGCACGGCGAACACGGCGCCCGCCAGACCGCTGACCGAGCCGACCGACAGATCGATCTCCCGGATCAGCAGCACGAACACGATGCCGACGGCGACGAGACCGGTCCCGACGATGTCCACGCTGAGGTTGGACAGGTTCCGCGGCGAGAGGAACTTGTCGTCCAGCGCCTGGAAGAGGCACCAGATCACGATCAGCCCGGCCACCACCAGGAGCGGCCCGCGCTCGCCGTCGCGCACACTGCCGCGCAACTCCACGGCGTAGTCCCGCAGGGTGCCGGACCAGCCGCGGGTGCGCGGCGCGCGGCCGGGCGCGACCCGCTCGGCGCCGCCGCCCGGCGCGGCCGGCCCGCCGCCGCGGTGCGGCCCGCCCCCGGTCACGGCCACGCCTCCTCGTCGCCCTTCGTGCGATGCGCCACGGCGTTGTCCGCCGCCCCGGTGACGGAGGAGATGATCTGCTCCTGCGTCACGGTGCTCACGTCGAACAGACCGTTGTTGCGGCCGAGGCGCAGCACGGCGACCCGGTCCGCCACGGCCTTGATGTCGCCCATGTTGTGGCTGATGAGGATGATCGCCATACCGCGGTCGCGCACCTCCTCGATGAGGTCGAGCAGATGGCTGGTCTGCTCCACACCCAGGGCGGCGGTGGGCTCGTCGAGCAGCAGGACCTTGGGCGCGCCCATGAGCGAGCGCGAGATCGCCACGGCCTGCCGCTGCCCGGCGGACAGCTCCGCTACCGGCATGCGCACGTCGGGGATACGGATCGACAGGGTCCGCATCAGATCGCGGGCCCGGCGCTCCATCTCCACCTCGTCGAGGACACCCACCCGGTCGATCTCCCGGCCGAGGAAGAGGTTGCCCACGACGTCGAGGTTGTCGCACATGGCGAGGTCCTGGTAGACGGTCGCGATGCCCAGGGCGTGGGCGTCGTGCGGGCGTTTGATCTGCACGAGGTGCCCCTCCCACTCGATGACGCCCCGGTCGGCGGGGCTGACGCCGGAGATCACCTTGATCAGCGTGGACTTGCCGGCGCCGTTGTCGCCCGCCAGGGCCACCACCTCACCGGCCCGGACCTGGAGATCGACGTCCACGAGCGCCTGCACGCCGCCGAACCGCTTGGAGATGCCGCGCAACGCCAGTACGGGCGGGTGGGCCACGGGGATCACCTCCTCACCGGGTGAGCCCGATCCGGTCGCAGGCCGGCCGGAGCTTCGGGGTGCAGATCTGGTCGATCGTGTAGACGCCGTCGCGGACGAGCGTCCGCCCGATGGTCTCGGCCGTCACGGAGACCGGGTCGAGCAGCACCGCCGGGACGTCCTTGGTGGTGGGGCTGTCCACGGTCGTCGTGACGAGGACGTCGAGGTCGTTGCCGCGCGCCAGGGCGACGGCCATGGCGGAGGCCGCGTCGGTCTCCTGCCGGAAGGGCTTGTAGACGGTCATGTACTGCTCGCCCTTGACGATGCGCCGCACGGCGTCGAGGTCGGCGTCCTGGCCGGTGACCGGGGGCAGCGGCGCGACGCGCGCGCTCTTGAGCGCCGCGATGACACCGGCTGCGATCGAGTCGTTGGCCGCGAGCACCCCGTCGATCTGGTTCGTGCCGAGGGTGCTGATCGCGGCAGCCATGTGGTCGTGCGCGTTCTCCGTGCGCCAGCCCAGGGTGTTGTACGACTTGAGGATCCGCACCTTGTCCCGGAGCACCGACCGGGCGCCGCCCTCGTACCAGGCGGCGTTGGGGCTGGACGGGTCGCCGTTCACCATGACCACGCCGCCGTCGTCGGCCCGGGCTCCCATGCCCTTCAGCAGCGCCTCGCCCTGGAGCATGCCGACCCGGCCGCCGTCGAAACTGACGAAACCGGAGATCGGGCCCTCGGCGAGCCG